>UQOH01000036.1 GCA_900542625.1 uncultured Fusobacterium sp.
AGCAGGACAGGAAAGTAATATTCAGAAAATTTGGAAGTTTTGAAATAAGGCAGACCAAAAGAACATGGATAAACAATCCTAAAAACCCCGAAGAGATATTACCCATAAAAAAAGGAAGAGTCCATGTGAAATTTAAATCAAGCAGACTGCTGGAAGATATTTTGTGTGATAATGCAAAATAGTTTGGAGGGTGATGGTTTATGAAAGGGAAAAGTAATGATAACTTAAAAAGAAAAATAGTTTTCTTGTTATGTCTGGGATCATTGGCAGGAACATATTATGAAAAGGGATATGCTAAAAGTTATGAGTCTGGTAATGTTGACGAACAAAATGAAATAAACGAAAGAATTTATATAACAAAATGCGGAGTTAATTTTAATAACCAAGTTGAAATAATAGACCCCGAAAGAGATGAGGCTGTAAAAGTATATGGAGATGGCGGTAATTCTGATGTAGAGGGAGGAACAAGAGGAGTATTCAAAAATAACTTATCTATAACCAATAAAAAGAAAAACGGCTATGCTTTATACAGCACAGCCAGAGCCTCATACGAAGCTGCCACAGCTTTAATAAGTGTAAATGAAGGTCAGAATAATATTGTAAAAATAATAGGGAATATAAAAACTTACGCTTATAATGAATCACAGGAAAATAGAATTGCAGATGCAAAAATAAAATTAAATTTAAATAACAAAGAATCATTCTTTGCAGGAAAAATGGAAACTGAAAAGAAACAAGGGCAATACCAAAGTAATGTTACTTCTCAAATATATTTAAATCTTGAAAATGAGGCAAGATGGTATGCTCAGCAGGACGAATATACAGTTGATGGGACTAATTCAGAGCTAAAAACATATATTACAAGTAATGGTGGAATTATAGATATTTATCATAAAACACCTGATGAAGTTCGTGATGGTGTTTCTATGGGTGACAGAACATTTACTTTAAATAAAGTTGGACAGAATATAAAAGATACAACTTTCCGTATAAGCAGTGATATAGCAAACAAAAAAGCTGACATAATTAAACTTAATGATGTTCAAGGAGTTAATGAAGATACAGGAGAGGAATTGGCTTATTATGTTCAGGTAGTGGCAGACCCTTCGTTTGCTGATGGAAAATGGGAGCTTGAAAAAGATGATAGGATTCTTGTAATGGAGATTACAGGGGATAATTTGGATAAAATTCAAGTAACAGGAAAAGAATATACAAGACAGGCAAGTGCAGGACTTCTTGAAGTTACAACTACTCCGAAAATAGAAGAAGATGAAAAAGACGGAAGTGGAAAATGGGTAATGGTAGGAGCAGACAAAACTATTGATAAAGGAGACGGACACGATTTTATAGAAATAGCTGCTGCAGCTGCTATGGCAGAGGCTTGGCGTGCTGATAACAGTGATCTGTTCCAGCGTATGGGAGATTTAAGAAACAATGAGGCTGAGCATGGTGTCTGGGGAAGAATTTACTCTGGAGAAACAGAGTTTCGTAAAGGAATAAACACTGATTTAGAATACAGAGCTGTTCAGATTGGTATGGATCAGAAAACAAAAACAGAAGAGGGAAAAGTATTTACAGGAATTACTTTTAACTACATAGATGGAGAGCTTGATTCAAATCATGGCTCTGGAGAATCTGATTCAGCAGCATTTGGAATGTATGCAGCATATATGGGAAATAATGGAAACTTTGCAGATTTCATCTTTAAATATGGACATATTGACAATGAACTTTCTTATCACAAAGATGGAAATACTTATGAGGCAGATTATGACACATCAGGTGTAAATATTGATATTGAATTTGGGCATCACCATGATTTTGAAAACCATGAAGATTATTATATCGAGCCTTTAGCTCAGTTATCATATATTCATATTGAAGATGCAGAATATACAATGGATTTTAACGGAGCAAGAGGAGCAGATGTATTTAATGACAGCTACGAATCATTAATCGGTCGGGCAGGATTCCAGCTTGGTAAAAATCTTGGTCCAAGAGATAATGTATATTTAAGACTTATGGCAGCTCATGAGTTTTCAGGAGATGTAAACGTAAGTGCACAATACAATGATACAAGAGTAAAAACAGAGCTTTCAGGAGGAGATACTTGGATTGAATATGGTGTAGGATTTAACAGACTTGTAAGAGAAGATACAGCACTTTACGGAAGACTGCAGAGATCAACAGGAGATGTTGTAAGAAACAAATGGCATGCAAGTTTAGGACTTCGTTACACTTTCTAATAAATTAAACGGGGAGAAATTAATATGAACAGCAGTATTTATCATATAGGTTTTGGAGTAGATGAAAAATATGCTAAATATGCAGGTGTTCTTATGACAAATATTGTGCTGACTCATCTGGGTCAGCCAATATTTTTTCATATAGCCTGTGACGGTTTAAGTGCAGAGGACAGAAAACGTTTTGATCAGTTTGCTGTGCTTTACAAAAATGTAAGAGTATATTTATATGATGCCTCAAAATTTTTAGACAGTTTAAATCCAATATCCTCTAAAGCATCTCCAAGACTTCACAGAGCAGTACTTCTCAGAGTTCTGCTCCCGATATTTGTGCCTAAAGATGTAAAAAGACTTTTGTATATGGACGTTGATATGCTTTGTCTTGACAGGCTTGATGAACTGTGGAGAATAGATATGAAGGGAATGGCAGTAGGGGCTACCAAAAGCGATTCTTCAACAGAAACAAGAAAAAGAATGAATGCAGGCATACTTCTTTATGATGTGCCTTTATGGAATAAAAATAATTTCAGCCAAAAAGTTGTTTCATGTTTCCAGAAATACAGTGAAAAAATGCTGGCAGTAGAGGAAGATGCAATCAACACTGTTCTTAAGGGAGATTTTTTTGAACTGAGCGACAGATTCAGTTTTCTTATAGAGGTAAACAATCCTTTAACTATAAATATAGGAGAAGACACTGCAGCACTTCATTTTATAAAAGAGGCTAAACCTTGGACAAAAGGGTGTGTGCCCTATATTCATGACATATACTGGAGATATGTCCGTCAGTCTTTATGGTATGATATGGAGATGCTGGAGCCTACAACAATAAAAGCAGCTTTCTTTGCAGGAATAACTGCAGAACTTCAGGGAAATCATGAAGAGGCATGTAAATATTATGGTGCTGTTGCAAGAAAGCTTACAGAATATTACGTAGAGGATAACAAAGCATGGCTTTTTGGAAATAAGGCTTTTGATGAGGATAATTATGAAGAATAATATTTATCATATAGGGTTTGGGGTAAATGGAGAATATGGAAAATATGCAGGGGTTTTAATGACAAATATTGTTATGACTCATTTGAATCAGCCTGTACATTTTCATATAGTTTATGATGACGGGTTATATGAAGAGGATATAAGGCGTTTTAATCAGTTTGCAGTGCTTTATAGAAATGTAAAGATATTTTTCTATGACGGAGGAAAAATTTTAAACAAGCTTAATCCAATATCTTCAAATGCAGCTCCAAGACTTCACAGGTCTGTACTTCTTAGAATTTTACTTCCCTCTTTAATTTCAAAGGATATAGACAGAATCTTATACATGGATGTTGATATGCTGTGTATAAAAAGGCTTGATGAACTGTGGGCAATGGATATGAAAGAAAAAATTGTTGCAGGAGCGGCATTTTATCCTCCTGTTGAGAAAATAAAGAGATTTAATCTGAATCAGGATAAATTTCTTGCAGGAGGTTTTCTCTTTATAAATGCAGTGTTATGGAATAAAAACAGGATAACAGAAAAAGTTTTGGATTTTTACCAGAAAAACAGCGAGATATTAACAGGAATAGAGGAAGATGCTTTGAACACAGTTTTGAAAGGAAATTTTCTTGATATAGGGGATAGATTTAATTGTCACATAGAAGTTAACAATCCTCTGAGTGCAGAATTTCATAAAGATACAGTTGTTCTTCATTTTTTTATGGAAAGCAAGACTTGGACAAAAGGATGTATTCCTGAAATACATGAAATGTATTGGAAATATGTGAGATTATCCTTGTGGAATGATTTGGAGATGAAAGAACCTTCAACAGTAAAAGCAGCATTTCTTGCAGGGGTAACAGCAGAATTAAATAAAAATTATAAAGAGGCAGAAAAATATTACAAGGCAACATGCAGAAAACTTATAGAACATTATGTTGAAAAGAATAAGAGTTATCTGTTTCAAGAAAAAATATAAAAGTTCAAAAAAGAAAATCGGACTGGGAATATCCAATCCGATTTTTTCTTAATTTTAAATTACTTATAATTTTGTTCAAACAGAATAAATTTTATTTCCAGTTCAATCTGTTTTTTTAATTTTTCATTTTCTAAAATGAAATTTCTGTGTTCTATAAATTTTTCTTTCCACTTTTCAATAGAACTTATATTTTTAAATTCTTCTCTTATGCTGCTGTAATCATTGTCAACGAAAAGACTTTCTCCCTCAAGGAAAGAATATTCAATTCCGTTTCTTGAAAGATTTTTTAAATCTTCATATGTAAGATCATAATTTTCAACAGCTTTCAGATATTCCAGAGTGATGTTGCTCCTGCTTACAGCCTCATCATCTGTACAGATTATCATAGGGACATTATATTTTTTATATAATGAGAATGGGTGATTTTTTCCTTTAATATCAAGAATAATATCATTGCTTGAAAGGCATATCTCCACAGGAATTTTATTTGTGCTCATAAATTTTAAGAGTTCATCAGCATTGTCTTCCCAAGGAATGCTCACTCCATGTCCTATTCTTTTGGCAGCAGGGAATTTCTGCTCGTTTTTATCTCTTGTTAAAAAAATTGTACTGCATATTCTGTCTGACATATCTTCTAAGGGTGAACGTTTTAATGAAAGCTCACCAGCATGAAGAGTAAGATTTATTTTCTTTGGATAGTCAATATATTTATCAGAAAGATATCTGTAAACAAAACGGATTATTTCTAAATGCTTTTCAAAATTTTCTCTTGAGAAAACAGCATCTTCAGGTTCTACAATATTTACACCTGCAATTCTGTAATCTTTTATAGAGTAAAGCATTAAAAAATATGCCTCGATAAAGAAATTTTTAAGTGAAGAACTTACTCTGCATAAAAAAGGAATATATCTTACAGTAAAATCTGTTATACCCTTTTCTTTTAAGAAATTTTCTCTGGCATCTAAGAAATTTTTAACTGCTGCAAGATTTTCTTCATTATCCAAAGTATCCAGAATTTCACAATATTCTTTCATATTTTCCAGTTTAAAATCAATATCTTTTAATGAGTTCCTATAAATATCAGCTGTCTTATGGGGAACGCATTCAGAAATAATTTCAAGATAATTTACATTTTGATTTATATTTCTTTTAATCATTTCCAGAATCATATTATTTTCAGTTCTTTTACTGCTTATAACACAAGGAAAAGTATTGAAAAAATGTTTTGCTCCCTCTTGTGTGCCGTTCCAGCCTCTCATGCTGTATGAATTAAACATATTATCAGCATAATATTTTTTAAACTCTTCTATATTTATTATAGATTTATCTCTGTCAGAAAGATGATATTCCTCTTCAGTAAGAAACATATTGTTTCTTAAATCATAATAATCATTAAGTTTTACAGCATCTTCATAGACAAATTCAGAATAAGAAGCACCAAGAGAATGAGTGTGAAGATCCCCTCCTTTTGGCATAGCTTTCAGAAACATAATAAGTTCAGGAGTATTCTTTTTTATTTTTTCAAATATTTCATTCATAGTTTTCCTCCTTAATTTTATTATAGCTCCTGTCTTCCTTCAAGTGCCTTTGCAATAGTTGCACTATCAGTAAATTCTATATTTCCTCCCATAGGAATTCCGCTTGCAATTTTTGTAAGAGTGATGCCGAACGGTTTTATAAGCTTTGTCAAGTATAAAACTGTTGTTTCTCCCTCTAAGTCAGGATTTAAAGCAAATATTATCTCTTTTATATCATCTGATGCTATTCTTTCAAGAAGAGATTTAATATTAAGCTTGTCAGGAGTAATCCCGTTAAGAGGTGCTATCTTACCATTAAGCACATGATATACTCCATTGTATTTTCCTGTTTTCTCAAGAGGCTCAATATCTTTGCTGTCCTCAACAACACAGATAATGCTTTTATCTCTTGATTCATTGCTGCATATATCACACAAATCATTTTCACTGAAATTGCCGCATACAGAGCATTTTTTTACAAATTTTTTCACATTCATCATGGCTGAAGAAAATCTTTCAACCTCTGTTTCATCCATTTCAAGAATGTGAAAAGCAAGCCTTGCAGCACTTTTTCTCCCTATTCCCGGAAGTTTGTGAAACTCATCAATAAGTTTCTCTAAATATCTAGTAGACATTATTTACCTCTGAATTATTTATTTTGTGCTGTAGGAGCTTTGAAGTTTCTGATTGCTTTTATAAGATCTTTTCTTTCTTTTCCTAAGTCAGCATTTTTGATGATATAGTCGCTTACTCTTTCCTCGTAGTCAGCTTTCATGCTTTCAACGATAGCTATAAAATCATCATAGCACATAGTTGGTTTTACATATTCCTGAAGGTTGTTAAGAAGAGTAACTCTTTTTCTGTTATCTCTTATTTTTCTTTCGTTATCTTCAATTTCTCTTTCAATTTTATTTTTTCTTCTTGCTTGTCTTACTAATTCTAATGCGTTATCCATTAATATTCCTCCTTATAAATGAAACTTTTATCTGTGTATATATTTTATACTAATTATCGTAAATTTGCAATTAAGAATTAGCATGAATAAACAAAGATAAAAATTTTGATGCTTATTTGAAACATAAATGCGTAATAATTAGCCAAGATATTGAAAAAAGTGCTTGAATATGTTAATATTGAGATATAGATACAATAAATTGGAGGTACATAATGGGATTTTTTGACAAAATTTTTGGAAAAAACAAAAAGCAGGAAGAAACAGAGAAAAAGGAAATAAACCTTGCTGAAAATGAAGAGAAAGATTTAAAAGAAAAAATAGAAACAGAAACAGAAAAACCTACAATAATAGAAGAGAAAAAGGAAGAAAAAAAAGAAGAGGGATTTTTCTCCTCTTTAAAAGACAAACTTTTCCGTACAAGAGAGGGATTGTTTGGTAAGATTAAAAATATTTTCTCAGGAAGAACTGTTATAGATGAAGAACTGTATGAAGAATTGGAAGATCTTCTTATTCAGTCTGATATTGGTATGGATATGACTGTGAAAATAGTAAATACTCTTGAAAAAGAAGTAAAAGCAAGAGGAATTAAAGATCCTTCTGAAATTTATTCAGTTTTAAAAGATGTTATGAGCAAGTTCTTAATAGATGAAGGAAATGAACTTGATATAAGAGACGGGGAATTAAATGTAATTTTAGTTGTGGGAGTAAACGGAGTTGGAAAAACAACAACAATAGGAAAAATTGCTAAGAAACTAAAAGCCTCTGGAAAAAAAGTAATTATAGGAGCTGCTGATACATTCAGAGCTGCTGCAGTAGAGCAGCTTGAAGAGTGGGGAAAAAGAGCAGATGTAGAAGTTATAAAGAAAGATGAGGGAAGTGATCCGGGAGCTGTTGTTTATGATGCTATTCAGGCTGGAATGGATAAAAAAGCAGATGTGGTTATAATAGATACAGCAGGAAGACTTCACAATAAAAATAACTTAATGAAAGAGCTTGAAAAAATAAATAATATAATAATAAAGAAACTTGGGCATTCAAGATACGAATCAATATTGGTTATTGATGGTACAACAGGGCAGAACGGGTTAACACAGGCAAAGGTTTTCAACGAGGCAACAAAGCTTACCGGGTTTATAGTAACTAAACTTGATGGTACTGCAAAAGGCGGAATTGTGTTCAGTATATCTGAAGAGATTAAAAAACCTATCAAGTATATCGGTGTAGGAGAAAAAATTGACGATTTAAGAGAATTTAACATGAAAGATTATATAGAGGCAATTTTTGACTAAAATTATCAACAGTATCTGATTTCAAATAGTTTTAAAATGATAGGTAAAAGTAAAAAAAGTGCAAAAAAATATGAAAAATAATTGTAATATATTGGAAAATTTGTTAAGATATATTTAAATGAAGTTTACAGATTTTTGATAGAGGTTAACACTCTAAATAAATATTGGAAACAACTAAATTAAAATAAAGCATTTTTAAGGAGGAACTAAAGTGAGTTTTTTAGGTCAAGTAAGAAGAAGAGCTTTAAAAGCTAACAAAAGAATTGTATTACCAGAATCAGGAGATGAAAGAGTATTAAGAGCAACTGCTGAAATTTTAAAAGAAAAATTAGCAAGACCTATCTTAATCGGAGAAGAAACAAAAATAATGTATGATGCAAAAGCATACAACATCTCTTTAGAGGGAGTTAAGATAGTTAACCCAGCTACTTTCGAAAGAATGGATGAATATGCACAAAAATTAGCAGAATTAAGAGCTAAAAAAGGAATGACTTTTGAACAAGCAAAAGAAATCTTAACTACTGACATCAACTTCTTTGGTGCTATGTTAGTAAAAATGGGAGATGCAGACGGAATGGTTTCTGGAGCAACTTCTCCAACAGCTAAAGTATTAAAAGCAGGAATCCAAGTTATTGGAACTAAACCAGGAGTAAAAACAGTATCTTCTGTATTCATTATGGAACTTTCTCAATTCAAAGAATTATACGGAAGCGTATTATTATTCGGAGACTGTTCAGTAATTCCTAGACCAACTTCTGAGCAATTAGCAGATATCGCTTGCGAAGCTGCTGAATCAGCAAGAATAATTGCAGGAATCAACCCAAGAGTTGCTTTAATGACATTCTCTACTAAAGGTTCTGCTCAACACGAATGTGTAGATCTAGTTAAAGAAGCTGGAAGAATCTTAAGAGAAAGAAAAGTAGCTTTCAGATTTGATGATGAATTACAAGCTGACGCTGCATTAGTTAAATCAGTAGGAGAAATCAAAGCTCCATTATCTGATGTATCAGGAAACGCAAACGTATTAATATTCCCTAACTTATCAGCAGGAAACATTGGATACAAATTAGTTCAAAGATTAGCAGGAGCTAAAGCTTTCGGACCAATCATCCAAGGTGTTGCATCACCAATCAACGACTTATCTAGAGGATGTAACGTAGAAGATATCGTTGTATTAACAGCTATAACTTCAGCTCAAGCATGTTTAGAGTGTTGTGAAGACTAATTAAACAAAAATAACAAAAATATATTATTGAAAATTGAATAAAGTTGAAAAAATATTATTGAGGAGTGTGTAAATGAAAGTATTAGTTATAAACTGTGGAAGTTCATCTCTTAAGTATCAATTATTAAATCCGGAAACAAAAGAAGTGTTTGCAATCGGATTATGTGAAAGAATAGGAATCGAAGGATCTAAAATGGAATATGAAGTTCCGGCTAAAGATTTTGAAATAACTGTAACTGAGCCTATGCCTACACATAAAGAAGCATTAACATTAGTTATAAATGCTATAACAGATAAAGAACACGGAGTAGTAGCATCTGTTGACGAAATAGACGCTGTTGGACACAGAGTTGTTCACGGAGGAGAAGACTTCGTTAAATCTGTATTACTTACAGATGAAGTATTAAAAGGAATTGAAGCTAACAACGAATTAGCTCCATTACACAACCCAGCAAACTTAATCGGAATCAAAACTTGTCAAGAACTTATGCCTGGAAAACCAAATGTAGGAGTATTCGACACTGCATTCCACCAAACAATGCCTGCTGAAGCATTCATGTATGCTCTTCCATACGAAGACTACACTGAATTAAAAGTTAGAAAATACGGATTCCACGGAACATCTCACAAATTCGTATCTCAAGAATGTTTAAGAGAGTTAGGAAACCCTGAGCATTCAAGAATAATCGTTTGCCACTTAGGAAACGGAGCATCAATATCAGCTGTAAAAGATGGAAAATGTATAGATACATCTATGGGACTTACTCCATTACAAGGTGTAATGATGGGAACTAGATGTGGAGATATCGATCCGGCAGCAGTTTTATTCATAAAAGGTAAAAGAGGACTTACAGATAAAGAAATGGATAACAGATTAAACAAACAATCTGGAATCTTAGGAGTATTTGGAAAATCTTCTGACTGCAGAGATATGGAAAACGGAGTTGCTGAAGGTGACGAAAGAGCAATTCTTGCTGAAAAAATGTTCATCTACAAAATAAAAGCATACATAGGAAACTATGCAGCTCAATTAGGTGGAGTAGACGCTATCTGCTTTACTGGAGGAATCGGAGAAAACGCTGCAGGTATAAGAGAAGCTGTAGTTGAAGGATTAGAGTTCATGGGAATCGTAATGAACAAAGAAGTTAACTCTGTTAGAAAGAAAGGTATCGTAGACTTAACTGGTGAAGGATCAAAAGCTAGATTATTCAAAATACCTACAAACGAAGAGTTAGCAATAGCTAGAGATACATACGAAATAGTAACTAAATAATAGACAAAATTTAGATTTATTGATAAAATATAAAGGTGCACGTGATTTAATCACATGCACATCAAAGTAAGGCAGCAATGTGATTAAATATATAAAACTCAAAGTTAAGTAAAGGGAGGAAACAAAATGGCAAAAAAAATGCAGACTATGGACGGAAACCAAGCCGCAGCATATGCATCATACGCATTTACTGAAGTAGCAGGAATTTATCCAATAACTCCATCATCTCCAATGGCAGAATACACAGATGAATGGGCAGCAAAAGGAATGAAAAACATATTTGATGTTCCTGTAAAATTAGTTGAAATGCAATCTGAGGCGGGAGCTGCTGGAACAGTTCACGGTTCATTATTAGCAGGAGCATTAACAACTACTTACACAGCATCACAAGGGTTATTATTAAAAATACCTAACATGTACAAAATAGCTGGAGAATTATTACCAGGTGTTATACATGTATCTGCAAGAGCTTTATCAACTCATGCATTATCAATCTTCGGAGACCACCAAGATATCTATGCAGCAAGACAAACAGGATTTGCTATGTTAGCATCTAACTCTGTTCAAGAAGTTATGGATATAGCTGGAGTTGCTCACTTAGCAGCTATCAAATCTAGCATTCCATTCATGCACTTCTTTGATGGATTCAGAACTTCTCACGAAATTCAAAAAGTAGAAGTTATGGACTACGAAGTATTCAAAAACTTAATCGACATGGACGCTGTTGAAAAATTCAGAAAGAGAGCTTTAAACCCTGAGTTCCCAGTAACTAAAGGTACAGCTCAAAACGATGACATCTACTTCCAAGGAAGAGAAGCTCAAAACAAAATGTATGACGCTGTTCCAGATGTAGTTGCTCACTACTTAGCAGAAATTTCTAAAGTAACTGGAAGAGACTACAAACCTTTCAACTACTATGGACACCCAGAAGCAGAAAGAGTAATCGTTGCTATGGGATCTGTATGTGAGGCTGCTGAAGAAGTTATCGACAACTTATTAGCTAAAGGAGAAAAAGTTGGTTTAGTAAAAGTTCACTTATACAGACCATTCTCAGCTAAATACTTCTTCGATGTATTCCCTAAAACAGTTAAGAAAATCGCTGTTCTTGACAGAACTAAAGAATCAGGATCAATCGGAGAACCTTTATACCTTGATGTAAGAGCTCTATTCTACGGAATGGAAAATGCTCCAGTAATCGTAGGTGGAAGATACGGACTATCTTCTAAAGATACAACTCCAGCTCAAATATTCGCAGTATATGACGAATTAACTAAAGATGAACCTAAAAACGGATTCACTATTGGTATAGAAGATGACGTAACATTTACTTCATTAGAAGCAACTAACCACACTGTAGTATCTGACGAAGACGTAAAAGCTTGCTTATTCTTCGGATTAGGAGCAGACGGAACAGTTGGAGCTAACAAAAACTCTATAAAAATCATCGGAGACAAAACAGACTTATATGCTCAAGCATACTTCGCATATGACTCTAAAAAATCTGGAGGAGTTACTAGATCTCACTTAAGATTCGGTAAAAAACCTATCAGATCTACTTACCTAGTTTCTGCTCCATCATTCGTAGCATGTTCAGTACCAGCTTACGTTGGACAATATGATATGATCAATGGATTAAAACAAGGTGGAACATTCTTATTAAACTGTGTATGGGATAAAGACGAAGTAGTTAAACACATCCCTAACAGCTTCAAAAAATTACTAGCTGAAAAAGAAGCTAAATTCTATATCATCAACGCAACTAAACTTGCTGTTGAAATAGGATTAGGAAACAGAACAAACACAATCATGCAATCTGCATTCTTCAAATTAGCAGAAATCATTCCATTTGAAGAAGCTCAACAATACATGAAAGACTACGCTAAAAAATCTTATGCTAAAAAAGGTGACGATATAGTTCAACTTAACTATAACGCAATCGACAGAGGAGCAGACGGAATCGTTGAAATCACTGTTGACCCAGCATGGAAAGATTTAGGAGCAGACGAGTGTACAGAAGGATGCTCTTGCGGAACAGCAAAAGCTGAATGTTCTTGCTGCGACGAAGACTTAACAGCTAGATATGCTAAAAACATATCTTACCCAGTTAACCACGTTAAAGGATATGACCTTCCAGTATCTGCATTCAAAGGATACGAAGATGGTACTATCGAAAACGGATTAGCAGCTTACGAAAAGAGAGGAATAGCTGTAAGCGTTCCTGAGTGGCAAGTAGCTAACTGTATCCAATGTGGACAATGTTCTTACGTATGTCCTCACGCAGTAATCAGACCATTCTTATTAGATGAAGCTGAAGTTGCTGCTGCACCAGCTGGAATGGAATTCAAAAAACCAGTAGGTGTTGGATTAGACGGATTACAATACAGAATCCAAGTTTCTGTAATGGACTGTACAGGATGTGGATCTTGTGTTAACGTATGTCCTGCTAAAGAAAAAGCATTAGTAATGATCCCTATCGATGAAGCTAAAGCTAAATGTGAAGTAGAACATGCAGAATACATGTTTAACAAAGTAACTTACAAAGACGACAAAATGGCTAAAAACACAGTTAAAGGATCTCAATTCGCTCAACCACTATTTGAATTCAATGGTGCTTGTCCAGGATGTGGAGAAACTCCTTACTTAAAAGCTATAACTCAATTATTCGGAGAAAGAATGATGGTAGCTAACGCTACAGGATGTTCTTCAATCTATTCAGGATCTTCTCCTTCAACTCCATACTGTAAAAATGCAAAAGGACACGGACCATCTTGGGGATCTTCATTATTTGAAGACAACGCTGAGTTTGGAATGGGAATGCACGTTGCAGTAGAAGCTTTAAGAGACAGAATCCAAGATATAATGGAAAAGAACATGGACAAAGTATCAGCTGAAGTTGCTGAATTATTCCAAAAATGGATTGCTAACAGAACAAGTGGAGCTGTAACTCAAGAAGTTAGAGACCAATTAGTTCCTATGTTAGAAGCTTGCGGATGTCCAGTTTCTAAAGAATTACTAGCATTAAAACAATATCTAGTTAAAAAATCTCAATGGATCTTCGGAGGAGTCGGTTGGGCATACGATATCGGTTATGGTGGAGTTGACCACGTTTTAGCTACTAACGAAGATATCAACGTTGTTGTTCTTGATACAGAAGTTTACTCTAACACTGGAGGACAAGCTTCTAAATCAACTCCAACTGGAGCAATTGCAAAATTCGCTGCAGCAGGAAAATCATTCAAGAAAAAAGACCTTGCAGCAATAGCTATGTCTTATGGACACATCTATGTTGCACAAGTATGTATGGGTGCAAACCAACAACAATACTTAAAAGCATTAGCTGAAGCTGAAGCTTACAATGGACCATCTCTAATCATAGCTTATGCTCCATGTATCAACCACGGAATCAAAAAAGGTATGAGCAAATCTCAAACTGAGATGAAACTTGCTACTGAATGTGGATACTGGCCAATATTCAGATACAACCCTGCATTAGAAAAAGAAGGTAAAAACCCATTACAAATAGACTGTAAAGAGCCTAACTGGGATAAATACCAAGAATATCTAATGGGAGAAGTTAGATATGCAACATTATCTAAAGCTAATCCAAAAGAAGCAGAAGCTTTATTCGCTAAGAATAAATTCGATGCTCAAAGAAGATGGAGACAATATAACAGACTTGCAGCTATGGACTTCTCTGGAGAGAAAAAAGAAGACTAATTGCTTATCTGTGATATAGTTAAAATTAAAAATTCTTAATTGAATAAAAGAAAACGGTGCAGAATCTTCTGCACCGTTTTTATATAAGTATATACTATATATAAAAAATATGAAAAATAGTTCTCTATAATTAAAAATATCAGCGTAATTTATGCAGCGAAACAGAATACAGAAAACTTGACTGTTTGAACGAAGTGAGTTTCAAGTTTTCTTTCTGTGAGCAATATAAATCTGCTGATATTTTTTCTTAGAGAACTATTTTTCTATTTTAATAATTATTTAAATATTTTTCGATTTATTCAACACTGTAAATATTTACTTCTGTTCCGTCAATAAGAGTTACTATAAACCAGCAGTAACCTTTTTTTAATCCACTCATGCCGCAGTTTTGAAAATTCATAACTTCTTCACTTTCAAACATCTCTTGAAACAGCTCTTTTTCTATAATTGTTCCTTCTAATTTTAAAATCTCTTCTCTTGTCATTTTATCTCCTTTCTTTTTATACTTTAATTTTTGTCCATTTTCCACTGTTAAATCTCATTCTTCCTAAAAGATACCTTATAAGCTGATCTATTGAAAGAGAAATCCATGCACCCATAAGTCCAAGCTGTAAAGGATTAACAAACAGCCAGGCTGTAAAAGGTCTTAAAATTGCAATACTGAAAATAGATATTCCTGCTACAAATTTTGTATCTCCTGCACCACGAAGACAGCCCATGAAAACAGTCTGAGATGTCTGCACCAAAGTAGTTACAGCAATAAGCATCATCACCTGTGAACCAAGAGCAACAACATCAGGCTCATTGTTAAATATAGAAATTAAAAATCTTCTTCCAAACATAAACAGGAAGAAAAGAGTAACAGAAATTATTGTAGACATTCTTTGATTTGCTTTTCCATAAATAATTGCCTTGTCAGGACGTTTTGCTCCCAAATTCTGCCCTACGAGAGAGGCAGCGGCAACTCCAAGTCCCTCACCACAGTAAAATGAAATATCAATCATATTCATACAGATTTGGTGAACAGCAAATGCAACAGTTCCCAGAGAGGCAACAATCTTTGCATAAGAGAAAAATCCGATTCTCATAAAAATCTGCTCTATTGCAGCACTTCCGCTTATATTAAACAGAGTAGAAATAGTTTTTCTGTCAAATTTCCAGTTTGATTTTAATTTAAGTTCAAGAAATTCATCTTTGACTATAAGAGATTTTACAGACATAAGAAAAGCAACTACACTTCCTATAACAGTTGCTATTGCAGCACCTTTTACTCCAAGTTTCGGAAATCCCAAAACACCGTTTATTAAAAGATAGTCAAAAATGAGGTTGAATATATTTGCCATAACATTGGTTTTCATAGAGATTCTGGTTTTTCCTATTCCCCTTTGAGCTGCATTCATTGTAAGGCTCAATGATGTGAAAACTATACTTATCATAAGAATTTTATAATAAGCAACAGAATCGTCTATAATGTCACTTCCTGCTCCTGCAAACTCTAAAATATTTCCTGCATAGAAATATCCAAGAAGAGCCATTATCATTGATATTGCAAAACTTAATATGATTGATTGACGCAGACATCTGTTTGCACCGTCGTAATCATTTTCCCCTTTTCTTCTGGCAGAAATTGCTGTTACTCCAACGTTCAGGGACCTGATAAGAGCCAGAAGAATAAATTTAGGCTGATTTGTAAGTCCTACTGCAGCTATTGCACCTGAACCTAAACTTCCAACCATCATTATATCAACAGAGCCTACCAGCCCAACAAGAACAGTTTCCAATGTACACGGCCATGAAATTCTGAATGCCTCAGAATAAACTTCTTTTTCTGTGGGAAGCTCTCCCAAAGTTTCATTTTTTCCAATAAGACTTTTAACTGAAAATAAATTTTTTATCATTCCAACCATATTATCAACCTCTTATTAATTCCATTTATTCCCATATAATTAAAGTATAAATCATTACACAAATATATTCAATAATTTTTTGATATTATTATTCTTTACAAAACAATATAAAATGCTATACTTTATATTAGAAGTATAATTTAATTTTTTAAATAAGGGAGGAACATAAATGATCAGCTTTAAAAATGATTATAGTGAAGGAGCACATCCTCGTGTATTGGAGGCTCTAATAAAAACAAATCTTGAACAGACAGACGGGTATGGAGAAGATCCTTATACTCTTGAGGCATATGAACTTATAAAAGAAAAAATACAGTGCAGAGATTGTGATGTTCGTTTTATTGTTGGAGGAACACAAACAAATATGCTTGTAATCTCTCATATTCTTCGTCCTCATCAATCAGTTATTTCTGCTGAAACAGGACATATTAACGGGCACGAAACAGGTGCAATAGAGGCAACAGGACATAAAGTGGAGCTTGTTCCTGCACCGGAAGGAAAACTTACTCCTGAACTTGTAAAATCTATTTTAGATAAACATACAGATGCACACAATGTAGAGCCTAAAATGGTATATATTTCAAACCCTACAGAGATAGGAACACTTTATAAAAAAGCTGAATTAGAGGCTTTATATAATTTCTGTAAAGAGAATGGGCTTTATCTTTTCATGGACGGAGCAAGACTTGCATCTGCACTTACTTCTGAATACAATGATATAGAACTTTCAGATTATCCAAAATTCACAGATGTTTTCTATATTGGAGGAACAAAGTGCGGAGCTTTATTTGGAGAAACAGCTGTTTTTGTTAATAAAAATCTTTTTGAAGGTTTCCAATATGCTATAAAGCAGAGAGGAGCTCTTCTTGCAAAAGGAAGAATGCTTGGACTGCAGTTTGGTGAACTTTTCAGAGATAATTTGTATTATGAAATAGGACAGCATTCAAATGATATGGCTATGATGCTTAAAAAATGTTTTGAAGATAATGGATTTAAATTTATGGCTGAATCATACAGCAATCAGCAGTTCCCTATTCTTCCAAATAAAATTACAGCTGAATTGGATAAGAAATATAAATATACTTTCACTGAAAAATATGATGAGGAAAGCAGTGTTATTCGTTTTGTAACTTCTTGGGGAACAAAGAAAGAGAATGTGGAAGAGTTTATAAGAGATTTTAATGAAATCTGTAAGAATATGAGATAAGTAACACTAGAAATTTGAGCCGTTAATTATCTATTGACAGTTCAAACTGAAGGAAATAAAAATAGAGATTACAGCAAAGAATAAAGAAACTAAATAAAATTATCGAAATTAAAAATATCAGCGTAATTTATGCAGCAAATTCATCGTAAAAAACGATATGTTTGAGACTGTAAGTCAAGTTTATCGTTTTTAGATGAATGAGCAATATAAATAGCTGATATTTTTTTCTAGATAATTTTATTTAGTTTTGTATCAATTTTGAAGTTTTCTTTTCTCTAAATGTTTATTAAAAACTAATGTAAAGACAGTTATAGAAGTTACAGCTCCAATACAGTCTGCCACTGACTGAGCATAGAAAGCAGCTCTTGCAGAAAAATAAATAGGCAGAACACATGTGCTCAATGTATAAATCATTTTTCTGAACATAGATAAGCTGAATGCTGTTTTAATTCTTCCTACTGCTGTAAATCCGTCAACAAAGCAATATTGGAATGAAAGAGGAATGATACCCCAAAGGCTTGCTTTGATTCCCCATAATGTAATTTCTGTAAGTTTTTCATCAGATGTAAAGAAATTTATAAAATACGGAGATATGTATTTTGTTAATAAAAATACTGTACTTGTTATAATTAAAGCTGTTACTATAATATATTTTTCAGCAAGCTTTACTCTGTCTATTTTTTTAGCACCATAATTGAAACTAAGAAGAGGCTGTGTTCCTCCGCTAAGTCCAAGAAGAGGACCTGTTATTAATAAAAGATAACTTTGTATTATTGTAGCAGAAGAAATAAGTATATCTCCCTGCTCAGCTCCGCCATATTTCTGCAGCATAGCATTAAGAACAATTAAGATAATACTGTCTGTTGTCATTATAAAAAACGGAGAAAATCCAAATTTGACTATATCTTTAATTATTCTGAAAGAATAAGCTCTGAAAGTTATAGGTATTATTATTTTGTTTCCTGTAAGAAATTTAAAAGCAAAAGTAAAAGAGAGAGTCTGAGCAATAACAGTTGCCCATGCTGCACCTGCTACTCCCATTTTTAATCCAAAAATAAAAACAGTATCAAGTACTATATTTGTCAAAGCTCCTATGATTACTGTAAACATTCCAATCATTGGGAATCCCTGGCAGGTAATAAAAAAATTAAGCCCCACAGCCATAAGAGCAAAGAAAGTTCCCAAAGTATAAATTGTTAGATAAGTATTTGCATATGGAAAAGTAACAGGACTTGCTCCGAAAAGCATGATCAATTTATTTTTTAAAATCAGAAATAAAATAGTCAGTGTTATTCCAATTACAGAAAGAGCAAAAAAGCTGTTTGCAAGAATATGTCTTGCTTTGTTAAATTTCTGTTCTCCCATTTTTATTGATATAAGGATAGATCCTCCTATTCCAACAAGAGTACCAAAAGAAGAAAGAAAAGTTGTGATAGGCCCGCAGACTCCCACTCCTGCAAGAGCAATACTTCCTATTTCAGGAATATGCCCGATATACATTCTGTCAACAATACTATACAGCAGATTTACAAGCTGAGCCAACATTGTGGGAATTGCCAGTTTCAAAACAAGCCCTAATACTGAATCATTTCCTAAATCATTCGATAATTTCATTTTTTTCTCCTTTTAAGTTTTATCTTCCCAGTTAGTAGTATAGCACACTTTAAATATAATTCAAGGAGGTTATTCAGATTTTTTACTTTCATTTAACTGGTTCACAGCATTTTCATATATTGTTTCAGCATCTTTTTTACTTGTAGTTTTTTCCATAAGAACAGCAAGAACAATGATACCTGCCAGATTTAAACAAAAACGGATAACTGCAAATCTGCTGCCTAACTGGGATATTTCAAACAGCATCATTGGAATTTTTGTTGTTGACCATGCTCCAATAAAAAGAAATATATTTGTCAGAGAAACTCCTTTTTTCATAAAGACAGCCGCTATTGGAAATGAAGCATATAAAGGACCTGCAGAAAAAGCACCTAGAGCAAAAGCAAAAATTCCTCCCTTTATTCCTGCATCTTTTCCCATATATTTCATCATAGTTTCTTTTGGAATCCATACATCCATTAGACCTAAAAGCAGAAATATAGGTGGGATAATAGAGAGCATTTCCAAAAGATTTTTAAAAGAAAGAGAGGCAATTTCCTGCCCTTTTTCAGGATTAATAAACATTACCAATATATTTACACCTGCCAGTAATAGAAATAATTTATATCTTAAAATAAATTTTTTTAATTTCATCATTTCATAATCACCCCGATTATCAGAGAAGTAATCACAGCAACAATAAGAGAAAAAAGATTTCTTTTTAATGCAGTGCGTTTTCCAAAATATTTAGTTTCCAAAGGAAGAGTTGCTATACCTACCATCATAAGAGTAGAAATAAATATTGCAATTTGAGCATATCCTGCACCAGCAGCCACAAGAGAAGCAGCCAGAGGAAAGGCAACAAATCCAGGAATAAGAGTAATACATCCGATAACAGCTGCGATTCCCATACCGATAATTCCCGAATCCTTTCCAAGAATTTTTGAAATAGTTTGTGCATCAAGGAACGAAAGAATAAAACCGATTAAAAGAAGAACAGCTAATACAGACGGTAAAATATTTTCAAAAGATTTCCATGCTTTTTTTAAAGCAATTTTAGTTTTTTCTTTATCTTTAAAAAAAGAAAACAACAGCCAGACAAATGCTGCACCATATATAATTTTTGTAAACATATTTTCCTCCTGTAAATATTCTAATGATATTTAATATGCTGTTTTAATTATACCACAATAAGCAAAGATAATAAATAACTATAATAAAAAAAGGAGCTGCTGCTCCTTTAATTTTTTTTAATTAGTCGTTATCTTTTTCTTCGTCTATTTTCATTTGAATATAGTCATCATAAGTCATAAGCTTATCAATAAGTTTTCCGTCAGGAAGAATTTCAATAATTCTGTTTGCAACTGTTTGGATAAACTCGTGGTCGTGTCCGGCAAAAATTATAGTTCCAGGGAATTTGATTAATGCTTTGTTAAGAGATGTGATAGACTCAAGGTCTAAGTGGTCTGTAGGGTTGTCAAACATTAAAGCATTTGCTCCAGACATCATCATTCTTGAAAGCATACATCTTACTTTTTCTCCTCCAGATAAAACTTTTGCTTTCTTTAAAGATTCCTCTCCAGTGAAAAGCATTCTTCCTAAGAATCCTCTTACGAAAGAATCGTGCTGATCTGGTGAATATGGTCTTAACCAGTCTACAAGGTCAAGGTCCACACCTTCAAAGAAACTAGAGTTATCTTTAGGCATATAAGCATGAGTTACTGTAACTCCCCATGTGATTGTTCCAGAATCAGGCTCAATATCTCCTGCAAGCAGAGATAAAAGAGTTGTTTTAACTATATCGCTGTCAGACAGGAATACAACTTTATCTTTTGTATTGATAGTAAATGATAAGTTATCTATAACTTTTACACCATTGATTGTTTTAGAAAGATTTTCAACTTTAAGCATGTTGTTTCCAGCTTCTCTTTCAGGTTTGAACTCAATGAATGGATATTTTCTGTTTGATACCTGCATATCCTCAAGCTGTAATTTTTCAAGCTGTTTTTTTCTTGAAGTTGCCTGTTTAGATTTAGCTGCGTTGGCACTGAATCTAGCAATGAACTCTTGAAGTTCTTGTCTTTTCTGCTCAAGTTTTTTGTTTTTGTTAGATATTAATGAAAGCATAAGCTGGCTTGACTCATACCAGAAATCATAGTTTCCAACAAACATTTTAATTTTTCCATAGTCTATATCAGCAATGTGTGTACAAACTTTATTTAAGAAGTGTCTGTCGTGTGATACAACTATAACAGTTGTGTTTTCAAGATCCATAAGGAAATTTTCAAGCCATGCAATAGCCTTAACATCAAGTCCGTTTGTAGGCTCGTCAAGAAGAAGTACATCAGGATTTCCAAATAAACATTGTGCTAAAAGAACTTTAATTTTTTGTGGTTCATTAAGTTCTTTCATAAGCATTTCGTGATATTTAGCTTTTAATCCAAGCCCTGTAAGAAGTGTACTTGCTTCAGATTCAGCTTCCCAGCCGTTAAGCTCTGCAAATTCTCCCTCAAGGTCAGCAGCTCTCATTCCGTCTTCTTCAGTAAAGTCTTCTTTAGCATATATGGCATTTTTCTCTACCATAATATCCCATAATTTTTTATGTCCCATAAGAACAACATCTAAAACTTTAACATCTTCATATGCGAAGTGGTTTTGAGAAAGAACAGCCATTCTTTTGTTTTTGTCTAAGATAACCTCTCCCTCAGTTGGAGTAATTACTCCAGAAAGTATTTTTACGAAAGTAGATTTACCCGCTCCGTTAGCTCCGATAAGTCCATAACAGTTTCCCGGTGTAAATTTGATATTTACATCTTCGAAGAGGGCCTTTTTACCTACGCGCAATGTAATATTGTTTGCTGAAATCATATCATACCTCTTTTTCGTGAAATTATTGTTTTGCAGTA
>UQOH01000037.1 GCA_900542625.1 uncultured Fusobacterium sp.
ATGAGCTCACTGCATAAATTACGCAGATATTTTTAATCTCGAAAATTTTATTCTTAGATTATTTAAAGTGTTTTTACAGCGGTTCCTTTTATTATACAGATAAAGTATAATATAAGAAAACTACAGAAAGGGATTGAAATTTATGAAGAAAAATACATATATCCTTACAGAAGGAAATATAAAAATGCATCTGATTAAACTTGCTGTCCCTCTGCTTATAGGAAATATATTTCAGCAGTTTTATAATCTTGTGGATACTATTATTGTGGGAAAATATATTGGTGAAAATGCCTTTGCTGCCCTTGGAGTAGCTGGAACTATAATGAATCTTTTCATATTTTTACTGGGAGGATGTTGTACAGGAATATCAGTTATTTTATCGACTTTTTATGGAAAACAGGATATGAAAGAATACAGAAAAGAATCTTTTCTGGCTCTTACATTTGGTCTGGGATTTACTGTATTTCTAAGTTTTCTGTCAATTGTTCTATTGCCAAGTATTTTAAGATTAATAAATACTCCATTGGAACTGGAAGAGTATGTAAGCCAGTATCTGATTATAATATTTTTAGGACTGTTTATCACATTTTTATATAATCTTTTTGCTTCACAGCTTAGATCTATGGGAAATACAAGATTTGCTTTAATATTTTTAATAATTGCAATAATCTGTAATATATTCTTTGATTTTGTTTTTATTAAATATTTTCATTTTGGAACAAGAGGTGCTGCATGGGCTACTGTAATTTCTCAAGGAATTTCTGCTGTTTTGTGTTTTGCATATATTAAAACAAATTTTGCTGAGTGTATTGTAACCAAAAAGGATATGATATTTGACAAAATTTTATTGAAAAAAACTTTGTATTTTGCATCCATTTCAGCCCTGCATCAATCAAGCCTTTATATTGGAAAAATATTAGTTCAGGGAGCAGTAAATACTCTTGGAACTTTTGGAATAGCAGCATATACAGCTACAAACAGAGTGGAAGGGATAGCAAATACTTTTGCTGTAAGCGGAACAGAAGTAATTTCTGTTTTTCTTGCTCAGAACATAGGAGCAGGAAATAAAAAAAGAGCTTTGGAAGGTTTTAAAACAAGTTTTATATTAATGCACACTCTTGGAATTATAATGTCTTTATTCCTGTATTTTGGTGCAGAATCTCTAATGAGATTTTTATTGGAAAATGCCAATACAGAAACTGTAAAAAATGGAGTGGATTATCTTCAGACTATTGCATATTTCTATATTTTATGTTTTACAGGAAGTACTTTTGTGGGATACTTTAGAGGAAGCGGAATAATGAATCTGCCTTTTATTGGAACTACTCTTCAAATAATTATAAGGGTTGTTCTGTCTTATGCATTTATCAGTTCATTACAGCTTGGAGGAGTTGCAGCAGCAACAGGTCTGGGATGGATAGCTATATCATGTTTTCATGCTTTCTTTTTCTTTAGAACGAAGAAGAGAATTTTTAAGAAAGGTTAAGCTTTTCATAAAAATATAAAAGTTTAAAATTGAATAAGATTTTAGTAACTCCAATGTTTAAATATTGGAGTTATTTTTATATGTATATTTTTTATGAAGAATTTTAAATTTGATAATTAATTTTTTCAAAAACTACAACTAAAAGGTTGTGGGCTTCAAAAAAATAAAAGTGTTAGATTTATACGCAATAATATCTTAAAATAGGTTATAAAGTTTCAATAATAAATAATTTCTCTGCAGAAAATTCATTATTAGAAAATAATTTCTATAATATGGAGGAAATCATGAATAAGATAGAAAGAATTAAAGCGGCGATTAATGGGGAGAAAGTAGATAAATTGCCATATGCTTTTTGGAGCCATCTTCCTGGTATTGATTTAGATCCAGAAAAATTAGCTAAAGAAACATACAATTTTTATAAAAAATATGATATTGATTTTGTAAAAACAATGAATAATGGTATGTATTCTATTGAAGATTTTGGATGTAAGATAGATTATTCACAAGTTCCACTTGGTGGAGTCGCTAAAATTACAGAAACTCCAATTTTATGTGGGGATGATTGGGAAAAAATTAAAGCTGTAAAAGTAACAGAAGGTTCCCTTGGAAGAGAATTATATTCATTAAAATTACTTTTAGATTATTTAAAAGATGAACCTGTACCAGTAGTTTTTACTGTATTCAGTCCTTTGACAACAGCAGAAAAATTATCTTCCAAAAAAATAAAAGAGCATATAAAAGAGGGAAAAGGCGATTTAATTCATAAGGCTTTACAAGAAATTACTAATACTACTTGTGAACTTGTAAAAAAAGCTATTGAAATGGGAGTTTCTGGAATATTTTTCGCTTCACAATTAACAAGTTTTGATGAAATGACAGAAGAAGAGTATTTAGAATATGGAAAACCTTATGACTTACAAGTTTTAGAATCAGCTTCAAAAGGATGGTTTAATATAATTCATGCACATGGAAATAATATAATGTTTGATATTTTAAAAACATATCCTGCACAAGTGTTTAACTGGCATGCTTGGGAAACTTTTCCAGATATTGATGAAGCAAGAGATTTGGCTCATAAATGTTTAATGGGTGGTATTAAAAGAATGGATATAACAAATTGTTGTAAAAATGAAGTGAGAAACCAAATTTATAAATCACTTAAAATTTTAAAAAGAAAAAAACATATATTAACACCTGGATGCGTTATAAGATATCCTTTAAACGAAGAAATGCTTAAATATATAAAAAATATAAAAGAAGATTTGGAAAAAGATTTCGTTAACATATAAAAATTTTATGGAGGGGAATATGAAAAAAATAAGAAAAATATTTATGGCTTTTTTAACTGTTTTTACTCTAGTTAGTTTAATAGGATGTAATGAGAACTCTCAAACTAAAGTTGATCCTAATTATCCTAAAAAACCTGTAGAAGTTTTAGTTGGTTTTTCTGCTGGAGGTGGAACAGATGCTTGTGCTAGATTAGTTTTTCAATATGCAGGAAAATATTTTGGACAAAAGTTTGCAATTGTTAATAGACCTGGTGCTTCTGGGGAGATAGCGTGGACAGAATTATCTAAGGCTCCTACAGATGGATATACTATAGGATTTATAAATCCACCTACTTTTAATTCTCATCCTGTTCAAAGAGATAAATGTAAATATTCTATGGATAGTTTTAAAATAATAGCTAATATGGTAACAGATCCAGCTTGTTTTGTGGTAAAAAAAGATAGTCCGATTAATAGTGTGAATGATTTATATGAGATGGCTAAAACTAAAAATATATCTATAGGATATTCAGGTCCAGGAACATCAGAGTCATTAATGCTTAGACAAATAGAAGAATTAAAAGATGTTAAATTAGATAAAATTCCATATGATGGTTCAGCACCATCTGTTGTAGCATTATTAGGTGGGCATGTAGATTCTGTTGTAATGAATGTATCTGAAGCAATTACATATACTGTAGATGGTTCTTTAAAACTTATAGCTGTATCTTCTAGAGATAGAGTAGATACTTTTCCAGATGTTCTAACTTTAAAAGAACAAGGGCTAGAGGTTTATAACGAAGCATATAGAGGAGTGGCAGCTCCAGCTGGAATGCCTGAAGAATACATAGAAAAAATTGAAGCAGCTATTAAAAAAGCTCTAGAAGATCCTGAGTTTATAGCTAAAGCTAAGACTCAAAATCTCCCTTTGGATTATATGAATTCAGAGGAGTTTACAAAAGTTATCTTAGGAATTGATAAAAATTTAAGAGAAGAATTTAAAAAAGGAGAATGGTAGAAACTTGTTTTTATTTTAAATATAAAGGAGAAAATAAATGGAAAAATTTCAAAAAAAATATATAGCTGTTTTGATAATATATATTGTAACTATTTCTTTCTTTATACAATCTTTTTCTATGGTAAAAGATGCTGGATTGTTTCCTAGATTAATATCAGGAATATTAATTTTTCTTAATACTTTATATGGTATTGAAATTTATAGAGGAATTGATAATAAGAAAAAGAAAAAAGATGATATTGTCACAAGTAAATTAATAGGGATTGTTGCTTTATCAACATTATATATTATACTTGTTAATTATTTAGGATATGTTATTACTACACTTGTTTATTTACCAGTAACAATGAGATATCTAGGTATTAAAAATAATAAAGTGATTGCATTATCTTCTATTGTAAGTGTAGTGGTTATTTATCTTTGTTTTGTTACTTTACTTGATGTGCCTATTCCTACAGGTATATTAGGGATATAATTAAGGAGGAATTACATTATGGAACATTTTTTTAATGCAATACCTTTAGTATTTAATATGTCTGCATTAGCAATTTCTATATTGGGAGTTGTACTTGGAATTATTATAGGTGCTTTACCTGGATTATCGTCTACAATGGGAGTAGCTTTATTTATACCTGTTACATACATGATGAAACCATCTACAGGATTAGTATTTTTAGGAGCTATATATATGGCTTCTACATATGGTGGTTCTATATCGGCAATTTTAATTAATACTCCTGGAACTCCTTCTGCAGTAATCACTGCTTTAGATGGTTTTGAATTAACTAAACAAGGAAAAAGCGGAGAGGCTTTATCAATGGCAACAATTGCTTCAGGTATTGGTGGAATTATTTCAGTTTTTGCGTTAATGTTTATTTCTCCGCCGTTATCAAAATTGGTAATAAAATTTGGTGCTGCTGAAATGTTTTTACTTTCAATATTAGGTTTAACTATAATAGTAAGTCTGTCTAAAGATTCTTTAGTTAAAGGATTAATGGTAGGATTATTTGGAATGCTGATATCTGTTATTGGAATTGATGGAATTACAGGAGAATATAGATACACTTATGATATACTTTCTTTATTTGGAGGAGTGAATACAGTTGCAACAGTTATTGGTGTATATTCTACATCGCAAGTATTTAAATTAGCAGCTCAAAAAAGAAGTACGATACAATATGAATATAATGAAAAAACAAAATTTAATTTAGTAAGTATAAAAGATTTAGCAAAAAATTCTTTTAATTTCTTAAGATCTGGAATTATAGGAACGATCATAGGAATCTTACCGGGAGCAGGAGTTAGTATAGCTTCAGCATTAGCATACAATGCTTCTAAATCTACATCAAAAAATCCGGAACTTTATGGGGAAGGTAGCATTGATGGATTAGCTGCATCTGAATGTGCAAATAATGGAGTTGTTGGTGGTTCTTTAGTACCACTATTAACATTAGGAATTCCAGGAAATACAGTTTCTGCAGTATTTTTAGGAGGATTAATAATCCACGGACTTCAGCCAGGACCACAATTATTTACAAAACATGGAGATACAGCTTATGCATTATTTATTGGTTTATTCTTTGCGACTATTTTAATGACTATTATTGGTATAGCAGGAGCTAAAATATTTGCTAAAATATCAATTATGCCTACCAATGTAATTGCACCAATTATAATGTCACTTTGTGTCATAGGAGCTTTTTCTATAAGTAATAACAGTTTTAATATTTATGTTATGTTTTTGTTTGGGCTTTTAGGATTGGCAATGTCTGAGCTAAACTTTTTCCAAGCACCATTTGTTTTAGGGTTGGTTTTAGGACCTATAACAGAACAAGAATTTAGACGAGCTTTATTAATTAGTAAGGGTAATTATAGTGTTTTTGTTTCTACGCCTATATCAATATTATTAGTGATTTCAATTATAGCTTTTCTAGTATATCCTTATCTTAGAAAAAAGAATAAATAGATTACATATAAAAAGAATCATTGAGACTACTTCAACAATTTTGTTGGGGTAGTTTTATTTTTGTACATTAAGTAATGATCTAGATATATCATAAAAAATAAAATTTTTCTTTCTAAAGTAAAAAAATTTAGTATAATAAATATATATTTAAAAATAAATTTTATGTTAGAACTAAATTATTCAAAAAATATAAAAATGGGAGAATTTTTATGGTAAAAGTAGAAAAATTTTTAAAAAAAAGAATAGAAAAATTAATTGAATTTATGAAAAAAAATAACATAGATATATCAATTATTGCTAACCCTGAAAACGTATTCTATTATAGTAATTTTAATCCTATAATAGGAAGTCATCCTGCGTTTGTTATTATAAAAAAAAATGGAGAACATATTTTGTTAGTTCATTGTATAAGAAATATTCATGCTCAAGAAGAAAGTTTTGTAGAGACAATATATCTATATGGAAAATGGGGAAAAAATGAGCCAATTGCAACAGATTATATTGATGCAATAGAACTTATTTTAAAAGAAAAAAAGTTAAATATTGGTTTAGAGAAAAAATATTCTAATTTAGAATTTTGTATAAAATTAGGAATTAAGAATGATAATAGTGATTTTTATGATATTTCAGAATTTATCTCTAATGAAAAAATGATAAAAGATGAATATGAGATATCTTGTATAAAAAAAGCAGCTTTTTTAGCAGATATAGGAATTAAAACAACTATTAAATATTTAGAAAAAGGATATGACGAAGCAGAAGCATGTACAGAAGGGCAGTATCAAATGCGAAAAGCTTGGCATAAATATTTTTCAGATTGTGAAATTAGTGGTTTTTGGACTTCTGAAGGTGGAGAAATTGATTCGTTAGTTGTTTGGAGTATGGCAAATAAAAGAATTGCTTATGGATGTGATTGTCCTATTAGTTATAAACCTAAAGAAGGAGATATACTTTTGCCTATGTCATGGGCAAGAATAAATGGATATGCTGCTGAATGTGAAAGAGCTATTATATTTAAAAAGGAAAATGATTTTCTTAATAAAGCTTATCTGAGTGTCTTAGAGGCAAGAGAAGAAGTTTTCAAACTTTTAAAACCAGGAATTTCTTTTGAAGAACTTTATATTGCTGCTGAAAAAGTATTTATAAGAAATGGTTTTAAGGATATTCTTCCTGGAAGAATAGGGCATGGTTTAGGTTTATCAACACATGAATTTCCTTCTTTAACAAGAGGAAATAAATTAAAGTTAGTTTCTGGAATGGTCTTTACTGTTGAACCTGGTTTAATGAGTAACGACTGGGGAGGGATAAGGCACTCTGATACTGTTTTAATTACAGAGAATGGTTATGAATTTCTTACTAAATTGAAAAGAGATAAAATAGTTATAAAATAGTTATTTTTAATATATAATGGTATTTACATAGAAAAAAGTTGAGAAGGAGAAATATGAATTTTACAAATTTATTTTATTTTATAGCTTTGGCTAAAGAACTTAATTTTACAAAAACAGCGAATAAATTATATATTTCACAACAGTCTTTAAGTGCTCATATAGCTAAATTAGAAAAATATTTTAATGTTTCTTTATTTGATAGAACTCCTCCATTAAGGTTGACACCTGCTGGAAAATGTCTTTTTGCCAAGGCTAGTGAAATATTTGAAATAAAATTTTTACTTGAAAAAGAAATGGAAAGAATAAAAAATAATTTATCAGGAGAAATTACTATAGGAACAACAATTTCAAGAGGTCCTCTTTTGTTGCCTGACATTTTAAAAGAATATAGTTATAAATATCCTAATACAAAAATTAATATACTACAGCAAGATTCGTCCTTAAAACTTGAAAATTCTTTATTGGAAGGAGAAGTAGATTTGATAATAGGTTTTACTCCTAGAAATGATAATGCTACTTTTGAAAGTATTTTTCTTTATCCAGAAGAATTTGTAATGGTTATTCCAAAAATAATTTCAAAAAAATTTTTTGTAAAAAATGAAAAAACAATAAGCGACATACCTAAAGATTTAAGTTTAGTAAAGGATTGTCCTTTTATAAAAATAGATTCTAATAAATATGCAGGTGTTGTTTTTGATGATATTTTTAGTTTTCAAAAAATAAATCCCAATATTTATGCAACAGTTTCTAATATTGAAACAATGTTATCTCTATGTTTTGCAGGTCTTGGGATAATTATTGTTCCTAAAATATTTATAAATAATAATCAAAAAAATAATTTTTGTTTTCAAGAAGAAAATTATTTTATTTTACCAATAGAGGTTTTAAATAATAACATATCAATATCTTTAACATATTTGAGAAAGAAAAAATTGTCTTCAGAATGTTTAGAGTTTATAAGAGTAGTACGAGAAGTTGCAAAGAATAAATAGTTTAATCGAAAAGAATGAAGGAAGATTTAAGAAGGTCACATATATCAGCAGTACTTTCACAAGTACCGCTGATATACTTGTCATATGAAATTATATTTGTTTTGTATTTTTTTTACGTATTCCTGCAAATATGGAACCTGATATATTGTGCCATACGCTGAAAACTGCTCCCGGCAGTGTAGCAAGTGGATTTAGTGCAAAGTTTGCAGCAGCTAATGAAACTGCAAGCCCACTGTTCTGCATACCTACTTCAATAGCAATAGCTGTAGCTTTTTTATATTCAAAATTAAGTATTCTTGCTGCGATTAAACCTCCCGCAATTCCGGCAAAGTTGTGAAGAATAACAACACCAAGAACCAATAATCCGCATGAAGCTATTTTATCAGCATTTGCTCCAATTATTCCTGATATAATAAGAATAATGGAAACAGCAGAAATTAAAGGCATAATATATGAGATTTTCTCAATTTGATTTTTTAATAACCTGCGGATAACAATTCCTGCCAGTACAGGTATAAGAATAACATTTACAACTGATTTGAACATTAAAAATAAAGAAACTTCAACCCATCTCCCTGCCAGTAAATATACAAGGGAAGGAGTAAGTATTGGTGCCAAAAGAGTTGAAACTATTGTCATACTCACAGATAAAGGAACATCTCCATCAGCAATATGTGTAATAACATTGCTTGCTGTTCCTCCCGGGCAGCATCCTACAAGAATAACTCCAAGAGCAATATCAGGCTCAAGTTTTAATCCGTATGAAATAAGCCAGGCTGTTAAAGGCATTACAAGATATTGAACTGTACATCCTGCAACAATATATTTGGGCTGCAGTAAAATATTTTTAAAATCATCAGATTCAATAGTCATTCCCATTCCAAACATAGCTATACCTAAAAATACAGCTGTATGTTTTACCATCCATGAAAAGTTATCAGGAATAAAAAATGCTGTTATGGAAAATACAATTATGATAAAACTAATATATTTTAGGATAAATGCATTTACGTTTTTTAAAATTCTCATAAATCTATCCTCTGAAAATGAAATTATCTATAAGACGAGTTCTGCCGATATATACTGCCATTGCTGCAAGAACATCTTTATTAATAATTTCAACAGGCTGCATGTCATCAAGTCCTACTATGGAGATATAGTCTATTTTTGCTAAAGGTTCACTTTCTACAACAGAAATCATTTCTTTTAAAATATCTTCAGCTTTACATCCAGAATGAATAATTTCTTTTCCTTTTTTTATAGACTTTGACAAACAAAGAGCTGCTTTACGTTCTTCAGAATTTAAATATGTATTTCTTGAAGATTTTGCAAGTCCGTCGCTTTCTCTTACTATTGGACAGCCAACAATTTCTATGTCAAAATTTAAATCCTGTACCATTTTTTTTATTATAGCAAGCTGCTGTGCATCTTTTTCTCCAAAGTAAGCACGATCAGGATTAACAATATTAAATAATTTTGTAACTACTGTGCATACTCCTTTAAAATGTATAGGACGTGATTTTCCGCAAAGTGTGTCAGAAAGAAGATTGATGCTTACATAAGCGTGTGAGTCAGTATACATCTCTTCAGGTTCAGGGTGAAATACCACATCTATTCCAATATTTCTGCAAAGTTCACAGTCTTTTTCAAAATCTCTTGGATAAGCCTCCAAATCTTCATTTGGTCCAAATTGTGTTGGATTTACAAAGTTTGAAGTAACTGCGATATCATTTTCTTCACGGCATTTTTTTAAAAGACTGGCATGTCCTTCGTGAAGAAATCCCATAGTAGGAACTAAACCTATAGTTTTTCCCTCTTTTTTCCATTGCTTGATTTTGGCTCTCAGCTCAGGAATTTTTGTAATAACTTCCATTTTTTCTATTTCCTCCTTTTGTTTTCTTAGATAAAACTTATTTTAATAACTGCATCGGCTGGTCTACATATCTTTTAAAAGACCATGTTTTTCATAATTTGTTGTACGTACTATTTTATTCTGCTCATCAACAAATACAACTGAAGGTGCATGAGATTTCATCTCTTCTGCATCACAGCTTCCGTATGCCATTATAATAACTTTGTCTCCTGTGCTTACACATCTTGCTGCAGCACCGTTAAGACAAATTACACCGCTGTTTCTTTCTCCGCAGATAGTATATGTTTCAAATCTGCTTCCGTTGTCTACATCAACAATCTGAACTTTTTGATATTCAATTATTCCTGCAGCCTCAAGAAGAGCTTCGTCAACAGTAATACTTCCTACATAGTTAAGAGCAGCCTGTGTTACAGTGGCTCTGTGGATTTTTCCTTTTAATACTTCTATTAACATTTCTTCCTCCTTTCTTTTTTTCTTAACTCTTGTAATAAACTAAAAAATAAATTTTATCTTAACGACAATAATAGCACAAATGGCAAACAATGTTAAATATATAAAGTATATAAAATCAGTATATTAAATAAAGAGTATAAAACAAGTTCTGTTAATAATGTTTTAGAGTGCTTTATTTGTTTTTCATTATTGACAAAGATAGGTTAAGACTTTATAATATATTTGAGAAACAAATCAATATTGCATAGTATTGTAAAAAATGTAATAATAAAGGCTTTCACTTAGGTGGAAGCTTATTTTATGTATGAATTATAAGGAGAAAAAATATGAGAATATTCAGATTTGATGAATTAGATTCAACAAATATGTTTTTGAAAAATTTAAAGGAAAAAGAGGATTATGATACTGCTATTGCCAAAACTCAGAGTCTTGGAAGAGGGAGAAGAGGGAATAAGTGGTCGTCAGAACTTGGAGGAGCATATTTCAGTTTCTTATTAAAAGAAAACAAAGATATTGCTATTGAAGAATATATAAAACTTCCTTTAGTAACAGGCTATTCTCTTTTAAAAACTTTTGAGGAACTTGAGCCTGAACAGAATTTTAAATTTAAATGGACAAATGATATTTATGTAAATGACAAAAAAATAAGCGGGATTTTAGTGGAAAAAATAGCCGGTTATTTTGTTATAGGAATAGGGATAAATGTAAATAATGAAATAAAAGGAGATGCAGAAAAGACAGCAATTTCAATGAAAAAATTAACTTCTAAAGAATATGATACAGAAGAAATAATTATTTCAATTATAGATAATTTTAAGAAACATCTGAATTACTATTTTAATGGAAACTGGGAAACTATGCTGGAAGAGTTAAATGAGAAAAACTTTTTATGGAACAGAAAAATAAATATTCTTTTTTCAGACTGTATAAAAAAAGAGGGAACAGCTAAAAATATTCATAAGAGCGGTCAGCTGGTAGTTACAGTAGATGGAAAAGATGAACTTTTTAATGTTGGAGAGATTCATATTTCAAAAGGTAATTAAAAAAGTGTTGAAAAAAATATAAATTCCTTGTATTATATTAAGTAATTATCTTTGTAGGAAAGTAGTATGGGAGGAAAGTGAAATATGAATTTTTTTAGTAGCATTGTAGACTTTATCAATGGTATCATTTGGGGAAAAAATATTTTAGTTGTTCTTTTGGTGGGAACAGGAATATTTTTCACAGTAACTATGAGATTTATGCAGGTTAGACTGTTAAAAGATATGTCAGCTCTTTTAATAGAAAATAAGAAAGACAGTAAAAGCGGAATCAGTTCTTTTCAGGCATTTTGTGTTTCAACAGCAACAAGAGTAGGAGCAGGAAACCTTGTTGGAGTAGTTGCTGCTGTTTCAGTTGGAGGAGCAGGAGCAGTTTTCTGGATGTGGCTGGCAGCAATATTTGGAGCTGCAACAGCTTTCGTTGAGGCAACTCTTGCAATCATTTTCAGAGAAAAGGACAAAAAAGGAGAATTTGTAGGAGGAGCAGCATTCTATATTCAAAAAGCTCTTGGGGCAAAATGGAATATGAACCTTAGATGGCTTGGGATAGTGTTTGTTATATTTGCTTTGATATGCTGGGGAGGAGTTTACCAGGTAATATCAAACTCAGTTACAGAATCTTTTCATGTTGCTTTCGGAATAGATGTTAAAGTAATGTCAGCTGTGCTTGCAGTGCTTACAGCTGTTGTAATATTTGGAAAAAAAGATAAGATAGTAAAAGTTCTTGAAAAAATGGTGCCTTTTATGGCATTTCTATATCTTATAATTGTTTTATTTATTCTTGCTAAAAATATAACAGTAATCCCTTCTGTTTTTCACAGAATCTTCCAGGAGGCTTTCGGTTTAAGACAGGCAGCAGGAGGAGCTTTTGGAGCAGTTATAATTGAAGGTGTTAAAAGAGGATTGTTCTCAAATGAAGCTGGAACAGGTTCAGCTCCAAGTGCAGCAGCAACAGCAGATGTAGATCATCCGGCAAAACAGGGGCTTATTCAGGCTCTTGGTGTATATGTAGATACTCTTATTATTTGTACAGCAACAGCTCTTGTGGTTCTTGTTACAAAGGAAAGTGTTGTTCAGGGACTTGGAGGAATGGAACTTTTACAAGAGGCATTCAGATATCATGTAGGAGACTGGGGAGTAGCATTTATTGCTTTCGTATTATTCCTATTTGCTTTCAGTACAGCTCTTGGAATAACTTACTATGCAAAACCAAATTTAATATTTATAGCTGATGAAGAGTGGCTTCAGACAGCGTTTAAAGTTTTTGCCTGCGGAATGATTTTCTATGGCGGAATGAAACAGGCATTCCTAGTATGGTCTTTAGCAGATTTGGGATTAGGGCTTATGGCTATTGTAAATATTTTTGCAATTATCCCTCTTCGTCATTATGCTCTTGATTCATTAAAAGACTATGAAACAAAATTAAGAAATAAAAAATAATAAATAATAAATAGCAATAAACAAAGCTGGGTTCTTTTTACGGACACAGCTTTTCTTTTGTAAAAAACATAAAATAAAATTTTAAAATACAAAAAATTTACGAAAATTAAAAATTTATTAAAAAAACCTTTGACATATTCAGCCATATTTCTTATAATCTGAAAAGGAAAAATTTTAATCAGTTCAGTTTTAACTTAGTTCAGAAAGTTCAATGGGAACTTAAAAATATTTTGCAGAGTCTTGTTTATCTTTCTGATAAATGGGACTCTTTTTTTAAAATTCAGGGAGGTTTAGAGATGACAAAAAACAAGCATAGTCTTGCAATAAAGATGACAATTGCGCTTGTAGCAGGGATTGCAGTAGGTTTCCTTTGCATTCTTTTGAGAGAGAGATTAGGAGGGCAAAGTGAATCTTGGAAAATGATTAACAGTATTTTCTTCCAGGATATATCAGCAAAAGGTGCTGAAAAAGCTATTGGTATTTTCTATATCATAGGACAGCTTTTCATTAATTCTCTTCAGCTTATTATCATTCCAATGGTATTTACTTCTATCACACTGGCAATGTGTCATATAAGTGATTCTAAAAAATTAGGAAGAATTTCTTATAAAACATTAGGTTTCTTCTTTGTTTCTTCAGTAATTGCTCTTGTTCTTGCAGGAGTTGTGGGAATGGTTGTAAAAGCATCAGGAGCGTTTAATATTGATATTCAGTCTTCTGTAAATGTTGTAAGCGGAAAATCAGGAAGCAACCCTTTAATGGTTTTAGTAAGCGTTGTGCCGAATAATATATTTGCAGCTTTCTCTAATAACGGAGGAGTTCTTGCAACAGTATTTTTAGCTGTTTCAACAGGACTATGTATCAATGTTCTTGGAGATAAAGTAAAATACTTAAAACCGGTATTACAGGAAATAAACGATATTGTTATTACATTCTTAACATTTGTAATCAATAAATTCGGACCAGTGGCAATCTTTGTTCTTTTAACAAGAACATTTGCATCTTATGGAATTGAGCACTTAAAACCTGCTTTAGTATATATGGGAGTTACAACTGTAACGCTTTTAGTATTCTTAGTATTCGGTTATGCTCTGCTTATAGTTGCATCAACTGGATTAGATCCATTCCCGTTTGTTAGAAAGGCAGCAAAAGTAGCACTTTTTGGTTTCTCAACTTCATCTAGTGCTGCAACACTTCCGCTAAACAAAAAGACAACTGTTGAAGAACTTGGAGTACATGATGATATAGCATCTTTTGTTCTTCCTCTTGGAATGACAACAAACATGAACGGAACAGCAATAATGCAGGTTATTGCATCTGTATTCGTTGCAACAACAGCCGGATATGAAATCGGACTTGGAAATATATTTGTAATAGGAGTTCTTGCTCTTGTAGCATCAGTAGGAACACCGGCTGCACCTGGAGCAGGAGCAATAGTATTGTTTACTATTCTTTCAGGGCTTGGATATACAAATGACGCAGCAATTCTTGCTTATTCATTAATCCTTGCAATCAACAGACCAATAGAAATGCTTGTAACATCTCTTAACGTAATCGGAGACAGTGCAACAAGTATATATGTGGCTAAGACAGAAAACATGTTTGACCATAAAACATACCACGGTAAATAAATTGAGATAAATAATAACTAAATAAGAATAAAATTTTCTCTGAAAAAATTTTATTCTTATTTTTAATTTAGAGAAATTCCATTTAATATATACTTAAATTTAAAGAATTTTAATCTCAATTACATATAATACTTAAATTTTATGAATAAGATTTTTTGACATTGAAATAAAGTTTGTAATCATACTCCACTGGTATGATTTTTTTAAATATTAAAAACAGATTGTATATTCAGCCTCTTTTCCAAAACGGAATACTCTCAGTGATGAAAGCTGTTCAGGGCTGAGAGAGGTTTTCAAAATATTTTCAGTGCAGAAACAGGCTCCTGCTCCATATGTGCAGAGATTAAGAAGTGTTTCTATATTTGAAGATGTAACTTTGATTTTAGGAATAAAATCTCCCTGCTTAAGTATGCTGTGGCCTATTTTTCCAAAAATATCTTTCTGCCCGTTTAAAAGAAAAGGACAGTCTGCCAGAGAACAGATATCTCTGTTTTCAAGCCTTTTAATAATCTCTTCTTTTCTGTCTTTATAAAGCTCATCTAAAAGCTTGTCAGAAATAATTAACAGAACTTCTTCGTTGTAAAAATCTTCTGATATTATATCAGGCTCATTGCTGTCAAATTTTGCTATAGCAAGGTCAATTTCTCCATTTATAAGTTTCTGCTGTAAAATATCATTCAAATCTTCAACAAGCTGTATCTCAATATTAGGATATACTTTCTGGTATTCGATAATGAGTTTGGGCATAATGGCATGTCCTCTTGAATGGCTTATTCCTATACGAAGCTTTCCTTTATCTTCATGGGCAATATCTTTAAATTCATATTCCAGACTTTCATATTTTTTCTGTATATCAGATGCATATTTCAAAAAAACCTCTCCTGCATATGTAAGCTCCAAAGGAATACGACGTATAATCAGCTGGCATCCCAGCTCTTTTTCTATCATAGCAATATGGGCACTAAGAGTCTGCTGAGTTATATATAATTTATTTGCAGCTTTTGTAAAACTTTTTTCATGGGCAACCATAGAAAAATATTGCATACTTAAAAAATTCATAAAAATTCCTCCATGAGTAACAGTGTTTATACTGTATTATAAACAAAATTTTACAGTTTGACAACTGTTTCATAAAAAGTTATACTTTAGATATAATAAATCAGCCCTCAATGTAATTCAAAATAATAAGCACACCTTTGAAAATTGGTTAAAAACTAACTAATTTATCAAGGGTGTGCTTTTATATTCTTTAAATTTTCTTATTTTCCAAAATATTCAGCCCATTTTGGTTCTTTAAAACCAATAAGAACAGTATCTTTAGTAACAACTAAAGGTCTTTTTACAAGCATTCCGTTGCTTGCTAAAATATCAAGAAGTTCTTCAACATTCCCTTCAGCAACTTTATCTTTAAGATTCATTTCACGATATAAAATTCCGCTTGTGTTAAAAAATTTCTTTACAGGCTCTCCGCTTAGGGCAATCCATGCTTTAAGTTCCTCTTTTGTAGGGTTGTTTTCAACAATATGTCTTGAATCAAATTCCACACCATTTTCCTCAAGCCATTTTCTTGCTTTCTGACATGTAGAACATTTAGGATAATTTACAAATAATGGTTTCATTTTGGTTTCCTCCGGATTTTTATTTTTATTATACCATATTGGTAGTGTAAAGAAGAAAAAATATGATAAAAAAGTTTGATAAAAATATTTTATGGTAAAAATTTGGTAAAAAAATAAAAGAAATTTTTAAAAATATTATTAAATTAATTTAGAAAAAATCATATAAAAAATATTAAAATTTGGTAAAAAAATAAAAATAAAAATTGCTAAAAATAATCTGGTGTGATATAACTAAATAAATTAATAAAAAGTGACAGAAATAAGAAAAAATAGTCGAAAAAAAGGCATAAGGAGGATAAAATGAATGATTTAAACTCAAAAATAGAATGGCTGGAAGATCCGGAAATATTTAGAATAAACCGTATAGATGCTCACTCAGATCATCTGTATTTTGAAAAAATTCATGAAGCAAGAGTTTTACGTGATTTAAAATTAAAGCAGGACTTGAATGGGAAATGGAAATTTTCTTTTGCAGAAAATCCTGAAAAAAGAATAAAAGAATTTTATGAGGAAGATTTTGACTGTTCAAATTTTGCAGAGATAGAAGTTCCGGGACATATTCAAATACAGGGATTTGACCAGATACAATATATAAATACTCTTTATCCATGGGACGGGAAAGAAAATTTAAGGCCTCCTTATATATCTAAAGAATATAATCCTGTTGGAAGCTATATAAAAGAGTTTGAAATAAAAGAGGAATTAAAAGACAAGAGAACTTTCCTTTCTTTTCAAGGTGTGGAAACAGCTTTTTATGTATGGGTAAACGGAAAGTTTTTAGGATACAGTGAAGATTCTTTCACTCCTTCAGAGTTTGAAACAACAGATTATTTAAAAGAGGGAACAAATAAAATAGCAGTGGAAGTTTATAAAAGAAGCAGTGCTGTATGGCTGGAAGATCAGGATTTCTGGAGATTTTCAGGAATATTCAGAGATGTATATCTTTATGCAGTTCCTGAAATTCATATAAGAGATATTTTTGTTAAAACTGAATTATCAGATGATTTTAAAAATGCACAAGTGAAAATAGATGTTTCTATGCTTGAAGATGCAGAGGGAACAGTTGATGTTTATATAGAAAGTCCTGCTGGAGATGAAAAACTAGAGTTTTTAAACAACAAAATAGAAAAAGATTTTACAATAGAGTTTCCGCTGAAAGATGTAAAACTATGGAGCGGGGAAAACCCTGATTTATACACTTTCTATTTAGTGGTGAAAAATAAAGAAGGAAAAGTGATAGAGGTTGTACCTCAAAAAGCAGGAATAAGAAAGTTTGAAATAAAAGACGGTGTAATGAAACTTAACGGAAAAAGAATTATTTTCAAAGGAATAAACCGTCACGAATTTAATCACAAAAGAGGAAGAGCAGTAACAGAAGAGGATATGCTGTGGGATATAAAATTTATGAAACAATACAACATAAATGCTGTAAGAACTTCACACTATCCTAATAACTCTTTATGGTACAAATTATGTGATGAATATGGAATTTATCTTATAGATGAAGCAAACCTTGAAAGCCATGGTTCATGGATGAAAATGGGAAAACCTGAACCTTCTTGGAATATTCCGGGAAATCTTCCGGAATGGCAGGGAGCAGTTTTAGACAGAGCAGAATCTATGCTTGAAAGAGATAAAAATCACCCTTCTGTCTTAATGTGGTCTTGCGGAAACGAATCTTATGCAGGAGAAGATATCTTAAATATGACAAGATATTTCCACAAAAGAGATTCTTCAAGAATTGTTCATTATGAGGGATGTTTCTGGAACAGAGAATATTCAGACTGCTCAGACATAGAAAGCAGAATGTATGCTAAACCTTGGGATATTGAAGAGTATCTGAAATCAAATCCTGAAAAACCATATATCAGCTGTGAGTATGTACATGCTATGGGAAATTCCTGCGGCGGATTTATGGAATATACAGAGCTTGAAGATAAATATGAAAAATATCAGGGAGGATTTATCTGGGATTATATAGATCAGGCTGTGTGTGCAGAGAAAGATGGAAAAGAAGTTCTTCTGTATGGAGGGGACTTTATGGACAGACCTTCAGATTATACTTTCTGTGGAAACGGAGTTGTATTTGCAGACAGAACAGTTACTCCTAAAGCTCAAGAGGTAAAATATCTGTATCAGAATGTTGAAATCAAGCCTGCAGAAAAAGGATGTGTAATAAGAAACAAATATCTTTTTGAAGATTTATCAAAATATAAATTTATTTATACTTTAAAACAGGAAGAAAATATTGTAACAGCAGGGGAGTTTGAGGCAGTATGTGAGCCGGGAAAAGAAACAGAGGTTGCTTTTTCTTGGGGAGAACTTCCAAAAGGAACTTTCACAAAAAATATTTCAATGGTGCTGAAAGAGGAAACAATATGGGCAGAGAAAGGATTTGAAATAGCTTTTGGACAGGAGATAACAGAGCAGAAAAAAATGGAAGAGAGAAAAGAAACAGAGATTAAAGTTATTGAGGGAGATGGAAATATAGGAGTAATAACAGGAGAGGGAAAAGCAATCTTTGGCAAAGACAAAGGGCTTGTATCTCTTGTATATGACGGGGAAGAGATGATAATAGAAAGACCTCAGCCTGTATTCTGGAGAGCCTCAACAGATAACGACAAAGGATATAATCATCCTCACACATGTTCAATGTGGCTGGGAGCATCTGTTTTCCAAAAAGTGCAGCTTGAAAAATGGGAGATATCAGAGGACAAGAAAAGTGTAACAATAAAATACGTCCATGAAATACCTGTTGTCCCTGCTGTAGAAACAGTTGTTTCTTATACAATGGATAATACAGGAGCAATAAAAGTTACAGTTGAATATAAAGGAAAAGAGGGACTTCCTGAACTTCCTGTGCTTGGAATGAAATTTAAACTTTCAAATAAATATGAAAACTTTAAATACTTTGGAAAAGGACCTGAAGAAAATCATATAGATCGTAAAGAGGGAGCAAGACTTGATGTTTTTGAAAGAAAAGTAACAGAAAATCTTACAAAATATTTAGTACCGCAGGAATGCGGCAACAGAACGGAAACAAGATGGACAGAAATAACAGATAAGAATAATAAAGGGATAAAATTTGTTTATGACAATGAGCCTTTTGAGTTTAGTGCTCTGCCAAACAGTTTCATGGAACTTGAACAGGCAGGACATATATTTGAACTTCCTTCACATAATTATACTTATGTAACAATAGCAGCAAAACAGATGGGTGTAGGAGGAGATGACAGCTGGGGAGCACCAGTCCATGAAAAATACTGCATACCGTCAGATAAAAATTATACATATTCATTTTATATTGTGAAAGCAGGAGGTAAAAAATAATGTCAGTTGAAGTTATAGAAGAGAAAATTTCTGCAAAGGAAAGATATTCATTTGCATTCGGGGCTTTGGGAAAAGACTTGGTTTACGGGATTACAGCAACTTTTGCCATGATTTATTTTACAGACGTTTTAGGAGTAAGTGCAAGTTTCATTGGTCTGGTATTCTTTGTAGCAAGATTCTGGGATGCTATAAATGATTTAATGTGCGGGGTTATAGTAGACAACACAAGAAATAAATTTGGAAAATTCAGAACGTGGCTTGTAATCGGAACATTGTCAAATGCAGTTGTGCTGGCTCTTATGTTCACAGATTTCGGATTTACAGGAAAAAGCTTATACATATACGTTGCAGTAACTTATGTTCTTTGGGGAATGACTTATACATTGATGGATATTCCTTACTGGGCAATGATTCCAAATTTCTCAAAAGACAGAAAAGAGAGAGAAAAAATATCTGTTCTTCCAAGAATATTTGCCTCAATCGGAAATACTATTATTATAGGCGGACTTGGAATTCAGATAATAGATTTTCTTGGAAACGGAAACACAGGAATCGGATATTCAAGATTTGCTTATACAATAGCCCTTGTGTTTGTTGTTACAATAGGGATTACAGTTTTAAATGTGAAAACTCCTGACAGAGTAGCCTCAGAATCAGTCCAAGTAAACAAACAGGAAAAACTGACTTTTAAAGGGATAAAAGAGATATTAAAGAAAAATGATCAGTTTATGGCAGCTATAGGAGTAAGCCTTACATATAACTGTGCTATGCAGCTTCTTATAACAACATCAGTATATTATTTCTTCTATGTATCAGGAAGCAAAGAGATGTTTGCAGTGTTTATGTCTTTCTCAGGTATAGCAGGAATATCAGGACTGTTTATATTCCCTAGACTTGCATCACTTACTTCAAGAAAGAAAATATATTTATATTCTGCAATATTTCAGATATCAGGAATGGCAATGCTTTTCTATACAGGGATTTATTATCCGCAGAACAGTATTATCACAGCTTTGGCAGGAGTAGTAATAAATATCGGCGGAGGAATGATGCTTGGAATAATAACAGTTACTCTCGCAGATGTTGTTGATTATGGAGAATATAAATTGAAAAAACGCAGCGAGTCGATTATTTTTTCTGCTCAGACTCTTTTAACAAAATTTACATCAGCTTTTGGAGCTCTTCTTGTTGGATTTGTTTTAGATTTAACAGGGTATGTGCCAAATGCTGTTCAAGGGCCTCAGACAATATTCGTACTGCGTATATTAATGTGTGTTGCACCTGTAGCCTTTGTTATAATCAGCTATATAATTTATAACAAGAAATATATTCTGACTAGGGAATATATGGCTAAAATTTATTGTCACCTAAACTAAGATATTATAATACAAACAAAGGAGGCTGCTGTATTTTACAGTAACCTCTTTTGCTTTTATAAAAACAGCTCTGCGAAACCTCTCATCAATTACAGAAAAATCTTTATACATATTCCCTTTATTCAAAATTCTTTGTTCAT
>UQOH01000038.1 GCA_900542625.1 uncultured Fusobacterium sp.
ATCTAAATTTATTTTTATAAACATATCCTTTGTTTCTTTCGCTTTATTTTTAGCTGTGATCTGCAACTGGGTATCAGGAAAATATTTTACATATAAACCGAAATCTTCTGGAGTCTTTCCTTGGTCTTTCATATATTTTAATCTTTCCATCAATTCTTCTGTTGCGTTTATTATACAGACAAAATTATCTGCTATATTTTTGGGAATATACAATTTACATAATTCTTCGTAACCATTTCTGTATCCAAACCATCTTGCCATCTGCATTAACGTATCATAAAACAAAGAATTACGTACAAAATAACTTACACTTAATCCTTCCAAGGTATAACCTCTTGATAAACTTACTCCTCCTATTGCAATTACATTAGTTGGTCTGTCATTTCTATATTCTATTTCTAATTTTGCTTTCTGATGTACTTCTCTAATAATAACAGATTTTACTATATCTGTTAATTTATCAAATATTTCTTCTTGGCTATCATTTATATGTGGATATCTTTTTTCCAATGTCTTTTTTATATCTCTTAAATTAGAACTCTGTTTCTCAGGATTTTTTATTTTTCCATATGCTATGATATCATTTTTTAAATCATTAAAATATTTTTCCACACACTCTCTAACCTGTCCATGAACATCTGTAAATCTTGTTACATGTATAAGCATACTGTTATGCTGATTTCCCTGTCCTTTTAAATTTCTTGCTGAAATATTAATCAAGAAACATCTTATCGCTTCTTTTAAACTTTCTGGTATTTCTTTTATAGTATGTCCTTTTTTTTGTGCAAATGGAAATGAGTTTTTATAGTCTTCTATTATGATTGTTTCTGGAATTTTTTTGGGTAATTCTTTTTCATCTTGTAGAAAAAATTTTTTTGCACCAAAGTAATTTGTTGGTGCTTCTAAAGCATATATAAAATCTTTTGGGAATAAATCTTTTCCATGCTTTTCTGTTTCTGCTTTATAGTCTATAAATATATTAGCAAATGGAGTTGCTGTATATGCCACATAAGCACTTTTTTGAAAAAGATTTAATAATTCTCTTATTCTTTTATTTATTTCTGTTGGATTATTTTCTTCATTATAATTGATAGATGCATAATCAGATTCATCATCAATTAATAACATGGCGTGTTCCTCTATTCTTCTTTTCTTTCTGTCTCCTTCTATCCAATCTATTACATTCTGTAACGTTTTTATATTTTTCTTAATTACTACAAGAATAGGAGTATTTGTATTATCAAAAGATAAATTTTTATCCGCATCCGCTTTATTAAAATCACTTTTTGAAGTTGTTAAAGAAATAGGCTGTTTAGTCTTATCGTATTCAGCATGTCTTTTTAATTCTAAATCTTTATTTTCAGTCATTCCTACAAAATATTCGTTTAGTCTTTTCTGAGTTTGATTTCTTAAATTATTCATTCCTCCAGCTATAACGACTATAAATTTATAACCAGCATCAGCCGCCTTACAGATTAAACCTGAATAATTTCCTGTTTTTCCTGATTGTACATGTCCTACAACCATTCCACGTTTATCAAATTTTTCTATTTCTGGATTTTCTATATTATCCATTACTACATCTGTATCTATATCTAATGTTGATATTACGCTAGGAGGAAGTTTATATTTAATAAATTCTTTATATCTTTCCCAGTAATAATTTTCTCCTGTTTGTTTTCTTTTATTACTCCACCAAGTGCTGTCTCTTTCTTCATTTACTGATAATAAAGTTCCTGTTTCTACAGTTATTGCAAAATATGATTCTAGCTCTCTAAAAATCTCTTTAAATTCTGCTTCCGATAAATTTATTGTATTTTCAAAAATAACTCCTTCATTTTCTTCTTCTATTTGCTTATTATTAATTTCTATTACTTTCTTAACTTTAGTAATTTCATCAATTAAAATTTCAACTGTTATTTCTTCTTTCTTTCTAAGTCTTCCTATTAAATATTCTATAATTATACCTTTAGAATTTTTCTCCATAACTTACTCCTTAAACAATTCAAGTTTTTTTAAATATTCTTCTTCTAATCCAGCTTCTAAAAGTTCTTTCCATATTTTCTCTTTCTCTGTAACTGTATATTCTTTCTGACAAACTTTATGCGGGTTCTGCTGTAATTGTGCTAATATAGCATTTAACGGTATATATTCTTGAACACATCTTAAATATAACATTAGTATTTCTAATTTCTCTTCTGATAAATTTTCTATAAGCTTTCTGCATATTTCATTATTGTAATTTAATTTAAAACTGATTTTTCCCTCTTCTTCTGGGTGAAGTTTCCAAAATCTTTCTGTATTTTTATCTTCTATTGTTTTTCCTCTCCTTGTATAAACACGAGAACCAGTTATAACAACTTCTTTTATTATTCTTTTTAACTGCACTTTTATATTTTCTGTAGGTTTTGCTATAGATTTTTTTATATCTATTCCCCAGTCAATATCATTTACATTTGTTATATCTACAGCTATTCTTACAAGTCTGTCTGCACTTGAAGTTTTATGCAGTCCAAACCATGTTCCATAAATCAGCAGTCTATCTGCACGATATAAATAAAATCCTTGAGACTTTATATATCCTTCTTCTGTTCCATACATATCATATTCTTCTTCTGAAACTTTTGAATGGTGTGGAAGAACAAATGGAGAAACTATTACTTTTTCTCCATTTTCAGTTTTAATTACTTCTGTTTTTAATTGCTGTGTAGCATTATGCTTTATATTAAAAGGATTAAAAGCCTCTACTTTATTATTGTTTATAAATATATTTATCTTCTTTTTTTCTAAAAATCTATGAAAAATTAAAGCCACATGTCGCCTTAAAGTATTTATTAATTCGCGCGTATTTCTTTCTGTGCACCTATCCATTAATTCCCATATAATAAGAGTTCCATTATCTAATCTTTTTAATTTATCTAAATATTCATATTTTTCTTTTTCTTCTATTGTCAAAAGAAACCATTCATTTTTTTCTTCTATATAATCCAGATTCCATTGTCTATTTACTAAAATTCCATCTTTTTTAGAAAAAACTGTCAGCTTTTTACATTGTGAAAATGAAGCTGTTTTCAATCCTAAACCAAACCTTCCTAAATCTCCATTTTCTCTCTGAGACAACGGATTTTTAGTTCCTAATCTCATTGCTTCTATTAATTCTTCTTCTGACATTCCTGTTCCATTATCAAGTAACTCAAATTTTAATTCAGGTTTTTCTAAAAAACTTATTTCTATAATGTCTGAATTTGCTGTAATACTATTATCTATTATATCTGCTACAGCTATTTCAAAATTATACCCTATATCTCTTAAAGCTTTTATAAAATTTTTTATATTAGGTGCAATTATTTCCATTTTTTAATCTCCTATTATATTTAATAATATAATAACATATACCAAATATTATTACCACTATCAGTATCAAAAATAAAACATAACTATTTTATTTCTAGATACATATCAACATGAGGTATTCCCTCGTCATCATAAACATCTGATATTATTTCAAAACCCAAAGATTTATAAAATTCTTTTAAATAATTTTGGGCCCCTATTGTAATTTCATTTTTCTTAAGTTCTTCTTTTACACACTTAATAGATTTTGAAATTAATTTTCCTGCATAACCTTGATTTCTATATTTTTTATTAACTAAAACTCTTCCTATTGATGCTGTTTTATAAGTCTGTCCTGGTTTTAATATCCTCGAATAACAAATTATCTCATCTATTTTTTCATCTTTTAAAAACAGATGAAGAGCTTCTTTATCATTTTCATCTAAATCAGGGTATATACATTTCTGCTCTATTATAAACACATCTTGTCTTAATTTCATTATTTCATATAATTCTTCATTGCTTAATTCATCAAATTTTTTTAATATAAATTCCATATCTCTCCTTACTTTAAAACAGAATAAAAGCCGTAATAAAAATTACGGCTGATATTTTGAACTTGAAATACATACATTTTTTAGCATTTATCTTTTCAAAGGTCACTGCTTATTTGAATTATATCAAATGTAAATATTTTTGTCATTTTTTTAATATTTTATAAGTTTTTAAATTTTTTATAACCATTTTACGATCAAGTATATTTCTTATTCTATTTCTTTTACATTACCTTTTATTTCATAAGTTTTTCCTGTTCCTTCTTCACGAATAATTCTATTATTTAAATATCTAACCAAATTTTTTATTTTGTCTAAATCAGAAAGAATAAATTTACCGTTCTCTATTCTTAGACCTAAATTTTCTGCTATAGTTTGTCTTTCTTCCTCGTTATCTAATTTATTTAGTCTTTCTTCATTTAAATTTAAATACATTTTAGATGGAAGAGACTGAAATTTTTCTTTATTTTCATTAGATAAATAATTTTTTGAAAATATGGTCTCTATTGCTTGATTTTTTAAATTACTCAAAGTTTTTTCAAGAACAAATATTTCTTCAAAATTAAGATTAAATGTATATAAAATATTATCTATTACAAAAAAATCAACTGTTAAATAAAATCTATAAATTTTGTCATTGAAATTATTTAAAGAATTATCTTCATCTATTTTAAAAGTTTTAGATTTTGTTTTGTCTCCTTTAATGATAGGATTTGCTTTTTTTATAAATAAAATTTTTCTTACGCCCTCTATTTTAGGAGTAGCTGAAATAACATACCCTTTTATCTTTACTTTTTCAGTACTGTTAATAACTGGATTATCTAGGGAAGCTTTAAAATAATTCCAATTTTTTAAAATAACTTCGTTGTTTAAATCTAATAAGTCACATGTTATTTTTGGGTTTTCTCCACAATAGTCTTCTATTTCGGAAACTTTATCTAATTGATATTTTTTTATACATTCTACTAAAGTTTCTCCAAAATTTAATATCTCATCAGGATTTTTAAAATTAACTTTAGTAATTTTATAAGGACTTCCAGAACTTCTGGAATCCTTTCCAAATAAATATAATTTCCATGTATAATTGTTTGGTATATTATCAAAAATTTCTTTAATTTCAGTTTTAGTCATAAATTAATTCTCCTTGATTAAAATCAATATAAATAAAATCAGTTATTTGATAATAAGTAACTTCTCCGTTTAATCTTAACCGTAAATCTTCTTTACTCAAAAACAATATATTTTCTCTTATAATGCTATTTTCATCATTTATATCTTCTTTTAAATCAACATAAAACATTTGGTACCCTAAAAATTCTAAAAATAAGTTTGTATAAATATTTTCATTTCTAATGCAAAGAAATGCTAAAGTTAAAAATATAGTAGTAAATAGAACGACATCTTTTAAATTTCCAAAATCAAAAGCTATCATAGGAAGAATATATGCCAAGAGAAAATCCGAACTTAAATTAAATGCTCTTATCACTTTTTTTATTTGACCTTTGGAATTATTATTTGTTTTGCTATTTTTTTTAATAAAATTGTATAAAAAAACCGCAGACCAAATAAATAAAAGTAAAATTACAAGAGAGAAGATTATTTCTAACCATTTTTGAAAAAATAGTTTTTTAAAATTGCCCCAAATAATGATTTCTAATAAAGGTTTATTTTTTAGTTTTGGTAAAACAAATATAGTAATTGACCAAAGATTAATAAAAAAAATAGAAATCCACAAAGGGAAAAAAGATGTTACAAATAAAGCTATTTTTAATTCTAACATTTTTATCCTCCTTTCATAGGGAGATTATTTATTATTTATACCTTACACATATTTTTTTACCACAAAAAGCTATAGCAATATATGTAATTTGAGATATTCCTTTCTCTTTTAAATCTCGATCATATTCTTTTTCAAATATTTGATTAAGTCCCTCTAAAGCTTTATTTTCTAAATATTTTTCAGTTTCAGCAACTTTAAACTCTAATATAAATGCTTTTTTACTTTTATTTTTAGGTTCTAATGCAATATCATACCTTCCATATCCATTTTCTCTGTTAGAAGTTATATAATATTCACTATCTAACGCTTGAATCAGCCCTAATATAAACATATGATAAAATTTTTCTTCCTTATCAGTATCGTGATAACTTAAAGAGCTTAATATTATCTGTTGTAACAACATTTGAAATTTTTCAATATTATTATCTAACAAAACCTTAATAGTATTATAAAATCTGCTGTATCCTCCAAAAGAAACTTCTATAAATTTATCTTTGAAAAAATCCTGTACCTCTTTATTAGGAATTTTTAAAAGATATTGATTTCTGTCAATTTTCTTTTCTACAGTAAGATAACCAGAAAAAAGCATTAACTCCCATATCTCCTGCTGTGTTAAAAGAGTGCTCATACTTGAGTTACCTGTAACAGTCTCCTCTATTGCTTTTCCTGAAAAGATTTCTTTCAGTGTTTCAAATAAATCTTCTCCTGCATTTTTTATCACCTGATTTATCAGATAATTCTCAGAAGTATCTATCCAATACGCTTTTAATTCTTTTGTTTCAATAAAATTTAATATACTCCATGGATTATATATTTCAGAATTTCCAAATTTATATCCATCATACCAACGTTTTATATCAGATATCTTATATTCTAAATTATAATAAGATAAAATATCATTAACTTCTTTTTCTGTAATTCCAAAAAATTCACTGTACATATTATCGAGTATTGTATTCAATTTTAAATTATTTAAATCAGAAAAAATCCCTGCTTTATTTACTTTAATAATTCCTGTCATAACTCCTGTTTGTAAATAAGAATTATCTTTTAAAACAGAACTGTACAAACCTTTAAAAAGATTAAGAGCTTCATCATAATATCCATATTGATAAGCTGACACAAGAGGTGTATCATATTCATCTATAAGCACAATGATTTTTTTCTTATAATGTTCGTATAAAACTTTAGAAAGAAATTTTAAAGAATTTCCCAAAACTATTTTAGTAAAATCTTTTCGGCACATATTTATAAAATCTTCCTTATCAAATTCGTCTAAAGAATTTATAATATTCAAATTTTCACGAAACAAATCTGATACTATATCCTTTAACTGCTCCTCGCATTTTTCCATTGACCTCTCTTTTATATCCTTGAAAGAAAGAAAAATTACAGGGTATTTCCCCTGCTCTTTTATAGAATCAGATTTTTCTATATAAAGATTATCAAACAATTTTTTATTTTCTTCAGCATTTTTTATATCGAAAAAATATTTTAATGTAGACATATTAAGAGTTTTACCAAAACGGCGAGGTCTTGTGAAAAGTAATGTTTTTCCTGTATTTTTACATATTTCTTCTATAAAAGCAGTTTTATCTACATAATAATAATTATTTTCAACAACTGTTTTAAAGTCACTTATACCCGTTGGCAATCCTTTTAACATTTATTCTGCACCTCTCTTTTCTTTCAAACTGTATGTATAGTATACCATACAGTGAAAAAAATAGCATTAAAAACTATCACTCTATTTTTCAAATAAATATTACCGCTTTTTTAGTATAAACTAACTTTATCATAAAATTATATTAATTTTTTAACTTTATTAGTTAGCTTTGAATAAATATTATCAATAAACCATTTTTCACTTGATTTTCTAGGAATATCTTCTACCTTTATCCACTCTAAACCGCTGTTTTCATCAGGTTTTATCGAAAGCTTTATATTTGTATCTGCTTCTAATAAAAATGTCAGATTTAAATGAAGATGTGAAGAAACATATTCACCTTTTTTTATGTGACCATCTACTGTCAGTATTTCCAAAGAAAAAATATCTTCTGATAAAAATTTAATATTTGCAATACCGCTTTCCTCTTCTATTTCTTTTAATATCACTCTTTTTAAATTACTGTCTCCATCAGCATGACCTCCAAGCCAAGCCCAAGAGTTGTATATATTATGAAAACACATCAATACTTTTTCCCTGTCTGGGTTTACTATCCAAGCAGATACAGTAAAATGACATTTTTTATTTTCCCTTGCCAAAATATCCTTTTCACTTTTAAGCATTTCGAGAATGAGTTCTTTATCTTTTTCTTCCTGCTCATTAAAAGGTACATATTTTTCAATATCTTTTTTTAATTTTTTCATATTTTCCCTCTGACTAATTATTCAATCTATAACTTACCAATTGTTTAGACTCTTTTAATAAAAGAATTTTATTTTGCTCCTGGATAAAATTTAGGATTTGAGAAATATTCTTTAGTCTTTTCACGAACTTGTGGAAACAATACAATAAGAGCAATTAGGTTAGGAATAATTACAAGTCCCATTGCGAGATCTTGAATTGTCCATACAAGGTCTATTTTTGTGATTGCTCCAACTATGCATAAAAATGGAAACACATATTTAACTTTAGCTGTTACTCCTGCACCAAAAGCATAAGTGAAACTTTTAGCAGCATTGAACCATTGACCCATAAGAGTTGTAAAACAGAATATTAAAAGAGCAAATGTAGCAACATGTTTTAATGGATACCACACAGTTCCAAATGCCTCTATTGCCATTACTGTTGCACTGTGTCCGCTTTGATACATTCCAGTTACTCCAACTACAAGAGCTGTAATTGTACAGATGATAATTGTATCAACAAAAACTTCTGTTACTCCTGCAATTCCCTCTTCACATGGATGCTCAACTATTGCTGAACCATGTGCAAAAGGAGCTGTTCCTTCTCCAGCCTCATTTGAATACATTCCACGAGTAATTCCAAATTGAAGTGCTCTTGTCATTACATATCCTCCAGCACCGCCTGCCGCTGCCTGCATAGAAAAAGCCTCTTTGAATATTTGAGCAAATACTGCAGGTATATGCTGAATATTTAACAAAATTACAAGAACTCCAGCCGCAATATAAAATATTGACATTATAGGAACAAGAGTTGTTGCAAGATTGGCAACTCTTTTTAACCCTCCAAGAGTTATAGACATTAAAAGACATATCAGACATACTCCTGTTATCCATGTAGGAATATTATAATTTGAATTTAAAATTCCTGAAATTGTATTTGATTGAACAAGATTTGCTCCCATCATTTTTGTGCACATTAAAGCCGCTATAACTATACCAAGCCAAGGTGCTTTCAATCCATCTCTGATATAATACATAGGTCCACTTAAAAAATTTCCTTCTGAATCTTTTCCGCGATACATTTGAGAAAGAACAATTTCTCCATATTTAAGAGCCATTCCAAAACATGCAGCAAACCACATCCAGAACACTGCTCCCATTCCTCCTGCAGCAATAGCTGTTGCAACACCAACAACATTTCCTCCTCCAACATTTCCTGCAAGTGTAACCATCATTGCTTTAAATGAAGATATTGATCCATTTCCTTTTTCTTCATTTCTTGCTCTAAAAGAATCTATAAGAGTTTTCTTTATTATAAATTTGAAGTATCTTATTTGAATAAATCCGTTTGTAAATGTATAAAGAATTCCAAGTCCAAGAAGAACGAATACAAGCCATCTTCCCCATAACCATGAATTAATCAAAACCAAAAGCTGCTCTAACTTATCTATCATTAAGTTTCCTCCCGTTTAAATTAGTATATTCTATTTGTTGTTATAATCTTCTATACTATTCCTTTTCAAAAATAAGTATAATATTTTTAAAATATTTTCCACTATGCCTTTTATGAATAAAATTTTTAATCATTTTTTCCTCCTTTTTTGTTAAAAATAGTCATCAAAAAAATAAAAAGAAGCTTAAAAATCCCCTAGTTTTAACTAAAGAATAGCAGCTTCACACATTCTCTCAGCCTTATTATTTTTTACTACTAATAAGATATCCTTTTTTTCTGATATTGTCAATACTTTTTTATAAAAAAATGTACTAAAAATAAAAAAATTAAATAAAAAATAACCCTAATATCTAAAAAAGATACTAAGGTTACTATAAAAATTTATTTAATTCCTGTCACTAAAATTATTTAACAACAAACTTCTGTTTCCTGTTAAAAGTTATAATAGATTAGGTAATAAAAGCATCAGCTTAGGACAGAAAGTAACTATAACAAGAACCACAAGAAGAGCCACAATAAACGGCATTACTTCTTTTACAAATTCTTTTATAGATACCCGAACTATAGAACAAGTTAAAAACATCATAGAACCAAATGGAGGTGTTACTCCGCCTATCATAATATTGACTATCATAACAAGCCCGAAATGAACCGGATCTATTCCAAGTTTTATAGCTGTCGGTATTAATAATGGAGCAAGGATAATCATTGCTGCTCCACCTTCTATGAACATTCCTACTATAAGAAGAATTGCATTGACTATTAATAAAAATACAATAGGACTGTCTGTTACATGTAATAGATATTCTCCTATCATATGAGGAATTCTTTCCCATGTTAAATATTGTCCGAAAACTCCTGCACCGATTATAATAAACATAACTGTACTTGTCCCGTAAACTGTCTCTTTTACAACACCAATCATATGTGACCATTTAAGTTCTTTATATACAAAGAATCCTACGAACATACAATATAAAACAGCCATTGCTCCTGCTTCTGTTGGTGTAAAAAATCCTACTCTCATTCCAAGAATAATTCCAAATGGAAGAAGAAGAGCCCATACAGATTCTTTTATTTGTGCTCCTACTTCTTTTGCTGTTGCTCTTTTTTCTCTTATTGGTGCATATCCTCTTTTTTTAGATATAATTGTTACTGTTATCATAAGAGCCACACACATAAGCCCGCCGGGAACATACCCTGCCATAAACATTTTTGCAACAGAAACATTTGCTATTAAAGAATATATAATCAGATTTATTCCCGGAGGAATAACAGGTGTAATCGCAGAAGATGCTGCTGTTATTGCTGCTGAGAACGCTTTTGAAAATCCTCTTTTTTCCATTTCAGGAACAAGAATTTTACATTCCATAGCGGCATCTGCATTGGCAGAACCTGAAATTCCACCCATAAGAACACTAAGAAGAATATTAACCTGTGCAAGTCCTCCCTTCATATGCCCTGAAAGTACTTCTGCCATTTTCATAAGTTTATCACTTATTCCGGCATAGTTCATTACAGCTCCTGCCATAATAAAGAATGGTATTGCAAGAAGCGGGAATGACTCAGCACTTTTTATGAAAGTCTGCAGTATTAAATCTGCAAATGTATTTGTATTCATAAAAATAAAATAATATAATGATGATGCAAATAATGCAAATGAAATTGGTATATTACAGAAGAACAGACCAAATAATATAAAAATAGGTATTAATTTTTCCATTTTTCTCTCCTTCTATTTCTTCTTGAATAATACTTTTAAACTGTCAAAAGTAAATCCCAATGAATGAATTACTATTAAACCAAATCCAACTATTAACGCTGAATTTACATAAGCAGATGAAACTCCTAAAACTGATGTAGGTTTATTAATTGCAGACTTAGTAAATATTATACTTAAATATAAAAGTACACAATTCATCATCAGTACAAAAAGATTTACCAATACATTAAATATCTCTCTTCCTTTTTCCGGAAGCATTTGAACCACCATATCAATACCAATGTGCATTTTATGCTTATAGCATGCAGCTCCTCCAATATATATACTCCATATAAAAGATGTTGTTGCTATCTCTTCGGCACTGGAAATCGGTCTTCCCCCAAAAGTTCTAAGCATTACATTTATAATTACACTTGATACAGTAATACATATAAATATTCCTGCTATAAATTCTTCTAAATTAGATAATATCTTCTTTATTTTAACCACCCCTGCAAGTTTTTATAAAAAAGAACTGTTACAAACCTGTATAGTAACAGTTCTTTCAATCTTCATATAATCTTATTATTCAGCTTTTGCTGCTCTGATTTTTGCAAGTTCTGCAAACATTTTTTCATTAAATTCAGGTACACCGATTTGGTCGTAGATTGGCTTAGTTAATGCTGCAAATGCTGGAAGATTAACTTCGTTGATTTCTACTCCTGCTGCCTCAAGATCTTTTATTAATTGTTTATCTAAATCAACCATTCTGATATTGTTATTTACTGCTGCTTTATCAAATTCTTCTTGAATTATTGTTCTCTGCTCTTCAGTTAAGTTATCCCAAACCTTTGTTGAAATGTATACTCCTGCTGTTCCAAGGAAATGTTGAGTTAAAGACATTTTCTTTCTTAACTCATAAGTTTTTGTTAAGTAGTTAGTAGCATAAGAACCTTCTAATCCATCGATTACACCTTGCTGTAATGCAGAAATTGTTTCACCGAAAGGCATAGAAACAGCACTTGCACCCATAGCATTTAATGTATCTATAAACAGTTTACTAGCTGGAACTCTGATTTTTAATCCTTTTAAATCAGCAGGCTCAACAACTTTTTTATCTGTAATAACACTTCTGAATCCAAATATAAAGTCTAAAGATAAAATCTTAATTCCTTTTGCTTCAGCTTTCTTTTTAAGTTCTCCAACAAGATCTGAATGCATTAAAGTTACATATTCATCATAGTTTTCATATAACATAGGTCCTGCAAGAGAAGTAAATTCAGGCACATAGTCTCCAATATAACTTAAATCTTCAACAGAAATAAAATTAGCTCCTCTTACAACCTGCTCTAAACCATCTTTATATATAGGAAGTTCTCCGTTAGGGAATAATATTAATTCTACCTGTCCTTTTAATCTTTCATTGATTCCTTTTGCTGCCTCTTCCATAGCTATATGTGTAGGCTCATTTGTTTTAAAAATATAACTTACTCTGATTTCTAAAGGTTTATCAGATTTTGCTGCTCCATCTTTTTTTCCTCCACATCCAACTGCAAATACAGCTAAAAGTAAAATAAAAATAAGATTTCTAAATTTTTTCATCTCTTTCCTCCTAATAGTTATTTTTAAATTATTTTTGCCGCAAAATAAAAAAAGCTAAAAATAATTTTAGATATTTGATTTATCTAAAACATTTTTTCAGCTTCTCCTCTCTCCAGCTATATTCATTCTAATAAAAAGATACCTTTTTTTTCATATTTTGTCAACTGTTTTTACACTATTTTTACTTTTATCTTTCTAAAATAGAATTTATTTTTTTATTTTAAAACATACACAAATTATTTTATATAAAAAATAAAGCCTGACTGTATTAAACAGCCAAGCTCTGTTTTATTTATTGTTATATTCTGCTATTATTTTTTTTGTAAGCTCAGGGAAGTTTCCTATAATACCGTCTATTCCTTTTTCAATTAAATCACGCATTGTTTCTTCTTTATTTACTGTCCAAGCATTAATCTGCACTCCGTGTGATTTTATCTCTTTTACAATCTCTTTTGTCATATTTGCAAATTGAGGGTGATAGCATTGAACACCAAGATTGTGAGTATATTTTCCTGCATCAACATACCAAGTTTCTGTAAGAAGTCCGTATACTAATTCAGGAGCAATAGCTTTCATTCTTAAAATTGTGTAGTGATTAAAACTTGATATTATTATTCTGTCTGTAAGATTATATTCTTTTATTAAATCCCACACTTTCTGCTCAATTCCGTGATATTCATTTACCCCTGTTTTAAGCTCGATATTTGTAATTATATTCGTATCTTTTACAAGTTCAAAATATTCTCTTAATGTAGGAATAGGATTAAATCCCATCTGTCCTCTATAAGTATATGAAGCATCATATTTTTTTAATTCCTCACATGTAAATGATACTACTAATCCTTTTCCGTCAGTTGTACGATCAATACTTTCGTCATGAATAATTACAACTTCTCCGTCTTTTGTAAGCTGAACATCTAATTCGATTCCGTCAGCTCCTGCCTCTATTGCTTTTTCAAAAGCAATCATTGTGTTTTCCGGATATTTTCCGCTATATCCTCTGTGAGCAAAGTTTTTAACCATTTTTTCCCTCCGTTTTTTATTTAAAATATTTCCAAAAAAATAAAAGGAAGCTTAAAAAATTCTTTAGTCAAAACCAAAGAAACTACAGCTTCACCCATTCTCTCAGCTTTATTATTTTTTACTACTCATAAGATACAATCTTTTTTTATTTTTGTCAATATTTTTATATAAACTGTACTAAAAATAAAAAAGTCAGCCTGATAACAGACTGACTTTCGAACTTATCTGAAAAGATTTGGTATAAACAATGCAATACTTTGTGAATATGTTACAATCAGCAGAACAATAACAAGGGATAATATAAACGGCCATACTTCTTTTATAAAATCCTCGAGTTTTACATCTACTATAGAGCACACTGTAAACATCATAGAACCAAACGGAGGAGTTAATCCACCAATCATAATGTTAACTATAAAGATAACACCAAAGTGAAGAGGGTCAACACCTAAAGCTTTTACAGCAGGAACTAATAACGGAGCAAGAATAACAAGAGCTGCTCCACCTTCTATAAACATTCCGATAAATAATAGAAGCAGATTGATAACCATTAATAATACAAATCTGTTGTCTGTGAAATCCATAAGCCCTTGAGTAATCATTTGAGGTATTCTTTCAAGAGTCATGTAATATCCAAATACTTTGGCAGCAGCAATAATAATCATTACTGAACCTGTACTTTGAACAGTTTCCATTAAAATTATTGGTATATGTTTTAATTTTAATTGTTTATAAACAAAGAAACCAACCAAGAAACAGAATAAAACTGCAACTCCTCCAGCCTCTGTTGGTGTAAACATCCCTATACGCATTCCAAGAATAATACCAAATGGAATTGCAAGAGCCCATATTGATTTAAGAGCCTGACTTCCTATCTCTCTTGGACTTGCCATTTTATCTCTTGAAGGAGCATAACCTCTTTTTGAAGAGATAATATAAACTGTTATCATCATGGCAACAGTCATTAAAATTCCCGGAGTATATCCTGCAAGGAACATATCTCCAACAGGAACATTTGCTATTAAAGCATAAAGAATAAGGTTAGTTCCCGGAGGAATAACCGGACTTACTGCTGAAGATGCTGCTGTTACTGCTGCTGAGAATTCAGGAGAAAATCCTTTTTTAATCATCTCAGGAACAAGAATTTTAGATTCCATAGCTGCGTCAGCATTTGCAGAACCTGAAATTCCACCCATCATAGCACTTAAAAGACAGTTAACCTGTGCAAGTCCGCCTTTCATGTGACCTGCAAGAACTTCCGCCATATTCATAAGCTGCTCACTTATACCTGAATAGTTCATTACAGAACCAACCATTATAAAGAAAGGAACTGCCAGATATGGAAAAGATTCAACAGAAGTTACAAACTGCTGAATAACCATATTCATTGCCATTGTCTGATTTAAAAATATAAAATAAAAAAGTGCTGACCCTATAAGAGCAAATCCTATTGGGATATTCAAGAAAAATAGAACGAACAGCACTATTACTGGTGTCAATGCGTGCATACTTAAACCCTCCCGAATATTAATTTTTGTCTTTTTTGAATATATCTTTAAAACTTTGTACTGTAAACATTAAAGAATATATTGTCATAAGACCAAACGCAAGAATAATTGATGTATTTATATAAGCATATGATATTTCCAGTGCTGCTGTAATTTTTGATGAACCTGAAACATATCCAAAACTAAAATAAAACATCAATCCGCTAAGGACAGTAAGCAGAATATATACTACAAATTCTACTATTTTTCTGATTTTTTTCGGCAAAAGCACCACTATTGCCTCAACACCGATTAAGGCTTTCTGTCTGTATGCAGCAGCTGTTCCAAGGAAAATTGTCCATACAAAACATCCGACTGCAACTTCTTCTGCCCAGAAATATGTAAATTTTAAAACATATCTTGTAAATACATTCATTATAACAACCAGAATAGTTATAGAAATAAATATACTTCCAAGGTACAATTCAAATTTCTTTAAAAAGTCTTTCATTAATCCACCTCACTAAAAACTTAAATCAATTCCCATATTTATAAATAGGGGACTTGCATCCCCTATTTATAAAGTATTATTTTATTCTCTATAATTAGTTTCCGTTTTTAATATCTTCTCTTATTTTTGTAAGTTCTTTCATAATTTCATCGTATATTCCAGGAGTCCATTTAGGGAACATAGAATATACAGGAGCTACTGCTTTGTTGAATGCAGCCATGTCAACTTCGTGGAAGTTTACACCTAATTCTTTTAACTTAACTTCATATTCTTTTTCAAGTTCTATTGTTGCTGCTAAGTTGTCTTGTGCTCCATTGTTAAACTCTTCCTGAAGAATTGTTCTTTGTTCATCAGTTAAACTGTCCCAGCATTTTCTAGAAATAGATACTGCTGATACACCTAATAAGTGTCTAGTTAAAGAGTACTCTTTAACGTTTTCATATTGTTTAGTTCCATAGTAAGTCATGATAGAACCTTCAACACCATCAATAACACCTTGCTGGATTGCAGCATATGTATCTGGATAAGGCATTGCAACAGGGTTTCCACCTAACGCTTCTATTGTAAATGTATATAATTGGCTTGTAGGAACTCTTAATTTTACACCTTTCATGTCAGCCGGAGTTTTAATAACTTTTTTAGCCATTATACTTCTGAATCCAAATAACCAGTCAAGTGATAAAACTTTTATTCCTTTTTCATATGCTTGATTATTTAAGTTTTGTACTAAAGGAGTCTTCATCATTCTTAAATATTCATCAAAAGATGAATATAATAATGGACCAGTTACAGCGTTGTAATCTGGAATATAGTCTCCTAAGAAGTTTACTCCGTCAACTGAAATCCAGTCAGAACCATTTACAACCTGTTCCATTCCATCTTTACCAATTGGAAGAGTTCCGCTTGTAAATAACTGAAGTTCTAATGTCCCGTTACTTCTTCTGTTTACTGCTTCTACAACTTTTACTAATGATTTAGCTGTCTGCTCGTCATCAACAAACTTTGTACTTACTTTAATTACTCTTGGTGCAGGTGCTCCCGCTTCACCCTTGTCTTTTGAACCACCACAAGCAATAAATAAAATTCCTAATAGTGCTGCAAATAACACATTTTTAATTGTTTTTGCCATTTCTTCCCTCCATTCAAAATCTTTTAATAAATTGTGAATACCAGTCTTTAAAAAAAAGCTGAAAAAAGATCCTGCCTCTGCAAGATATTTTCTCAGCTTCTCCTCTCTCTTAGCTAGTATTCTTTTCTTATACTTAAAAGATACTCTTTTTTTTACTTGTTGTCAACCGATTTTTTAAATTTTATGTTCAAAAATAATATTTTTCTTTTTATTTCAAACATTTTATTTTCATATTATACATTAAATATATAAAACTAAAAATCCCATAAATTTTTATCAGTTGTAGATACTCCCTCTGCCCCATTGTTAAGAGCATTGATTATATCTTCTTTTTCGTCAATAAGACCTCCCGTAATAACCGGAACATTTACAAGATTACATATTCTTTTTATTATCTTGGGCATTACTCCCGGAAGAATTTCCACGGCATTTGGTTTATTCTCTCTTATATGCGTTATTGTATTTTTAAATGAAAATGAATCAAGAATAAAAAATCTTTGTATTACACAGACATTATTTTTTCTTGCATAACTGACAATATTATGCTTTGTCGTAATTATTCCATCTACCTCTGTATGATTTATCAGATATTCAACTCCATAATTTGAGCTTGAAAGCCCATCTATCATATCCACATGGACAAAAACTATTTTTCCGGCTTGTTTTAATCTTTTTGTAATTTCTTTTATATTTATCAAGTTTGACATTATCACAAAAACTATCTCACTTCCGCTTGCTACAGCCTCTTCTAAATATAAATCATTTTTAATTGCTGGAATAACAGGATTCCTCTCCAATATTTCTTTTATATCCATTTTTTAACTCTCCTAAACTTTTTTATATATAATAATCATTCTATATTTTTTTTCATAAACAGTCAATAAAAACAAAAGAAATTTTGGAAGTTACCGCCAATAACATTTATATTACAAGGGTTTTGTAATATAAAATTGTATAATAATTATATTTTTCGTTCTGTTTTAAAATATTTTTTCAAAATATATTTGACAACTACAGTTCTTTCTGTTATAGTAATGTTAACAAATTGTAAAATATTGGCATGTGAACCGTGAGCCGTTTAAATTCTGAAGGCGTGTGTTTCAGGATTTTTTGGGTTCTTTTTTTATTTTACAGCAATATTTTTTATAATAAATTTACTATTTTACAAAAGGGGTGAACTCATGAGTCATTTTTCTTTAAATCTCGGTATACAAGAAATTATTTTAAGAATCGTCATAGCAATAGCCATAGGAGGAATGATTGGTTATGAGAGAGGACACAGCAACCGTCCTGCAGGTTTCCGTACTCACATACTGGTTTGTCTTGGGGCTGCCATTGTTTCCTTAACACAAGACCTTCTTAGAATAGATATTTTAACTTATGCTGCTGCACATCCTGATACAGCATCAGTTATAAAAACAGATTTGGGACGAATCGGAGCACAGGTTGTCAGCGGAATAGGTTTCCTTGGTGCAGGAACTATTATGCGTGACAAAGGTGTTATCGGAGGACTTACAACAGCTGCATCTATATGGGCAACAGGTTGTATAGGGCTTGGAATAGGCTGGGGATATTTTCAGCTTGCAATACCCGCAGGAGTTGCTATTTTAGTTGTTCTTGTTACATTGAAAAAAGTTGAACGTTCTTTAATTGATAACAAACATATAGTTAAAATTATTGTGCAGTTTAGACAGGGAACAAGATATACTGACAATCTTCTTCACACTTATGAAACTTTGAAACTTATGGATGTTAAAATTAAAAATCTGAAAAAAGAAACAGATGAGAACAGAGTTTTGTATATACTTATAATGTCTAAGCAGATGGAGGCTTTTGAGCTTATGTCTGAGCTTTCAAAATGCGAGCATGTTTCTCAGGTACAGATACCATAACTCATAAAAATATAATTCCCTAAAAAAGTGAAGTTGTTGTATCTATAATAACAATAGTTTACAACAACTTCATTTTTTATATATTATTTCTTTTTAGGATGAAGTTTTACATATTCATCTGTTGCTTTTACTACAAGTTTATAAAGTACTAAAAGAGCTATCAGGTTTGGAAGAGCCATCAATCCATTGAACAGGTCTGATAAGTTCCATACTAAATCCACTTTTGCTAAAGAACCAAGAAGAATAAAGAAAACAACAATCACTTTATAAATATTCATAGCTTTATTTCCAAAAAGATATTTTACGTTTGCAACTCCAAAATAATACCAACCGATTATAGTTGAAAGAGCAAAGAAGAATAAACACACTGCTATAAATAATCCTCCCATATTTCCAAGAGCAAGTTTAAATGCCTCTTGTGTAAGAGCTATTCCAGGAAGACTGTCTACATAAGGTTTGTTTGTTAAATCAACTTTCATTATAATAACAAGAGCTGTACATGTAAGCACAACGAAAGTATCAATAAATACTGTTATGATTGCAACTGCTCCCTGCTCACAAGGATGATCAACTTTTGCAACTGCGTGAGCATGAGGTGTTGATCCCATTCCAGCCTCGTTAGAGAATAATCCTCTTGCAACTCCATATCTTACAGCCTGCTTTATAGTGATACCAAAAGCTCCTCCCATTACTGCAGTAGGGTTAAACGCTCCTACAAATATCATTTTTAGTGCAGGGAATATTTGAGAAATATTCATTGCTACAATTATTATAGACATTCCAACATACATTCCAGCCATTAACGGAACTATTTTTTCTGTGAAAGATGCTATTCTTTGAGTTCCTCCCCAGAAAATGAAACCAGATATTACTGCTACAAATATTCCTACATATACAGGAGGAATTGGCAGCTCGTTACTGAATGCTGCTGCAATAGAATTAGACTGTACTGCATTTCCCATAAAAGACAGAGCAAGAATACAAGATAATCCAAAGAAAGCTGCCAGCCCTTTGCTGAACCAGTTTTCTCCAAGTCCTTCACTTATATAGAAAGCAGGACCTCCAATTACTTCTCCGCCTATTTTCTTTTTATATACCTGTCCAAGAACAGCCTCTGCATATACTGTTGCCATTCCAAAAAATGCACTCATCCACATCCAGAATATTGCTCCGGGACCTCCTGCTGCAATAGCTGTTGCCGCTCCTGCAAGGTTTCCTGTTCCTACCTGTGCTGCTACTGCTGTTGCCAGTGATTGGAAAGAACTCATTCCATCAGCACCTGCTGCTTCTCCGTTTAAGTTTACTCCTTTTACTACTTTTGTGTAGCCTTCGCCGAATTTTCTAACTTGAATAAATTTTAACTTAACAGTATAAAATATCCCTGTTCCTACTAATAAAAATATCAGTAAAGAATTCCACACAAAACCACTTACACTTTGAACCACTAGATTTAGTTCTTCCATAACATCACTTCCTTAAAAACTTTTTTATAATTTAACACTCTAATTTTTTTACCAGAGTGTCTTTAACAATGAAAAGTATAGGTCATGATACCACATATTACTAAAAATTAAAACTATTTTTTGAATTTTTTAACATCTTTTTTATTTTTTATATTTTTATGTATTTTTATAAAACTTATCATATTATTAACAAACATAGAAAAATTTAATTATGTCGATTTTTTATATTTTTTCTTTCTGATTTTTAAAAATTTTATTTTATATATTTCTATTATTCTATATTTTTCAATTC
>UQOH01000039.1 GCA_900542625.1 uncultured Fusobacterium sp.
TTAACTTCGAAAGTAACTTTTTCTCCCTCTTCTAAAGTTTTGAATCCTTCTTTTTGGATTTCAGAGAAGTGTACGAATAAGTCTTTTCCCTCTTCAGAAGTGATGAATCCAAATCCTTTTTCAGCGTTAAACCATTTTACTGTACCGTTCATTACAATTACCTCCATAAAAATACTTTTGTTTATTATGAATAGAAAAATAAATATTAGCTTTGATACATAAGTATTTTTTTTAAAGATACTTGTAACTCAAATCTATACTTCCTTTACTCTATTACAATCCGATTATATCCTATTCCCATATTTTTGTCAATAGTATTTCCTTATTTTTTTGGATTTTCACTGTACTATAAAAGATACAATAATTCTTTTTTCAGATTATAAATTCTTTTTCCAATCTGCTATCATATTTCTTGATTTTGATACTATCTCTTCAATGCTGTTTTCAGCAGGAAAAACATCTCCTAAGACTTCAGCTGTTACTCTGCATGGTTTTGGAAATCTGCTTCCAAAAGGCATAGCTTTGTAGAAGCCGTCAATTCCGATAACTGTCACAGGAATATTTAACTCTTTAGAAAGAATTGCAAAGAATTTTTTAAAATCCTGAAGTTCTCCGTCTCTTGTTCTTGCTCCCTCTGGGAAGATAACAAGATTTTTCCCCTCTTTTAATACTTCTGCTGCTATTTGAAGACTTCCTTTCAGGTTTTTGTTTATATCCACAAGAACAATATTTCCATGATCAGCAAGATATTTCATAACAGGTTTTTCAAAGTGTTTTTTTATTGCAAAATAGTATGTATTTTTTGCCTGTTCCCAAGAGAAAAGATGTCCAACGGCGAAAGCATCTGCAAAACTTTCGTGATTTATAACATAAATTCTTGGCTCACTGCTTATTTTTTCCTGTCCTTTTTTTGTTAATCTTAAATAGAATTTTAAAATAGGAGTAGTTAAAATTCTGAATATACCTACTACTGATGATTTTGGAAGGTTATAATCTATTTTCTCATTGAAAATATCTTTCCAGTCTACAGTTTCATTAGTGTAGAAATTACTGTGAGCTCTGATATATTCACAGATATCTCTCATTACCTTTATTCCTCCTGCTTCATCTTCATTTACAGTGAAACCGAAAGTTTTTTCTATAAAGGCGTTCATTTCTACCACATCAAGTGAGTCTAATCCTAAATCTATTTCAAGATGTGAATCAGGTGTAATTTCAAGATCGTGCTCTTTTTTCATATAAGCTGCAAGTGCCTGAAATTCTCTTGTTCCATATTCTTTATCATCTTTTTTTATTTCCTGCTTAACTTCTTTTTTAGTTTCAGGAGTTTTGCTGCTGTCATCATCAGCCTGACCGATAATATCCTTAAGCATAAATCTTCTTAATTTTCCAAGTTTTGTTTTTGGAAGTTCCTCTTTAACAATTTTAATTTCAAGAATTTTTCTGTATGCAGGAGCGTTGACATTGTAGCTGTCTATAATTTCCCATTTTAATGTTTCTGTTATATTTGTAATTTTCCTTTCTTTTACCTTATCAAAATCAGGATAAACAAGAGCAAGAAGGTGATTTTTATGCTCTACAACAGCTATATCATGGATAAGATCTGTTCCTTTAAATATTTCATTTTCAATATCAGCAGGGTTTATATTTTTTCCGTTTGATAAAACTATCATCTCTTTCTTTCTTCCAACGATAGTAAGGTATCCGTCTTCAAGTTTTCCTAAATCCCCTGTATGGAACCAGCCTTTTTCATCAACAGCCTCTTTTGTAGCCTCAGGTTTATTGTAATATCCTTTCATTACATTTCTTCCTTTGACTATTATTTCTCCGTCTCTTGCAATTCTGATGTTTACTCCGGGAATTGCTGTTCCTACAGTTCCGATACGTTCTTCATCAGGTCTGTTGAAAGCAATAATAGGAGATGTTTCTGTAAGCCCGTAACCTTCCAGAATTTTTATTCCAAGAACTTTAAAATCTTCTATGATTGAAGGCTCGATTTTTGCTCCGCCGGAAACAAGGAATCTTATGTTTCCACCTAAACCTTCTTGTACTTTTTTAAATATTATTCTGCTTAAAGTTCTGCTGTTTATTTTTTTACATAAGTTAAATATTGTCTGAGCTTTTTTATCTGCTTTTATTTTTCCCATAATTCCTTTGTGAATCATTTCCCAAAGTCTTGGGACCCCGACAACTATTGTTATCTTATATTTTTTTAGAGCACTTTGAATAGCCTGTGCTGAAAGCTCATCTATTATTACAACAAGTGTTCCAATATGTATTGCCATTAAAAGATTTATTGATAAAGGCAGAACATGGTGATAAGGAAGAAGAGCAAGGACTCTGTCCTGTGGTGTTGCCAGTTTTATCTCTGTAATAGCGTCAACGTTTGACATCAGGTTATCAAATGTAAGAACAACTCCTTTTGGATTTCCTGTTGTTCCTGAAGTATATAAAAGAACTCCTGTATCTTCAGGTTCCGGTGAATAAATTGCATACTCATCAACTTCAAAACTTTCAGGAACAGTTATCTCATCAACATTTAAAACTTTTATATCTTTTTCAGAAAGTTCAACTGCTTCTTTGGCTGTTTCAAAATTTTTCTTTGATGTAAATATATATTTTGGTTCAGAATCTCTTAAAATATATTCAAGCTCTTTTGCTGTATATCCTGCATCAATATTTACAGGAACTTTTTTTCCATTCCATATTCCAAAGAAACTGCATATAAATTCAGGTCTGTTCTCCATAAAGATTACAACCTTATCATTTTTATCCCCTTTTAATAAAGAAGAAAGATATTTTGCTGTTCTTATTAAATCTTTATAAGTATACTCCTTATCTTTAAAAAATACTGCCTCTTTATTAAAATCTTTTACAAACTTCATGTATTCCTCCTTAAAGATTGTCGATTATCTCTTCCAATTCTTTTTTGTCTTCTGAATTCAAGTCTATTCCTTTTTTTAATTTATATAAAATTTCAGAATCCTGACCTGTCATACTTTTTTCAAGTATTTTTATTATTAGTTTTATATAAAAATTCATTTCATCTCCCTTTTATAATTTTATAGATTACTGCATTGCTGTCATAGGCAGGTAATATATTGAAAAAAAGTTGCAGACACTTCCTCCAATCACGAAAAGATGCCATATTGCGTGACCGAATTTTATTTTTTTCATCATATAAACCACAGCACCTGCAGAGTATGTTATTCCTCCGGCTATAAGGCAGTTTAAAGATACAGTATTTAAGGCTGTTTTTATATCTTTAAAAACAAAAATTACCATCCAGCCCATAAACAGATAGATCAGCGTAGAAACTAATTTAAATCTTCCTGTAAAAAATATTTTAAATATTACTCCTATAAGAGTCAAACCCCATTGGGCAAAAAAGATTATCCATTTTTTAGGCCCTGTAAGAACAGTAAATATATATGGTGTATAAGAGGCTGATATTAATATATAAATTGCAGCATGATCCAGAATTCTGAATATCTGCTTAATTTTTCCTATCTTTAATATATGATATGTGCCTGACATTGTGTATAAAAAAATAAGAGCAGCACCAAAAATTATACTTCCTATAATATATCCTGTTTCTCCTATTTTTAGTGAACGGTTTATAAGAGCTATAAGCCCGGAAATAGCCATTCCTGCACCTATATAATGAGTTATTGCACTTAGATATTCTTCATAATTTTCTTTCATAGGTCGTACCTCCTTTAAGTATTATAATAGCTCATTACTTGGAAAATGTCTATAAATTTTACATTTCACCTGCTCCTTTTCCATTATCTGCACTATTTTAAAATAACATTGTAAAATTTTCGTTTTCATGGTAAAATCAATTGATTTTATTTTTATAATAGGAAGTGATTTTAATTATGGTAGAAAAAAAATATTTAGCACCTAATGCAATTACAGCTGCTAATATGCTTCTTGGGTATCTGAGTATAACTTCTTCAATAAGAGGAAATATAGATTACGCAATATGGTTTATCTTTTTAGCAATGGTATGTGACGGACTTGATGGAAAAACAGCAAGAAAACTTGATGCTTTCAGTGAATTTGGTAAAGAATTTGACTCATTCTCTGATGCAATCTCTTTTGGTATTGCTCCAAGTATTTTAGTTTATTCTATATTATCTGCTCCGGATAAATTCTCATCATTTATTTCTTCTGCAGCTGCTGTTAAATTTGCATCATTTGTAATTCCTGTTGCATTTATTTATGCTCTTTGCGGAGTTATGAGACTTGTTAAATTCAATGTAATAACTACTGCATCTGAAGAAAAAGATGATTTCAGCGGAATGCCTATCCCAAACGGAGCAGCATCTGTAATATCATATCTTCTTATTACTCAATCTCTTGAAAAACATTTTAATTATGGATTTTTCAATGTTGAAGTATTTATTGCTATAACTATTATAGCTGCTATTTTAATGGTGTCTACAATTACTTTCCTTACTCCGGATAAAGTATTTAAGTTTATACCTAAAAAATTTATGGTGCCTTTTATTATTTTAGTTCTGGTAACATTAAAATACAGCATGTTTATAATTTCTTTCTATTACATAATATATAACTTATTCCAATATCACTTATATAGAAAAGAATTAAAAAATTCAAATGATTAATATTTAAGGAGAACTTATGAAAATATTAGTTGTAAGATTTAAACAGATTGGAGATTCAATTCTTGCATCACCTATATGCAACAGTCTGAAACAGACTTTTCCTGATGCAGAAGTAGATTATGTTTTATACGAGCATGTTTCACCTTTGTTTGAAAATCATAAATATATTGATAATGTTATTACAATTACAAAAAAAGAACAGAAAAACTGGTTTAAATATCTTACAAAAGCATGGAAAGTTACAAGAAAAAAATACGATATTGTAATAGATATTATGTCTACTCCAAAAAGTGAGGTATTTACTCTGTTTTCTTTAGGTGCAAAATACAGAATAGGACGTACTAAAAAAGGAAGAGGATATACTTACACTCACAAAATAGATGAACCTGTTGATGCAAAAGATAAGGTTGATAAGTTTCTTAGAATGCTTAAACCTATTGAAAGAGATTGCGAAATTAAATACGACAGAAACTTTACAATTACTGTTACACCGGAAGAAAAACTTTATTTAAGAAATAAAATGGAAAAAGCGGGAATTGATTTTTCAAAACCTGTTATTGCATGTTCTGTGACTTCAAGAGTACCAAGAAAAATATATCCTATTGATTATATGACAACAGTTATAAAGACTCTTCTGAATGATTTAAAAGATATTCAAATGATTTTTTATTATTCACCGGATCAGAAATCGTTCATTAAAGATGTACATGAAAATATGCTTGGAAATGATAAAAGAATTTTTTCAAATATAGAAACAGCATCTATCAGAGAGCTTGCAATGCTTTTAGATAATTGTGATTTCTTCTTTGGTAATGAAGGAGGACCAAGACATCTTGCTCAGGCTCTGGATATTCCAAGTTTTGCTATATACTGCCCTGAATCAGATAAAAAAGAATGGCTGCCTTATACAAATGATAAACATCAAGGAGTTATTTCAAATGATATGGCTGATAATTTTGAAGGAATGACAAGAGATGAGATTTACAGATTGATTACTCCGGAATATGTAGTTGAACAAGTTGAAAATTTATTTAATAAATATGTAAAAAAATAATATTTTTATAAAAACAAAGGATTGCTGCAGCTTACAGCAATCCTTTTTGTTTTTACTTTACTATTTCTTTAACTTTTTCTGCTGCCTCTTTATTATATCTTACAGTTTCCGTAAAGAAAGTGTAGTTATTATAATTAAGAGAAATTTCAAGTTCCTTGTTTCCTTTGAAGATTGTTTCAGCAACTTTCAAACGATTTATTTTTCTGTTTACTACAGCAGAAAACCATATATCCAGCCATTTACAAATTTTTGAAACTTCCATCTCATCAAAAGAAAATTCAATATATCTTTCCATTGTAGATTTCTTTTCAGCGTCGCTTAACTCTGCTCCAAAGTTTTCATCTGCATGAATTACCTGCAGGTTAGTCAGTAATAATCCTTTTTCTTGTGTCATATTGCTCCTCTCCCTGTCTTTTTCTTTTTAGTGTATCAGAATATCTTATCGCAAATTTGTTTATGTTCCTTTATTATTCCATTGTAATCTGATATTTTTTAATATCCTCTTCAACTTTTGCTTTATCTATTATTCCCACAGCCTTTGGCTCTTCATTGAAAAATATCTCAATAGGCTGCTCTCCTTTAAATTTGCAGTATCTTGAGAAAAGATTTTCAGCAAACTCTATCTGCTCTTGTGAAAGTTCTCCATATCCTAAAATATATGGTCCTCCAACACCTTTTCCTCTGATAAACATTGTTCCTGCATCTTTGTTTCTGACAATCTCATCATTGTCCTCTTTCATTCTTCCAACAAAAAGATATTTTCCAGGCTCAAATCTGAAAAATCTTCCTTTTTTCAAAAGATGAAATATTTTAGCATTTTCCTCTTCAAGAAGTCCATCCTGCTCTATTAGTTTTAATCTTTTTGAGTAACCCGGGTCTGTTAAAAGACATCCTCCAGCAGGTGTAGGATAATCTATTATTCCCAGCTGTTCAGCTATTTCTATCTGTCTTTTTCTGCTTCTTCCCTGAATATCAAGAAGTTTTTCTCTGTCAATAAGCCCTTCAAGTTCAGGTTTGCTTGGAGGAAGAAGTTTTGCAGACAGTGGTCTGACTATTAATTCTTCAAGTTTTGACAATCCTTTTACTTTTTCAAGAGCCTGATAGTTTTGTGACATTGGTCTTTGCCCTAAAACCTCTCCTGAAATAAGGAAATCTGCATCATATTTTTCTAAAAGTTCCCCTGCAAACTTAAACATAAGTGCATGGCAGTCTATACATGGATTCATATTTTTTCCTCTTCCATATACAGGATTTTTTAATATCTCTATATGTTTTTCACTGAAATCAACATATTCTAATTTTACTCCAAGCTGTTCTGCCATAGCCTCAGCTTTTTCATTTTTCCCACCAAAAAAGTGAGATACAAAATTAAGAGCGATTACTTCTACTCCCTGATCTTTGATTACTTTTATTGCCAGAGCACTGTCCAGTCCTCCTGAAAACAATGCCAATGCTTTTGCTTTTTTATTCACTAATTTAAACCCCTTCTATATTAATTTATATTTTTAAAAATGATTTTTCTTTTCTGTCGTTTTCTCCGTCAAAAAATACGTTTATATCTTTTGGAACAGATACATAAACACTTCTGCTTATTTCTATAAGTTTAGCTTCTTTTATACTCATAGCACCGCTTAAGAAATCTATTATTCTTTGAGCTGTTTCGTTGTCTAAATGCTCAAGATTAAGAGTTACTGTTTTGTCCTCTTTTATGTAACTTGCTATTTTTCTGCAGTCTTCAAATTTTTTAGGATCGATAATAACACTTTGATATGCAGAAGTATCTACTTCCTTTTCTTTTTCTTTGTGCTTTTTGTCGTTTTTAGCAGACTTTTTAGTGAAAAGGCTTGGTCCTGATATTTCAGCAGGTTTTTTCTCTTCAGCAGAATCGCTTTTCACATCTACATCGATAATACCGTTATCTTCTTCTATTTCTGCTCCGTCTCCCAATCCGAAAATTTCTTTTAAAGACTTTATTTTTCCTGTCAGTTTATCCTCTTTTTTATTCATATTTCCTCCTGTTATTTATATAATCTGGTTCCTATTCTTATGATAGTAGAACCTTCTTCCAGAGCAATTTTATAATCATCACTCATTCCCATAGAAAGCTCTGTTAATCTTCCGTGAAAATGTGTTTTGTTTAACTCATCTTTTATCTCTCTCAATTTTCTGAAACTTGCCCTTATTTTCTCTTCATCATCAACATTAGGCGCCATTGTCATAAGCCCTTTTATGTTTATATTTTTAAGTTCCATAAGCTGAGGAAGTTCTTTGTAAAATTCATCTAAATCGTATCCCTCTTTGCTGTCCTCTCCGCTTAGATTAATTTCAAGAAGAACATCTAAAACTCTTCCGGCATTTTTAGCTCTTTTGTCTATTTCTTCAGCCAGTGAAAGTTTATTCACAGAATGAATCATACATACATAGTCTATTATATATTTTACCTTATTTTTCTGTAAATTTCCTATAAAATTCCAATTTATTTTATCTTTTACGTCATTCATAAGTTCTCTTTTTGCCTCAAGAACCTGAACCCTGTTTTCTCCAAAATTCATAATACCACATTCCATAAGCTCGTCAAGCTCTGCTCTTCCAACATAATCATATTTTGTAACTGCCACAAGCTTTACTTTTTCCGGATTTTTAGAGTATTTTTTTATATTTTCTAAAATTTCATTTACATTATCTGTAACTTTTCCCATTATCTTTCACCTGCTTATATAAGTCTTTCAAATACATCGTTAGCCAGAAAAATTCCTTTTCTTGTAAGGATATATTTTTCGGATTTTTTTTCAATAAATCCCTCTTCTTCCAGCTCTTTGTATATTTGAAAATATTTTTTATCTTCAGAAGGAGTTATTCCCTCCTCTAAAAGACGAAGTCCTAAAATATGTCTGTACTCTTCAAACATATTTTTATCAACTTTTTCCTCTTCTAAAATCGGTTTTTCTCCTACCAATATACTATCATAATAATCTATAAATTTCATCTTGTTTTTATATCTTATTTCATGAATATATCCTGATGCTCCCAAACCTACTCCAACATACTCTTTATTTCTCCAATATTTAGAATTGTGCCTTGCCTCTTTTCCTGTTTTTGCAAAATTTGAAATTTCATAATGATGATATCCATGCTCTTTTGAATAATCAATAATAAATTCATACATCTGCGCCTCTAAATCATTGTCTGTTTCCTCATATTCTCCAGACTCCAGTTTTTCAAAAAACTTTGTGTCCGGTTCCCAGATAAGAGAATATATTGAAAAATGTTCAGGATTTAATGATATAAGTTTTTTCAAATCCTCTTTTACTTCATGAAGAGTCTGCTCAGGAAGAGAGAACATCAAATCAAGACTTATGTTTTCAAATCCAGCCTCTCTTGCCATTTCATATGCTTTTATTCCCTCTTGTGAGTTATGAAGTCTCCCGAGTTTTTTAAGAAATTTTTCATTAAAACTTTGTATTCCCATGCTCAGCCTGTTTATTCCAGCCTCTTTTAAAGCTTTCAATTTTTCTAAATCCACTGTTTTGGGATTAGCCTCCAGAGTTACTTCTGCATTTTCCTTTATATCCAGTTCATCTAAAATTCTTTTAACATCTTCTGCTTTCAGAAGAGAGGGTGTCCCTCCTCCAAAATACACTGTATCATATTTATATTTTGGATATAATCTTATCTCTTTTATTAAAAAGTCTACATATTTTTTTCTTTCCTCTTCATTGCTTTGAAAAGAAAGAAAGTCACAGTAATCACATTTCCTTACACAAAAAGGAACGTGTATATATATGGCATCTGTCATTTTTATTCTCCATTATGATTAAATTTTTCATATGAATATTATATCATTTTTTTACTTTATTTACATAATAAAATAACTCTGGTGCACAAACACCAGAGCTATTAAAAACTATTTATTTTATATTTTTAGATTAAAGAATCTACAAATTTAACAAAGTTATCTCCAAATTCTTTTAAAGATGCCTCTGCTTTTTCTTTTGAGTTTTCTTTTACGTATAAGTAATATTTGATTTTTGGTTCTGTTCCTGATGGTCTTACTGTTACTTTTACATCTCCCTCAAGGATAAATTGTAATACATCAGATTTAGGAAGTTCAATAGTTTTTCTGTTGCATTTTTCGTAGTCGATTTCAATTTGTTTTTGGAAATCTTTAAGAACTAATACTTTTTTTCCAAGAACTTCTTTGATTTCTTTCTCTCTTAAAACTTCCATGATTTTAGCAATTTGTTTTGCTCCGTCCATTCCAGTTTTTGTTATAGAGATTGTTGCTTCTCCGTACCAACCATATTTGTCATAGATTTTATCTAATTCAGCCGGAATAGATGTTCCTATGCTGTCATAGTAAGCTGCTATTTCTGCAAGAAGAAGAGATGCTACAACTGCGTCTTTATCTCTTACATGAGTTCCTTTTAAGTATCCTATTGATTCTTCAAATCCAAATAGGTAAGTTCCGTCAAGTTCTTTGTTTTTGAACTGCTCTATTTTTTCTCCAATATATTTAAATCCTGTTAAAGTTCTCCATACTTTTACTCCGTATGCTTTTGCTATATCATCAAGAATAGGAGTAGAAACTATAGTTGATACAACTGCTCCGTTTTTAGGAAGATCTTTAGTCATTTTTAAGATATAGTCCATAAATATCATACCGATTTGGTTTCCGTTTGGATATATCCATTCTCCGTTTTCTTTTTTAAGTGCAAGTCCTGTTCTGTCTGCATCCGGGTCGTTTGCTATACAAACTTTTGCTCCAACCTCATCAGCAAGTTTTGTAGAAAGAGCAAATACTTTATGATCTTCTGGGTTTGCATAAGGACATGTTGGGAACATTCCATCTGGCTCTTCCTGCTCTTTAACAGTGTATACACTTTCAAATCCCATCTCTTTTAATATTCTTTGAACCGGTCTTCTTCCTGTTCCGTGAAGAGGAGAGTAAACTATTTTAAACTCTTTCTTTCCTGGAATATCAGTGATTATAGCTTCTTTTTTAACTTCTTCAATGAATCTGTCGTCTACTTCTTCACCTATCATAACAAGAAGTCCTTTTGCTTTTGCCTCTTCTTCAGATATCATTTTTATATCTTCAAAGTTTTCTACTTTATTTACTTCTCCAACAATTCCGCTTGCCTGAGGCTCAACAATTTGTCCTCCAATATCCCAGTAAACTTTGTATCCGTTATATTCCTGAGGGTTGTGAGAAGCTGTAACCATTACTCCTGCCTGACATTTAAGTTCTCTTACTGCAAAAGAAAGTTCAGGTGTACTTCTTAATGATTTATAAAGGTAAGCTTTAATTCCGTTTCCTGCAAGAACAAGAGCTGTGTTTTCAGCATATTCTGTAGAACCTACTCTGCAGTCATAAGCTATTGCAACTCCTTTTTTCATTCCTTCTTCACCAGCAGCAGCAATTATATAGTTAGCAAGTCCTTGTGTAGCTTTTCTTATCATATATTTATTGATTCTGTTAGTTCCAACACCTCTGATACCTCTCATTCCTGCTGTACCAAAGCTGATGTTTGTATAGAATCTTTCTTCTATTTCTTTTTCGTTTCCAGAGATTGATTTTAATTCCTCTCTGTCTGCTGCATCAATATATTCTGAGTTTAACCATAACTCATAAGTTTTCATTATTTTTTCATCCATGCCCAACATCTCCTTTATATCAAATATACGTACTAATATTTTACAAAACTTTTGGAAAAATATCCAGATTTTTTTGTCTATTTCACTTCTAATTCATTCTTAAGATAGTTGATTAAATCTTCTCTGGTTTCTTCATTTCTTAATCCAAATTCTATATTAGCTTTAAGAAGCCCGATTTTATTCCCTATATCATATCTTTTTCCAATGAAGTTGTGAGCTACCACTTTCTCACCATCTTTCATCATTTTTAAAATACCGTCTGTAAGCTGGATTTCTCCCCCTTTTCCAGCCTCAGTTTTTTCAAGATATTCAAATATTTTTCCGCTAAGAAGATATCTTCCAAGACAGGCAAGTCTTGAAGGTGCTTCTTCTATTGACGGTTTCTCTATAAAATCATCTATTTCAACAGTTCTCTCATCAAGCTCTGCTGTTGGTTTAACTATTCCATATTTTGATACATCTTCTTCAGGAACTTCCTGACATCCCAAGACACTTGCTCCATATTTTTCATATGTTTCTATAAGCTGTTTTGATGCTGTTTTTTCATTGTAAACAATATCATCTCCAAGAGCTATTACAAAAGGCTCGTCTCCGATAAAAGGCTTAGCTTTTAAAATAGCATGCCCAAGTCCAAGAGGGTGATTTTGTCTTACATAAAATATATTTGCCATTGAAGAAAGATGTGTAACTTTTTCAAGAAGATCCTCTTTTCCTTTTTCTTTTAAAGTTTCTTCAAGCTCAAAAGAATAATCGAAATGGTCCTCTATAGAATTTTTATTTCTTCCTGTTATTATTATGATATCTTCTATTCCTGATTCAACAAGCTCTTCAACTATATATTGAAGTGAAGGCTTATCTACTATTACCAGCATCTCTTTAGGCTGTGCTTTTGTTGCAGGAAGTACCCTTGTTCCCAGCCCTGCTGCAGGTATTACTGCCTTTCTTACCTTTTTCATAGTTTCCTCCTAAAAAAGTTATTTTATTTTTGAACCAGTTTTTACTGAACTGTCTACCTCAACAAGCTTGATTCTTTTCTTCTCTTCAGAACTTAAAAGCATTCCTTGAGACAGCTCTCCTTTTAAAGTTACAGGAGTTAAGTTTACAACAGCAAGAACTTTTTTACCAACAAGCTCTTCAGGGTTAGGATAGTATTTAGCTATTCCTGAAACTATCTGTCTTATATTTTTTCCGTCATTTACTTTGAATTTTAATAATTTATCTGAACCTTCAACCTTAGCAGCCTCTAAAAGCTCAACTACTCTGATGTCAACAGTTCCAAACTGGTCTATTGAAATAGGGTTTTCTATTTTAAGGTCTTTGTTTACAGGATTTTTTTCTTTCACTTCTTTTGCTACTTCTATTCTTGGGAATATTGGTGTAGCTGTTCCAAGTTTGTGTCCTGCAGGAATTATATCCCATCCTCTGATATCTTCGATTAAAGCTTTTTCTATATCAGCATCAAATTCTAATTGATTCCAGATTTTTTGAGCTGTTTCAGGCATATATGGAGATACAAGAACTGCTGTTTTGTATAGAGATTCAACAAGCATATTCATTACTCTTGCAAGTCTGTCTTTTTGAGCCTCATCTTTAGCAAGAATCCATGGCATTGTTTCATCTATATATTTGTTCATTCTTGAAATAAATTTCCATATAAATTCAAGAGCTCTTGAGAATTCAAGTCTTGACATTGCATCGTCAACCTGTGCAAGTGTATCAGCGAATAATGTTTTTACTTCTTCATCTATTGCTTCAAAAGCTCCGCTTTGGACAATCTCTTCTCCAAAATATTTTTTATACATTCCAAGAGTTCTGTTTAAAAGGTTTCCTAAATCGTTTGCAAGGTCAGAGTTTATTCTTGTGATAATTCCTTTTGTAGAATAATCTCCGTCATTTCCAAATGTAACCTCTCTTAAAAGATAGTATCTGAATGCGTCAAGTCCGTATTTTGCAACTTCATCTAATGGAGCAACAACATTTCCTTTAGATTTAGACATTTTTTCACCTTCAGAAGTCCACCAACCGTGAGCAACTATTTTGTCAGGAAGTTTTACTCCTGCTGATAAAAGCATACAAGGCCATATGATTGCGTGGAATCTTACAATATCTTTTCCTAAAAGGTGAACAACTTCTCCGTTTGTCCATCTCTTTTCAAAGTTTTCAGCATCGTTTTCATATCCTACAGCTGTGATATAGTTTGTTAAAGCGTCAAACCAAACATAAGTAATATGCCCCGGAGCAAATTCAATAGGGATTCCCCATTCAAATGTGTTTCTTGATATTGATAAATCTTGTAATCCTTGTTTAATGAAAGATATTACTTCGTTTCTTCTTGAACGTGGAAGAATGAAATCAGGATGTTCATCTATATGTTTTAATAAAGCATCTTGATATTTTGACATTCTGAAGAAATATGATTCCTCTTTTACCATTCTTAATTCTTTTCCGCAATCTGGACAGTGGTTTCCATCTACAACCTGATTTTCAGGAACGAATGTTTCACATGAAACACAGTATTTTCCTTCATATTCTCCTTTGTAAATATCCCCTTTTTCCCAAACTGTTTTTAAAATTTTAGCAACAGCTTTTTTGTGTCTCTCTTCTGTTGTTCTTATGAAGTCATCATTTTTTATATTTAATGCTTTCCACATTTCCATAAATCTTGGAGCCATAGAATCTGTCCATTCTTGTGGAGTCATTCCTTTCATTTTTGCAGTTTCTTCTACTTTCTGCCCGTGCTCATCTGTTCCTGTAAGAAAATAAACATCACATCCCATTGTTTTTTTGTATCTTGCAATTACGTCAGCAGCTATTGTTGTGTAAGCACTTCCAACATGCGGGTCACCATTTACATAATATATTGGCGTTGTCACATAAAAATTTTTTGTCATCTGTTATCCCCCTCTATTAAAAAAACTTTCTGTTTTAATTATTTTAATTTTAATATTTCTCTTTCTGCTTCCTGATCTAGTTCCATTAATTTTTCTCTTACTAATACACTGTATTCTTTTGGATCTGCATCAGCAGGAACATCTATAGGCTCTCCCACAATACATACTACTTTTGAAAATGGTTTTGGCAGCTGGAATTTATCCCATGTTTTGCTGAATATCCATTTTCTGCTGTATGCTCCTCCAACAAGAACAAGCTGTTTTCCTGATTTCTGAGCAGCATATATCATTCCCGGTTTTACTTCATAAACAGGTCCTTTTGGTCCGTCTAAAGGAGTTCCAAGGCTGTACCCCTCATTTTTAATCAGTTTTATTAATTGCACAAGACTTTTGACAGAGTCTTTTCCTGATGAACCTCTCACCATTTTATACCCCATTTTCTCAAGAGGCACAGAGATAAGCTCTCCGTCTTTTGAAGGGCTTGCAAGTCCTGCTCTTTTTTTCAAGGATTTTAAACATAAAAGGATTACTAAAAGTTTGTTGTGCCACATTCCGCATACATAACTTTTTTTCCCGTCAATTTTATCTTCTGCTCCCATTATTCTTACATCAAGAGTAAGAAATATAATTTTTAGGATATAATACAAAATATTTCCGTATAACCTGTAATTTGCCTTTTTCATTTTCTCTTCTCCTGTAATAAGTCTATACCAAAAATTATATCATAATTTGTGTATTTGTTAAACACTGAACAAGATATTTTTTTAATAAAAAATCAGCTCCCTCATATTGACAGACAATATAAAACAGCTGATAATTTTACTTTATTCAGTTTTTCTCAGAAATTCTTAGAAAAGACCAGGGATGTTCATTCCTCCAGTTACTTTTCCCATTTCTTTTTCAGATAACTCTTCTGCTTGTCTTAAAGCTTCTTTTACAGCTGAAAGAACTAAATCCTCAAGCATTTCTTTATCTTCAACAGCTTCTTTAACAATATCTTCAGAGATATTGATGCTTAAAACTTCTTTTTGTCCGTTAGCTTTTACAACAACTGCTCCTCCGCCAACAGAAGCTTCAACTTCTTTACCTTTTAATTCTTCTTGAATTTTAAGCATTTCCTGCTGCATAGCCTGAGCTTGTCTTAATATATCCATTTGATTGTTTCCGCCAGTTTTAGGTGATTTTAATTTTCTAACCAATTTAACTTCCTCCTGATTATGTTTTTGTCTTACAGACAAGATTATATCATAGTTTTAAAAACTTTTTCAACACTTCTTTTATTTTATCTCCATATTCGGCATAAAAAGAACAGGCTTATTTAAAAGTTCCTCACTTATTATATTTGTTTCTCTTACTTTTTCAGTGATTTCATTTCCCATAACTTTTGCCATAAGATATTTAGGAAGATAATTTTTTATAACAGATTCTATTTTTTCCTCTTTTAAACTTTCAACTATTTTGTAATCTTTCAGCTGAAGTTTTTCTGCAAGATCCTCAACAGCTTTTTCAATTCCGCCTATTTCATCAACAAGTCCTATTTTTTCAGCCTCTTCTCCAAGCCATACTCTTCCCTCTGCTATCTTTAAAACATCTTCTCTGTTTAACTTTCTTCCCTCAGAAACCTTATCAACAAATTCACTGTATACTTTTAAACTTGAAGCATGTATTTTTTCTTTCTCATCATCAGTCATCTCTCTGTACATACTTCCCATATCAGCATATTTTCCTTTAGTAATATTTTCATAATTAACATAAAGTTTTTTCATAAGCTCAGCAGCATTAGGAATCATTGTGATTACACCGATAGAACCAGTGACAGTTTCCTTGTCAGCATATATTTTATCCCCTGCTGCAGAGATATAATATCCTCCTGAGGCAGCAACTCCACCCATGGAAATATATACAGGCTTGCTTATTTTTTTTATGCTGTTGTATATTATATCTGATGCAAGAGCAGAACCTCCCGGAGAGTTTACTCTAATAACTATCCCTTTTATATCTTCATCTTTTTCAGCAATAGCCAGTTCTTTCTGAATTCTTTCAGGAGTTATTGTTTCACTCAGTTCTTTGTTTTCTTCAAAATAATTAATTGTTCCCTCTGCATAGATAACAGCAATCTTTGGCAGTTCTTCCTCTTTTTCAACTTCCTTTTCCTTATCCACATTGTATCTTGAAATATATTCTTTAATACCTATTTTGTTTGTAATACCGTTTTCCAAAAGGAAATTTTCATAGTATGTTGTTTCATCAACAAGCCCGAATCTTTTCATTGTTTCAGGATCAGATAAAACAAGAGAACCGTTTAAAACTCTCTGGTTGAAAAGTTCCTTTTCTATCTTTCTGTTTTGTGCAACAGTTGAAACAAAATTATCATAAACTTTATCTAAAATTCTTCCTGTATTTTCTCTGAATTCCTTACTCATATCCTTTCTTTCAAAAGGCTCTCCTGCACTTTTGTAACTTCCAATATGAATAACATTCATCTTAACACCGATTTTATCTCCAAGAGCCTTATAATAAGGTACCTCTACAAAATATCCTTTTATATCAGACATTGCACTCATAGTGTCAGGCATGATAACTTTATCTGCTGTTGACGCAACAAGATAATTGTTGTTTTCAAATGAAGGAGCATAAGCATATACTTTTTTTCCATTCTTTTTAAATTCGTTTATTTTCATTGAAAGCTCTTCTATCTGAGCACGGTTAAGAGCAACATTATCAAGTTTTAAAATAAGTCCTTCAACTCTTGGGTCTGATTCAGCTTTTTCAAGATTTTTTAAAAGCCCATAGAAGTTTATATCTTTTTTTATGTCAAAAGGAGTTATTATCTTGCTTTCAACTATCTCGTCAGCAAGTTTCAGTTCAATATAAGTTCCGTAGTCCACAGGTTTCTTTTTTGTTTCAAGTGCTATTATTTTTCCTGCAATAAAAACTACAAGAGCAAACATCAAAAGCCTGAACAAAGCTTTAAAACATTCTGCAACTACAAATAATCCAATTCTTTTTAATCTCTTCAAAATCTGTCTCCTTTAAATCTTAAAAATATTTGTAATCTTTTTTAATTTTTAATAATTGTAAAAAACACTTCCTCCTATAAATTCTTTTAATATAGAATCCACAGGAATAAATGAAGGGTCAACATCTACAAAACAGCTTAAAAGATTTGCCAGTTTTTTAGCCTCATCATATTGGTCAGAAGTAATTTTTACTTTTATAAGCTCTTTTAAAGCATAAGGCTTTAACACTCCAAGCTCATAAGTAAAACTTGAGTTGAAGATTGCATCTGCCTCTTCTTGGAATGGGAATATCCATTTTTCTTCCCCTCTTCTGATAGAGTTCCACATTGCAAGAGTTTCCTCTCCTGATGTTTCTCTTGAAAGACTGTCTCTTACAATTCTTCTTATCTGTCTTACGTCTGTTGTATGAATTCTGTTGTGCATATCCATATTTGTCTGTGTCAGACAGCTTATATATATTTTGTATTTATTCTCTCTTGGAATATGACTTGTCAGCCTGTCGTTTAATCCGTGAATACCCTCTATAATAATTATTCCATCTTTAGAAAGTCTTGCTTTCTGAATTTCCTGTTTTCTTTCTCCTGTAAAGAAATCATATAAAGGAAGTTCTGTTTCTTCCCCTGCTATCAGTTCTTCAAGGTTTTTATTAAGAAGTTCCAAATCAAGAGCCTCTATTGTTTCAAAATCTTTCTCTCCGTTTTCATCTAAAGGAACATTTGCTCTTCCTATATAATAGTTGTCAAGGGAGATTGCAAGAGTCTCCACTCCTCCTGTTTTCAGCTGAAGTTCCATTTTCTTAGAAAGAGTTGTTTTTCCTGAAGAAGAGGGACCTGCTATTGTAACTATTCTTATTTTTTTATTTGAAAGAATTTCTGTTGCCATCTCTGCAATTTTTCTGTCGTGGAAAGTTTCGTTAAGCATTATCTGCTCTATTATCTTGTTTTCAAAAACTTTTTCATTTATACTTCCCACGTAGTTTATTTTCATTATTTTTTCCCATTTATCTCTCTCGTAGAAAGCTTTGGCAATTTTCGGAGTATTTTTGTACGGAGCTATTTTCCAATCAAAAACTTCCAACGGGCTTTTAAAAATTATCCCGCGGTTATATTTGTATATATCATATGCCAGAATTTTTCCTGTTGACTCTTCAGGAGCAAGATAGAAATAATCTGTATAATCTCCCAAAGCATACTCTTTTATTTTTGCCCAGCCGCAGTTTTCAAGTATCTGCTTTATATCTTTTCTTTCCATGTTAACTGCTTTTTTCTTAAGCTCATCAACATCATCTGTAATAAGTCTTATAGGAATATCCTCTTCTATAATTTCGTCCATTCTCTTTTTTAAATCTTCCATCTCTTTTTCAGATAAGATTTTTAATTCTCTTTTTTCTATATCATAAATCTCTGCATAAGACCCATTATTCAATGAATTTTGAACTTCTGCTATATGCCCTTTAAAAATATCGTTTACAGCTTTCAAAAATACAAATTTTACTGTTTCATATTGTCTGCTTTCTAAATATTTTTTCAAGTGAATCACCGTCCTTTAAACTAATTATACTATATTTTTAGACGATTAACCAACAGAAAGGTTTAAATTTTGACAAAATAGATTTTTCATGTTATCATTTAGTTGTTATATAACTGACGGAAGTGGATATAACCACATGAAGTATAACCGATGATAAGCCGACCGTCTGGGCGAAAAAAGCCTGGAGTGCGGCTTTTTTATTATCAATTTTAATTTTTTATCTGGAGGTTATGCCAATGACTAAAACGTTTTTAAATCCATCAGAAACAACTGCTGCTGTAATTAACATGGGAGTTACAAGAGGGAACGAAAAAAGTTCTTTAAAAATCATCGTTTCAGGTTTTGTTGCAGGAATGTTTATTGCTCTTGCAGGAATAGGGCAGATGACAGCAGCTCAGACACTTGCACAGACTTTTGACGGAGGTTTTGCAAAATTTATCGGTGCATGTATATTCCCTGTGGGGCTTATGCTTTGTGTTTTTACAGGAACATCACTTTTTACGGGAAATTCTCTTCTTACACTTTCTTTTCTTACAAAAGATTTAAGTTTTTCTAAATTAGTCAGAAATCTTGTTCTTGTATGGATTGGAAATTTTTTAGGAAGTATTTTTACAGCTTATGTTTCTTTCTATTCAGGAATTTTCAGTTCTCCTGCATTTGAAAAAGCTGTTGTAAATGCTGCTGTTTCAAAAATAAATCTTTCTTTTTCTGAGGCTGTTTTCAGCGGGTTTTTATGTAATATTCTTGTTGCAATAGGTGTTGTTATGGCAATGAGTGCTGTTGATGCAGCAGGAAAGCTTTTTGCATGCTGGTTTCCTATTATGCTTTTCGTTGTGAGCGGATATCAGCACGTTGTGGCTAATATGTATGTGATAACAATAGGAGCACTTCTTTCACCGGAAACAGTTTCTGTGGCAGGTGTCCTTATAAGTCATTTTCTTCCTGTTACAATAGGAAACTTTCTTTCAGGAGGAGTATTCCTTCCTGTATTCTTATACTATTTATATTTTAAAAAATAAGGGGCTGTTTTGCACAGCCCCAATTTTTTTGTATATTTATTTTTTAATTTCATCACACAGCATATCATCTAACAGCCTGCTTGATTTAAATTTTACATGTGACTTT
>UQOH01000040.1 GCA_900542625.1 uncultured Fusobacterium sp.
ACAGTCAAGTTTTCTGTATTCTGTTTCGCTGCATAAATTACGCTGATATTTTTAAAATCGAAAGTTTTATTCTTATTACAAATGCAACAGTCCCTTTATTTTTATATCATTCTTTTGGGTTTTGTTTTATATAATATTTAATTACTTTTGTGGCTAATTTATATTGTTCATAGGTCATTGAGATTTTTCCTTTTGCTATAGAAATGACCTGATCCTCTTTTAATTTTGAAACTGTACGGTTAATAGTTTTTACAGTAATTCCGGTTTCTTCAAACAACTCCTGTCTTGTTTTTTTAATAACCAGATATTTATTTTTTGAAATATTATTTTCCTGAGCATATTTTATCAGATAATCAAGCAGCAAAAAATGCGGAGGATAAAAAAGCTTTGCTCCTCTGTTTGATGAAGAACGATATAACTTTAATGCTACTTTTTGAGATACCAAATAAAGAAAATGAATATCTTTTTTTATCCACTCTTCAAAATCAGCTCTGGATATATACATAATAATACTTTCAGTAATAGTTTCAATAGTTACGGAAGTTTCTTTCATTCCAGCCAGAATAGTAACTTCTCCAATAAAATCAATAGGTTCATTTTTTTCAATCATAAAAATATTACCATCTTCAAACAGATTTATTACTCTGTGCTCACCGCTTGCAACTATTCCAAAAATATCAAGCTCTGTCTGCTGATGATGGATAATAGTTCCAGGCGGATGAATTTTAACAATAAATTTACTTTTTAATTCTTCCGGCATATTACAAAGATACTCTTTAAGCTGCGGCACTTTTTCAATAACATCATCAAAAGTCATATTTCCTCCTTAACAGACAATAATATTTTCCTTGAGAATTTATTATAACACAAAAAAATATTAAATTCTTCTCATTTGTCCTTTTTTTTAAAAAAATTTTTTGATACAATGGCGTGTATTTAAAAATAAAAAAATTATTATATAAATATTATTTAAGAGGTGGAGAGAGAATTATGGCAGAAAAAAAGAAAGAAGAAATGATGTATGGTTCATTGCTTGAAAGGTTGAAAACAGAGAAAAAAATATATGTTTTCGCTTTTGTTTTCATTGTGATTGCAGAGATGATCGGGCAGATTTCTATTCCGTTGAAAGTGGGAAGATTTATTTTATTTCCAATCTTTTACTCTTTAATTTTAGGAATGCTTAGCGGACCTGAATGTTTAAAATTTATAAACAAGAAAGAGGTAAAAGCAGCAAGTAGATTAGTTATAGTATGTATTTGTCCTTTTATTGTAAAACTGGGAGTTAATGCTGGAGCTAATATAGAAACAGTAATTTCAGCAGGTCCTGCACTTCTTCTTCAGGAAATAGGAAATCTGGGAACAATATTTTTAGCTATGCCTGTGGCTTTACTGCTTGGATTAAAAAGAGAGGCTATTGGAGCTACACATTCAATAAACAGAGAAAGCAACTTAGCTCTTGCAACAGATCTTTTTGGAGCTGATTCTCCTGAGGCAAGAGGAAGCTTATCAATATATATAGTAGGTGGAATGATTGGAACAATTTATTTTGGACTTATGGTATCATTGATTGCCTACACAGGAATATTTCATCCATTTTCATTAGCATTGGCAAGCGGAGTTGGAGCAGGAATTATGATGGCTAGTGCAACTGCATCACTGACAGAGATTTATCCTGCTATGGCGACACAACTATCAGCACTGGCAAGTGCAAGTGAAACTTTATCAGGAATCACAGGTATTTATGTAGCTATTTTTGTAGGAATACCTTTAACAAAGAAAGTTTATTCATTTTTAGAACCAAAATTATCTTATCGTAAAAATAAAGGAGAAAATAAATAATGAGATATAGAGAGTGGATATTTTTATTTGTATTAGCAGGTTGCGGTATTGCTCTTGCAAACTTTGTTGGATTTCAAGTTGGATTAAAAGAATCTTTACCGGGAATTGGGATTTTATTAGGGACATCTATATGTGCTATTGTAATATCAAGAGCTTTACCTTTTATTAAACTTCCGATAGTTGCATATTGCTCTATATTAGGTTTGTTAATTGCATGTCCAATATCTCCGATTAATGATTTTGTAATATCATCAGTTAATAAGATTCAGTTTACAGCTCCTTTAACAATGGTTGGAGCATTTGCAGGGTTATCTATGAGTGACCAGATTAAAAGTTTTGCAAAACAAGGATGGAAGATGATAATAATAGGAATTTTGGTAATGACAGGAACATTTTTAGGGTCTGCCTTAATTTCTCAAATAGTTCTTTCATTCACAGGAGTGATTTAATAGTGTTATTAAAAAATATTGCTTACTTAAATGAAGAATACGATGTTGTTTTTAATTATGATATTAGAATTACAGGTAATTCTATTGAGGAGATAAAAAAAGATTTAACTCCAAGAGAAAATGAAGAAGTAATAGATGGGAATAATCTTCTGACAGTTCCCGGTTTGTGTGATGCTCACACTCACATAGGACAGCAGCTTTTAAAAGGAAAAGTTTTAGATGCAGAGGGGATAATCTGGAAAGATATTATGCTCCCTTTTGAAAGTTCTTTAAATCCAAAGCTTATGAGATTAAATGCTAAACTGGCTCTTATAGAGATGATTAAAGGAGGAACAACATCTTTTATTGATGCAGGAAGTTATTATATGGATGAAGCCTGCGAGGAAATTGCCAAAAGCGGTGTGAGAGGAGCTCTTACTTATTCCTCTATGGATGACAAAACTCTTCCTGAAAGTATTCGTGACGATGTGCAGAGTGTTGTGAACAAAAACGACAGCCTTTATGATAAATGGAATGGAAAAGGATTAATTCAGATATATTATTCTATCCGTTCTTTAATGTCAGTGTCAGAAGAGTTAATTTTATCTGTGGCAGAACATGCAAAAGAAAGAGGAACAATGTTGGAAGCTCATATGAATGAGTATGACAAAGAGGTTCAGTATGTTATAGAGAAAACAGGACTGCCTCCTTATGAATATCTGGATTCTTTAAAAGTATTGGGAGATTATTTTATTGGAGCTCATTCGTTAATATTGACAGAAAAAGAAAAAGAGATTATCTCAAAAAATAATATTCAGATTTGCCAGTGCCCGTTTTCAAATTCTGGAAAAGCTTTAGCAGATACTCCCGATTTATTAAGAAGAGGGATAAAAATAGGACTGGGAACTGACGGAGCAGCTCACGGCGGTTTAAGTTTATGGGATGAAATGAAAACTTTACGCTGCATGATGAATGTTACTTGGGGAATAAAAGAGGGAAACAGAAAAATAATGCCTGCTAAAGAGCTGTTAAAAATGGCTATGGGAAATGGAAAATATTTTTTAAGAAAAAATATTGGAACAATCAAAGAGGGATTTTTGGCAGACTTAATATTTGTTGATTTAAATCAGCCTCATTTATGGTTCAGCAGTAATTATACAAATACTTTGTTTGAATGTGTAAACAAAGGAGATATAATTCATTCAATGATAAATGGTGAATGGGTTATGAAAGACAGAAAAATATTAACAATAAATGAAGAGAAAGTTCGTGAAGAAATGGAGGAAATATTAAAATGCTTATAGTTATTCTTGCAAACATCATTGTAGGGGGATTAGTAGGATTAACAGGAATAGCAGGTTTTTTGCTTCCAATGCTGTATGTTTCTATGGGCTATAATGTATACGAAGCTTTGGCACTTAGTTTTTCTGCATTTTTAATTTCAGGACTTATAGGTTCTATAAATTATTACAGACATAAGCAGCTGAATATTTTTTTTGGTCTAAAACTTGGAATAGGAAGTTTTTTAGGAGCTTGTCTTGGAGTTTATTTAAACTCTATGATAGATGAATCTATAATAAAAATTTGTTTGTACTTGGTTGTTTTATTTTCAGGAATATCTATTTTATTAAGAAAGGATAAAGAAAAGAAAAAAGATAAAGAACCAAGTTTGTTCAGCATTTTATTAATAGGATTTACAACAGCTGTTGTGTGTGCCTTGTCCGGAGCAGGAGGACCAATACTGGTGATGCCTTTATTAGTGGTTTTAGGTGTTAACATAAAAGAAGCTATAGCTTTGGCACTTTTTGATTCTATATTTATAGCTGTTCCAAGTGCTGTTGGATATTTCAGCAGTTCTTATTCATCATCATTATTAAATATTCTTTTTATTTCTCTGGCTGCACATGGAGCAGGTGTGTTTTTTGGGAGTAAGTACAGTGTAAAAGTAAATCATACTATTATTAAATACAGTGTGGCTGTGATTTCTATAATTGTGGCTTTGTATAAATTATTTGGATAAAATATGTATTATCCCATGGATTTGTTCCGTGGGATTTTTTATTTACAGGATATTTATTATATGATATTTGATATTAATTAGTATCAATAAGTATCAATTGATATCAATTAGTATCAGTAAAAGAGAAATTATAGAAACTAAATTATATAACAAAATATTATCTGACAAAGATTTTTTTTATTAAAAAAAACTTCAGTACAGCTTGAAAAAGATTTTAGAGATGTAACTTATACAACAGTGAGAGCATTAGTAATGAAATTTGAAGGAAAAGGATTATTATACAACCAGAGATATGCAAATAGAGTTAAATATAAAATATTAGATTTGTAAAAAACATAATAAAAAAGTAATAATTTTCCCGTAGGTTATCCTGTGGGATTTTTATATTTATAAAAAAGTAAATTAATTTTTAATATAAAATCTATATATTAAATACAGATTATGGTATAATTAAAAAAAATTTGTGTATCAGAATTCTAGGAGTGAAGGGTAAATGAGAATAGTAGTTGACGGCATGGGAGGAGACAAGGGAACAGCAGAAGTTCTTAAAGGAGTAATCCTTGCTCTTGAAGAAATGCCACAAATAAGCATAACTGTTGTTGGAAAAGAAAATCTTATAAAAGAAATTCTTTCAAAACATAAATATGATGAGAAACGTCTTAATATTGTAAACGCTGACGAAGTTATAGAAATGACAGATGAGCCTGTATCAGCAGTAAGAAAAAAGAAAAACTCATCTATGAATATAGCTCTTGAGTTAGTGAAAAACGGCGAGGGAGATGCCTTTGTTTCAGCAGGAAACACAGGAGCTCTTATATCAGCAAGCCAGTTAAAGCTTAGAAGAATAAAAGGAATTTTAAGACCTGCCATAGCGACAGTTTTTCCTGCTAAGGGAAAAAATATTGTTCTTATGGATGTGGGAGCAAATGCAGATACAAAACCTGAGTTCATAAATCAATTTGCTGTAATAGGGTGCAAGTTTGCAGAAGAGATTCTTCACAGAGAAAATCCTACAACAGCACTTCTTAATATTGGAAGTGAAGAGGGAAAAGGAAACGAGCTTACAAGAGAGGCTTATGAGCTGTTAAGAAACAACAAAAGTATAAACTTTGCAGGAAATATTGAAAGCAGAGATATGATGTCAGGAAAAGTTGATGTTGTAGTAACAGACGGGTTTACAGGAAACATGGTTCTTAAGACAAGCGAAGGTATAGCAAAATATATTTTTGAATGTCTGAAAGATGAAATAAAAGGAAGTATTCTTGCAAAAATAGGAATATTTTTTATGATGCCTGTATTAAAAAAATTAAAGAAAAGATTAGATTCCTCAGAATATGGAGGAGCTTTATTTTTGGGGCTTAACGGAGTGTCAATAAAGGCTCATGGAAATTCAGATGCAGTTGGTATAAAGAATGCCATAAGAGTTGCTAATGAATTTGCAGAAAACAGATTTGTGGAAAAATTAAAAGATATGATAAGTGCACAGGAGGAAGAAGAGTGTTAAAAAGCGTTGGAATTGTCGGATTAGGAATTTACGCACCAGAGAAAGTAATGACTAATGCAGACTGGGAAAAATTAGTAGATACATCAGATGAATGGATAAGAACAAGAACAGGAATACAAGAAAGAAGATATGCTGTAGAGGGACAAGGAACATCAGACCTTGCTGTTGAGGCTGCAAAAAATGCCTTAAAAGATGCAGGGATGGTTCCTGAAGATGTAGAATTTATAATTCTTGCAACTTGTACTCCAGATTACAGAGCACAAAATGCTTCATCATTAGTACAGGCAAAACTTGGTGCAGTTAATGCAGCAGCTTTTGACTTAAGTGCAGCATGCAGTGGATTTATATATGCCCTTTCAGTAGGAAAATCTATGATTCAGACTGGAATGTATAAAAATATATTAGTAATAGCAGCAGAATCAGTATCAAGATTATTAAACATGAAAGACAGAAATACAGCAATTCTTTTTGGTGACGGAGCAGCTGCAGCAGTTCTTAAAGAAGTAGAAGATGGATATGGAATAATATCATCTTTTCTTGGAACAGAGGGAGTGCTTGACGATACTTTAAGAATAAATGTTGGAGGAACATTAAATCCTGTAACACATGAGGCAATAGATAACGGAGATATATATCTTAGAATGAATGGTCAGGAAGTATTTAAATTTGCTGTAAAAGCACTTCCAAGAGCAACAAACGAGGCTCTTGCAGCAGCAGGAATTAAAGCAGAAGATCTTGAAATGGTAGTTCCTCATCAGGCTAACTTCAGAATTATAGAGTCAGCAGCAAAAAGATTAAAACTTCCTATGGACAAGTTTTATATAAATCTTCAAAAATATGGAAACACTTCAGCTGCATCAGTTGGACTTGCACTTGGTGAAGCAGTGGAAGAGGGAAAAGTTAAAAAAGGAGATTTAATAGCTCTTACTGGTTTTGGTGCTGGGCTTACTTACGGGTCAATAATTTTAAAGTGGTCAAAATAAAAGACTGGTTGACATAAAAAATAATGTTATGATAAAATTACAGATGTAATATATAAACTTTTCATTTTAAGGAGGAGTAATGGGAAAAATAGCTTTCGTTTTTCCGGGACAAGGAGCACAGTTCGTTGGAATGGGAAAAGAAATATATGAAAATAATGAAAAAGCAAGAGCTGAATTTGATAAAATTTTTGCAAATCTTTCTTTTGACTTAAAAACAGCAATGTTTGAAGGACCGGAAGAAATTTTAAAGAAAACAAAATACACTCAGCCGGCTATAGTTGCCATGAGTTTAGTATTAGAAAAACTTGTGAGAGAAAAAGGAATAAAACCTGATTTTGTTGCAGGGCATTCTGTTGGAGAATATGCAGCAATCGGTTCAGGAGAATTTCTTTCTTTGGAAGATGCAGTAAAACTTACATCATTCAGAGGAGAAGTAATGAATGAGATAGCTGAATCTGTAAATGGAGGAATGGCTGCTATAATAGGAATGGATTCTGACAAAATAGAAGAAGTTCTTAAAACAGTTGAGGGAGTTATTGAGGCAGTAAACTTTAACGAACCTAAACAGACAGTTATAGCAGGACAGAAAGAGGCAATAGAAAAAGCATGTGCTGCTTTAAAAGAAGCAGGAGCAAAAAGAGCCATGGCACTTGCTGTGTCAGGACCTTTCCATTCATCTTTAATGAAACCTGCCGGTGAAAAATTAAGAGATGAAGCTGCAAAATATGATTTTAAAGAGGGAAGTGCAAAACTTGTTGCAAACACAACAGCACAATTTATATCAACACCTGACGAGATAAAATCTGAAATATATGCTCAAAGTTTCGGACCTGTAAAATGGGTAGATACAGTAAAGAAATTAAAAGAAAACGGAGTAGATACTATTTATGAAATAGGACCTGGAAAAGTTCTTGCAGGGCTTATCAAAAAAATAGATAAAGAGATAACTGTAATAAATATTAACTCTTTAAGTGATATTGACAATATATAGCAAAAGGGATTAAAAAGAAAATAAAAAAAATATTGTAAATTATTATTTTTATTTTGATAAAAAGTTGAAAACTATAATTAAATTTGGTAATATTATAGTGAAAATAAATTTTAATTAAAAGAAATTGAGGAGGAAAAGATGTTAGATAAAATAAGAGAAATAGTAGTAGAACAATTAGGAGTAGATGCTGAGCAAGTAACTCCAGAGGCAAACTTTGTAGATGATTTAGGAGCAGATTCATTAGATACAGTAGAATTAATCATGGCATTTGAAGAAGAATTTGATGTTGAGATTCCTGATACAGATGCAGAAAAAATAAAAACTGTACAAGATGTAATAGACTACATAGAAGAAAATAAGTAGTAAGAACACTAAAGGGGATACAGTAATATCCCCTTTAATTTTTATAAAGAGAAATTAATGCAACCAGAGAGGTGATAACATGAGAAGAGTAGTTGTAACAGGACTTGGTCTTATAACAGCTTTAGGTACTGGGCTTGAAAAATCTTGGGCTGGTATCCTGGAAGGAAAAACAGGTATAAAAACAATTGAAAGTTTCGATACAGAAGATACTCCTGTAAAAGTAGCAGGAGAAGTAAGAGATTTTGAACCTGAGGCATTTGGAATAGAGAAAAAAGAGATAAAGAAACTTGCAAGAAACACTCAATTTGCAATAGGAGCTGCTAAAATGGCATTGGCAGATTCAGGGCTTACAATAGATGAGAACAATACAGAAAGAGTTGGAGTAATTATTTCTTCAGGTATAGGAGGAATGGAAATATTTGAGGCTCAGCATGAGACTCTTATAAACAAAGGACCAAAAAGATTATCTCCTTTCACAATACCAGGAATGATAGCAAACATGGCATCTGGAAATGTAGGAATATATCTAGGAGCAAAAGGACCAAATAAATCAATAGTAACAGCATGTGCTGCAGGAACTCACTCAATAGGAGATGCTTTTGAAACAATAAAACTTGGTAAAGCAGATGTAATGCTTGCTGGAGGAACAGAGGCATGTATAACAAAATTTGCTATAAACAGTTTTGCAAACATGAAAGCTCTTTCAACAAACCCAGACCCTAATACAGCATCAAGACCATTTACAATAGACAGAGATGGATTTGTAATGGGAGAAGGAGCAGGAGTTGTAGTTCTTGAAGATTTAGATCATGCTCTTGCAAGAGGAGCTAAAATATATGCAGAAGTAATCGGTTATGGAGAAACTTGTGATGCTCACCACATTACAGCACCAGCAGTAGACGGAGCAGTAAGAGCATTTAAAATGGCACTTGATGAGTCAGGAGTTTCAAAATCAGAGGTAGATTACATCAATGCTCACGGAACATCAACAGGGCTTAATGATAAAAATGAAACTGCAGCAGTAAAAGAAGTTTTTGGAGAAGATGCATACAGACTTAACATCTCTTCAACAAAAGGAGCAACAGGACACGTTCTTGGAGGAGCCGGAGGAATAGAAGGAGTTATCCTTGCAAAAAGTATTGCAGATGGAGTTATACCTCCAACAGCAAATTATGAAAACCCAGATCCAGAATGTGATTTAAATTACACACCAAACAAAGCTGTGTCTAAAGAAATCAGAGTGGGAATGTCAAGTTCTCTTGGATTTGGAGGACACAACGCAGTAATCGTAATGAAAAAATACAAATAGAGGGGAATATAGTGGAAGTGAAATTAGAATCTTTAGAAAAAGAAATAGGATACTTTTTTAAGAATATAGATTTACTAAAAACTTCACTTGTTCATAGATCTTTTGGGAATGAAAATAAAAAATACAGAAAAATAAATAATGAAAGACTAGAACTGCTGGGAGATGCAGTTCTAGATCTTATCGTTGCAGAATACCTATATAAGCATTTTCAGAATTATTCAGAAGGCGATCTTGCAAAGATTAAATCTATGGCAGTAAGTGAACCAGTTTTAGCTAAAGTTGCAAAGAAATTAGGAATGGGAAACTATCTTCTGCTTAGCAAAGGTGAAGAGATGACAGGAGGAAGAGAGAGAAGTTCCATTTTAGGAGATGTATTTGAGGCAGTTCTTGGAGCAATATATTTAGATTCAGATTTTAATACAGCAAGAAAAATAGTATTAAAACATCTTGAAAAATATATTGAGCATATAGAAGAAGATGAAGATATTCTTGACTTTAAAACAATTTTACAGGAATACAGCCAAAAAGAATACAAGACAGTTCCTGTTTATGAGGTTATAGGAGAAAAAGGTCCTGACCATAAGAAAACTTTTGAAATTTTAGTTAAAATTGGAGATAATACAGAAGCAATAGGGGTTGGAAAAAGTAAAAAAACAGCAGAACAGGGAGCAGCAAAGGCTCTTTGCAAAAAATTAGGTGTAAGTTAAAATGGAGAGAAAGCATTACAACATACCTATTTTCATAAGCCATTTTGGATGTCCTAATGCTTGTGTTTTCTGCAATCAAAAGAAGATAAACGGAAGAGAAACAGACGTTACTTTAGAAGATTTGGAAAATATAATAGAGAAATATTTAGAAATTCTTCCGGAAGATTCATATAAGGAAGTAGCTTTTTTTGGAGGAACATTTACAGGAATATCTATGTCCAAACAAAAGGAGTATCTGGAAGGTGTAAAAAAATATCTGGATAAAGGTCTTGTGCAGGGAATAAGATTATCCACAAGACCTGATTATATAAATCATGAAGTAATGGAGCAGTTAAAAAAATATAATGTAACTACTATTGAACTTGGTGTACAGTCTTTTGATGAAGAGGTTTTAAAGAAAAGTGCCAGATATTATCCAGTGGAAACAGTATATAAAGCATGTGAAATGATAAAATCATATGGCATTGATTTGGGAATACAGCTTATGCCGGGACTTCCGGGATCAACATTTAAAAGTGATTTTGAAAGTGCTCAGGAAACAGTAAAAATAGCTCCTCAAAATGCAAGAGTATATCCTACTCTTATAATAAAAGATACAGAAATGGAAAATATGTATAAGAGAGGAGAATACGAGGTATTTTCTTTAGAGGAAGCCATAAAAAGATGCAGAAAAATATGTGCTCTTTTAGAAATAAAGGGTATAAATATAATAAGAGTGGGACTTCAGCCGTCTGATGATTTGAGAAACGGAGGAGTTTCAGTAGAGGGAGCTTTTCATCCTGCTTTCAGGGAGCTGGTAGATGGGGAGATTTATTTTAGTTTTTTGGAAAAGATAAAAAACAGGGAAAATGCTCTTGAGATAAAAGCAAATGAAAAAAATATTTCCAAAATTGTGGGAATAAAAAAGAAAAACAGCAAAAGACTTGGGAAATTTCAATTAGAAATAGACAATAAATTAAATACATCTGAAATTATAGTAAACGGCACAAAATACGATAGAAAAGATATATTGATGGAAGAGTTGATCTGCAATGAATAAGATAATCATAAATGTAAATAATTTTCAAAAAAGGGCTGCTATAATAGAAGACGGAAGGGTTGTAGAGGTTCTTACAGAAAGGGAAGACGAATCTAATATTATTAAAAATATTTATAAAGGACGAGTGGCAAATGTTCTGCCGGGAATGGAATCAGCATTTGTTGATATCGGGCTTGAAAAAAACAGCTTTCTTTTTGTAGATGATTTAAGAGAATTTGAAGAAAAATATCTTAACGGAATAGTAAACAGCGGAAAGCCTATAGAGGATCTTTTAAATGTTGGAGATAAGGTTGTAGTGCAGGTTCTTAATGTGCCGAGAGGTACAAAAGGAGCAAGGGTTACAACCAATTTTACAATTCCTGGAAAATATCTTGTTCTTATGCCAAACAGCGATCATATAGCAATATCAAAAAAGATAAAAGATGAAGATGAAAGAGCAAGACTTCAGGAAATTTTCGAAGAGATAAAACCGCCTAAAATGGGTGTAATAATAAGAACTGCTGCTCAGGGAAAATCTGTTTACCATTTTGAAAGAGAGATAAGCTATCTTGTTAAAAAGTGGGAAGATATTGAGAAAAAAATCTCAAAAGCAAAAGTCGGAGATGTGTTATACAATGATAACAATGTTGTTACAACAGTTTTAAGAGATATTCTTTCAAATGAGATTGATGAGCTTGTAGTGGATAATGAAGAAGTTTACTGGGAAATTATAGATTATATAAATGCTTTCAGTGAAAATAATTTTAAAGCAAAAGTTAAGCTTTTTGATGAGAACAGAGATATTTTTGAAGAGTATAATATAAACAGAGAGATAGAAAAAGCTTTGGACAAAGTAGCGTGGCTTGACTGCGGAGGATATCTTGTAATCGAAAAAACAGAGGCTCTTGTAAGTATAGACGTTAATACAGGAAAAAATACCGGAAGTCTTAATCTTGAGAAAACAGTATTAAATACTAATCTTGATGCAGCAAGAGAGATTCCAAAGCAGTTAAGACTTAGAAATTTAAGTGGAATTATAATAATTGATTTTATAGATATGAAACTTCAGGAAGATAAAGATTTGGTTCTGCAGCAGCTTGATGCAGAGCTGAAAAAAGACAGAACAAAAAACAATATAGTTCATTTTACTGATTTGGGTCTTGTGGAGATGACGAGAAAGAGAGTAGGAAGAAATTTAAGTTATTTCTATGAGGAAGAGTGCCCAAGATGTCACGGAAAAGGAAAAGTAAAATCAGTTGACGCTATAATTGAAAATATAATAAAAGATTTCAAAGAAGTGGCACAGGAAAAAGATATAAAGAAAATATCAATAAAATCATCTAACAGAGTAATAAATAAAATAAAAGAAGTATATTACGATATTATGACAGAGTTCTTGAAAAGCAGAGGGAAAGAACTTTCTCTTTCATCAGAAGAGATAAATAATATAAACGGCTATGATATATTTCTTGAAAAATAGGAGGCTGTGGTGAGAGTAGGAGTATACTCAGGAAGTTTTGATCCCATAACAAAAGGGCATCAGGATATAATAGACAGAGCAAGCAGGCTGTTTGACAAATTAATAATACTTGTATCTAACAACAGTGAAAAAAAATACTGGTTTTCTTTAAAAGAAAGAGAAGAAATGGTTAGTAAAGTATTAGATAAGTATGATAATATAGTAATAGAAGCATATGGCGGACTTTTAGTAAATTACTGCAGAGAAAATAATGTGAACACAATAGTAAGAGGAATAAGAACAGTGGAAGACTGCGGACTTGAACTTTATTTTGCAAGCGGGAATATGGATATATCAGAGGGGAAAGTTGATACAGTATTTCTTCCTGCGTTGAAAGAATATATCTATGTAAGTTCTACTGCAGCAAGAGAGATTGCAAGATATGGCGGAAAAGTAACTGCTTATGTAGATGAAAGAATAGCTGATATGGTCAGCGAAAGAGGAAAACAATACAGTCCAAAACAGTTGTAAAATAAAAGGTGATTAGATGGCTAAAGATAAAACAGTATATGTATGCAGCGAATGTGGATATAAAACAGCTAAATGGATGGGAAAATGTGTAAACTGTGGTTCATGGGGAACTCTTGAAGAGCAGGAGGAAGTATCAGCCTCTGTGGGAGTTTCTTCTAAAGTGAGCAGAAATTCTTTATCTTTAGTGGATACAGAGAAAAAAGTTTCATCTTTTTCAAACATAAAAATAGAAGAAAATTTTAGATTTAAAACTAAGCAGACAGAATTTGACAGACTTTTGGGAGGAGGACTTGTTCAGGGAGAAGTAGTTCTTATAACAGGAAATCCCGGAATAGGAAAATCAACTCTTCTTCTGCAGATGGCGAAAGAATACAGTGATTATGGAGATGTAATATATGTGTCAGGAGAAGAATCTCCTGCACAGATAAAAAGCCGTGGAGAAAGACTTGGAATAAAAAGCAAAACTCTTTATCTTATGGCAGAAACAGACATTGATAAAATATCAGAATATATAACAATAAAAAAACCAAAAGTTGTTATTGTAGATTCTATTCAGACTCTTTACAGTGAAAACAGCGATTCAATAGCAGGAACTCCCACTCAAATAAGAGAGGCAACTTTAAAGATAGTAGAACTTGCAAAAAGACTTGGAATATCATTTTTTATTGTAGGGCATATTACAAAAGACGGAAAAGTAGCAGGACCAAAACTTCTTGAACATATGGTTGATGCAGTGTTCAGTTTTGAAGGAGAAGAGGGACTTTTTTACAGAATATTGAGAAGTACAAAAAATAGATTTGGTTCTACCAATGAGCTTGCAGTTTACAGCATGGAAGATGACGGAATAAAAGAGGTGCAGAACTCTTCAGAATTTTTCCTGAGCGAAAGAGAGGAAAAAAATATAGGAAGCATGATTGTTCCTGTTCTTGAAGGAACAAAAGTATTTCTTCTTGAAATTCAAAGTCTTCTTACAGAGAGCGGTGGAATCGGAATACCTAAAAGAATAGTACAGGGATTTGACAGAAACAGAATACAGATTCTTATGGCAATCGGAGAAAAAAGAATGGGTATGAATCTTGGAATGAAAGATGTATTTATAAATATCCCGGGAGGAATATCTATAAAAGATCCGTCAGCAGACCTTGGAGCTCTTATATCTCTTCTTTCTGTATATAAAAACGTGGCAATCAGCCAAAAAATAGCAGCAATAGGAGAGCTTGGACTTCGTGGTGAAATAAGAAAAGTATTTTTTATGGATAAAAGATTAAGAGAGCTGGAAAAGCTTGGATTTAAAGGCGTGTATGTGCCAGAGGCAAATCGTAAAGAGATAGAAAAGAAAAGTTATAATTTAAAACTTATTTATTTGAAGAATTTAGATGAATTCTTAGAAAGGATGTAGAAAGTATGGATAGAAAAGAATGGGAAAAAATCCTGTCCACAGTAGCACCTGGTTCAAAACTTCGTGAAGGACTGGATAATATTCTTGATGGTCAAAAAGGAGCACTTATTGTAGTTGGAATGGATGAAGAAGTAGAAAAAGTTCTTGATGGCGGATTTGTTTTAAACTGTGAATATACTCCTGAGAGATTATTTGAACTTTCTAAAATGGACGGGGCAATAATTCTTGATGATACTATAGAGCACATACTTTATGCCAACGTTCACCTTCAGCCTGATAAAAGATATGTAACTGATGAAAGCGGAACAAGACACAGAACAGCTCAGCGTATAGCAAAACAGCTGGACAGAGTTGTGATAGCAATATCAGAAAGAAAAAGAGTGCAGACTTTGTATAAAGATGATGTGAGATATAAACTTCGTTCTGTGGAAGAACTTATGAGTGAAGCATCTCAGGGAATAAATACTTTGGAAAGATACAGATATGTTCTTGACAAAGCACTTATAAATCTGACTCTTCTTGAGCTTGATGGAATAGCAACAGTAGAAGAGGTATGTATAGTTTTACAAAAATTTGAAATGTTTAAGAGAATAAGGAGAGATGTTTCAGAAGGACTTTATGAGCTTGGAAGCGAAGGAAAACTTTTAAGACTTCAGCTTGAAGATCTTGTATTTGGTTTGAAAGATGAAAAAGGAGAGTTCTTAAAAGATTATTATTCAAGTGAAAATGATTTTAATGCAGATAAATTTGAAGATGATCTGGCAGCTTTAAACGACAGTGACATTCTTGATCTGGCAAAACTTTCTGCTCTTCTTGGATATGGGAAGACAGCAAAATCTCTTGATAATCCAGTAATAACTAAAGGATATCGTCTTTTAAGCAAATTTGGAAAACTGACCAAAAAAGACGTAGATTCTCTTGTAGAGCATTTTGGAGAACTTAATAAAATACAAGAGGCAACAATAGATGAACTTTCAGAAGTAGTAAGTAAATTCAAGGCAAATTCTGTTAAGAGAGGATTCGAGAGAGTAAAATTCATGACAGAACTTGGAAAAAAATAAAAACATAGAGTATTCAAAAACAGAATTGTATCTTAGGTGTTTATAAAATAAACGAACATTTTAAGATACAATTTTTATTTATGGAAAAAAAGTGTATATTATGATAGAATTTAGTAGATTAAGAGAGGTGATAGCTTGGAAAAAAAACTAAATGTTCCCAATCATATAGCCATTATAATGGACGGAAATGGGAGATGGGCAAAAAATAGAAATAAACCTAGGGTTTTTGGGCATAAAGAAGGAGCAGCAACATTAAGAAAAACATTGGAGTATTGTAAGAAAATAGGAGTTCATTATTTGACAGTCTATGCTTTTTCAACAGAAAACTGGAAAAGGTCAAAAGAGGAAGTAGATGCTCTTATGTTTCTTTTCAAAACTTATATAAAATCTGAGAGAGAAGAACTTATAAAAAACAAAATCAGATTTATGGTGTCAGGAAGAGAAGAGGGAGTAAGCAGAGATCTTATAGAGGCTATAAGAGATTTGGAAGAGGCAACTTCTAAAGATTATGAAGTAACACTTAATATAGCATTTAATTATGGGGGAAGAGCTGAAATAACAGATGCTGTGAACAAAATGCTGAAAGAGGGAATAACAGAAATAAGAGAGGAAGATTTTTCAAAATATCTCTATAATAATATTCCTGATCCGGATTTTTTAATCAGAACAAGCGGAGAGTTCAGGTTATCAAATTTTCTGTTATGGCAGATAGCTTATACAGAAATTTACGTAACAGATAAATACTGGCCTGATTTTGATGAAGAAGAGATGGATAAAGCTATTGAAAGTTATAGTAAAAGAGAACGTAGATTTGGAGGAAGACCAGATGATAAATAGAATTTTGGTTGCGTTGATTGGAATACCAGTATTAATGTATGTATATTACAGCGGAGGATTTCCTTTGCTTTTATTTACAAATATAATTATAGGGATAGGATTATATGAGTTCTTTAAAATGTCAGAAATGGCAGGACAGAAACCTTTTACAAAGCTTGGAATAGGTGCGGGGCTTATTATTCCCAATCTGATTTATTTTTCAAATCCATTACAGATGGATGTCCTTATTCTTTTCCCTTTGGTTGCACTTCTTGTATGTGCTATGGGAACAAGAGTAATTGAAAATAAAGTTGAAAATGCAAGTACAGATATAGGTGTAACTGTTTTAGGAGTAACATATATTTCTGTGTTATTCAGTCATATTATACTTTTAACATATCTTCCTGATGGAGGAAAATGGCTTATAGCAGTTCAGGTTATGGTATGGGTATGTGACAGTGCAGCATATTTTGTAGGAATTAATATTGGAAGAAAATTCTTTAAAGAGGGATTCAGCATAATAAGTCCTAAGAAATCTAAAGAAGGTGCAATAGGAGCAATAGTTTTTACTATGCTTGCAATATGGCTTATAAATATGAAATTTAATCTTATCCCTGAAAAGAAAGAGATAATTATATTTTTAGGACTTTTAACAAGTATCGTTGCACAGATAGGGGATCTTGCAGAATCAATGTTCAAGAGAGAATTTAAGATAAAAGATTCAGGAAGAATATTAGGAGAACATGGTGGAATTTTAGACAGATTTGACAGCATGATATTTGTGGTGCCAACAGTTTATTACATTTTAAAAATATTTGTTTATTAGAGAAAATACTTGAGAGGTAAAAAAATGAAAAATATAACTATATTAGGGTCAACAGGAAGTATAGGAACCAGTGCTCTTGAAGTAATAAGACACAAGAGAGATGAATTTAATGTAGTTGCAATAAGCGGTCACACAAATTATAAACTTATAATAGAACAGATAAAAGAATTTAATCCTAAATATGTTTCAATAGGCACAGAAGAGGGATACGAAATAATTAAAAAAGAGTTTCCTCATATTACTGTATTTTTTGGAAGAGAGGGGCTTAAAAAATTAGGTCAGCTTGAAGAAACTGATATTATTTTAACAGCTGTAAGCGGAGTGATAGGTATAGAAGCTACAGTAGAAGCTGTTAAATTGGGAAAACGTATAGCTCTTGCCAATAAAGAAACAATGGTAGCAGGAGGAAGTTATATTAACAAACTTCTTAAGGAAAATCCAAAAGCGGAAATAATTCCTGTAGACAGTGAACATTCAGCTCTGTTCCAATCTCTTATGGGAGGAAAAAAAGAGGATGTAAAAAATCTGATAATTACAGCCAGCGGAGGTTCGTTCAGAGGACGTAAAAGAGATGAACTGGAAAATGTAACTCTTTCAGAGGCATTAAAACACCCTAAATGGTCTATGGGCAAAAAAATAACTATAGATTCTTCAACTCTTGTGAATAAAGGACTGGAAGTAATCGAGGCTCACGAACTTTTTGGAATAGATTATGACAGAATAAAAGTAGCTGTTCATCCTCAAAGTATAATTCACTCTTTAGTAGAGTTTAAGGACAATGCAATGATAGCACAGCTTGGATCTACAGATATGAAACTGCCTATTCAGCTGGCATTTACTTATCCTCACAGAGAGGAAAATTCTTGTCTGAGTCCTCTTGATCTTATGAAAACAGGTGCACTTAATACATTACTTGCAGTATTTGGAGCAGGACCTATTGGTTTTACAGCAACAGAATGGGGGGCAAAAATTAGGATTATATTAGTCGCAGTATGGAC
>UQOH01000041.1 GCA_900542625.1 uncultured Fusobacterium sp.
TTAAAAGCTATGAGTGCTATGGGAGTTTATGGAATGAGCGTTATTACTGCTGTAACAGCTCAAAATACAATGGGAGTTTTCGGTGTTCAGGAAATTTCAAAAGAGATAATAGAGCAACAGATAAAAGTAATATTTGAAGATATAGAGGTAGACAGCGTAAAAATAGGAATGCTGTCAAGCAGTGAGATTATAAGAACAATAGGAGATGCATTAAGAAAATATAATGCTAAAAATATTGTAATCGATCCTGTTATGGTATCAAAAAGCGAATACAAATTATTAAAAGATGAGGCTATCGAAGAGCTTAAGAAATTTATTTCTTTAGGAGAGCTTGTTACTCCAAATATTCCTGAAGGAGAAATTTTAGCAGGAATGGAAATAAAAAATGAAGATGATATGGTAGAAGCATCAAAAAGAATACAAAAACTTGGAGCAAAGAATGTTCTTATGAAGGGAGGACACAGATCAGATAACTGTACAGATGTTCTTCTTTTAGCAGACGGAAAAGTTGTAAAATTCCCTGGAGTAAGAATAGACACTAAAAATACTCATGGAACAGGATGCACTTTATCTTCAACAATAGCATCTCTTATTGGAAAAGGATATTCTGTTGAAGAGGCAGTAAAACTTGGAAAAGAATATATTACAGAGACAATAAGAAATTCATTCCCAATAGGACATGGAGTTGGACCTGTGGGACATTTTGTAGACTTATATAAGAAAGCAGGAGTCAAATATGAGTAAGATAGACTATTCATTATATCTTGTAACAGACAGAGATATTCTTAATGGAAGAGATTTATGCAGGGCTGTTGAGGAAAGCATAAAAGGCGGAGCAACTCTTGTTCAGCTGAGAGAGAAATTTATAGATGATGAAAAATTTCTTGAAATAGCTAAGGAACTTCAGAAAGTAACAAAAAAATATAATATCCCTTTAATCATAAATGATAATGTGAAAATAGCAAAAATCATTGATGCAGAGGGAGTTCATATTGGGCAGAGTGACGAATCTCTTGAAGAGGCAAGAGCTGAGCTTGGTCCTGACAAAATAATAGGAGTTTCTGTTGGTTCAATAGAAGAGGCACAAAAAGCAGAGGCTGGCGGAGCAGATTATCTTGGAATAGGAACTGTATTTTTTACAGGGAGCAAAAAAGATATTAACGAGCCTTTAGGTCTTGAGAATCTTGAAAAAATAGCACACAGTGTAAAAATACCAAGTGTGGCAATAGGAGGAATACATCTTGATAATGTAAAAGATGTAATGAAAACAGGTATAGACGGTGTGGCTGTCATATCTGAAATCTTAGGAAAAGAAGATGTCAAGAAAGCATCAGAAGTTTTATTGTCTTTTATTAAATAAAAGCGGAGGAAAAAATGAATATAGAAAGAGAACAGCTTGGAAATGTAATATCAAATATCAGAGAGAAACAGCCTATAGTTTTTCAGATTACAAATACAGTTACTATAAATGACTGTGCAAATGTAACACTTGCTATCGGTGCATCTCCTTTAATGTCTTTTTGTGAAGATGAATTGGAAGATATCCTTTCTTTTGCATCATCACTTGTGATAAATATAGGAACAATGGATAAACAGATGAGAGAGATGGCTGTAAAAGCAGGGCAGACAGCAAACAGACTTGGAAAACCTGTTGTTTTAGATCCGGTTGGAGTTGGAGCAACAAAAGCAAGAAAAGCTCTTGTTGAAGATCTTTTAAAAAATGTTCAGTTTGCAGTAATCAAAGGAAACATGGCAGAAATAAAATCAATTTACGGAATTGAAAACACATCAAACAGAGGTGTGGATTCTGTTGAAGATTTGGAAAACGGAGACGAAATTGCAAAGGCTCTTGCAAAAAGATATGATACAGTAATTGCTGTAACAGGAAAGCAGGATGTAATCAGCGACGGACACAGAGTTGCAAGAATAAACAACGGAACTCCTATTCTTGGAAAAGTAACAGGAACAGGGTGCATGACAGGAGCATTAATCGGTGCTGCATGTGGAGCAAACAGAGATTATTTTTCAGCTGCAGCTGCAGCAGTTGCTATGATGGGAATTGCAGGGGAAAAAGCAGAAGAGCATTTTTCTGTTGGTGACGGAAACGGAACTATCAGAATGGAGATATTAAACAGCATATTTAATATGAATGCAGAAAGATTTTTAGAAAGTGAAAATATAGAACTTTTTTAAATTCTTGTTTTAGAAAAACATATCTTCATGTTATAATAAAAAAAGCAGACAACAAATTTTAAAATAAATTATCTAAAGGAGGAATAAGGTATGCATTTATCAAAAAGAGCATTAGAAATGAATTACTCGCCAATTAGGAAATTGATTCCTCTGGCCGATGAAGCAAAAAAAAGAGGAATAAAAGTATATGCACTTAATATAGGGCAGCCAAATATAGTAACACCTGACACATTCTTTACAGGACTTCACAACTACAGTGAAAAAATTGTAAAATATTCTGATTCAAGAGGAATTGAAAAACTTATAGAAAGCTTTATAGAAAGCTATAAGAAAAACGACACTTTCTTCAACAAAGATGAAATTTTAATTACTCAAGGAGGAAGTGAGGCTATACTATTTACAATAATGGCAATATGCAACGAAGGTGACAACATTCTTGTGCCTGAACCTTTCTATTCAAACTACAGCAGTTTCTGTCATTTTGCAGGAACAAAAATTATACCTATTGAAACAAAAATAGAAAATAATTTCCACTTGCCGTCAATGGAAGAGATAGAAAAATTAATTACTCCAAAAACAAGAGCAATTCTTCTTTCAAATCCTTCAAACCCGACAGGTGTTGTGTATACTAAAGAAGAAGTATTAATGATAGGAGAGATTGCAAAGAAACACGATCTTTATATTTTAGCTGATGAAGTTTATAAGCAGTTTATCTATGATGATACTCCATATACTTCATTCACTCATATAAAAGAGCTTGAGGACAGAGTGGTACTGCTTGACAGTATATCAAAACACTACAGTGCATGTGGTGCAAGAATAGGGCTTATTGCAAGTAAAAACAAAGAACTTATGGCAATGATTTTAAAATTCTGTCAGGCAAGACTTTGTGTATCAACAATAGAACAGCACGCAGCTGCTAACCTTATTAATACAATGGAAAGCTATGTGGAAGACGTAAGAGAAAAATATAAAAACAGAAGAGATTTACTGTTTGCATATTTAGACACTATGCCTGAAATCATATGTTCAAAACCTTCTGGTTCATTCTATGCTTTTGCAAAACTTCCTGTTGACAGTGCAGAGAAATTTGCAAAATGGCTTTTAACAGAATATTCTTATGACAATCAGACTATTCTTATTGCTCCGGGACCAGGATTCTATCAGACAGAAGGAAAAGGAGAGCAGGAAGTAAGATTCTCATTCTGTACAAGTGTTGATGATATAGAAAACGCTATGATAGTTTTAAGAAGAGCATTAAAAGTATATAGAAAAAATGTAATGGGAATTGAAGAATAATGGATAAAATAAAAAAGGCTGATTTTAAAGGGAGCGTAATTCTTAATCCTGTTCCTGTTGTGCTTATCACAAGCAGAAACAAAGAGGGAAAAGATAATGTTTTCACTGTTGCATGGGTAGGGACAGTATGCACAAAGCCTCCTATGCTTTCAATATCAATAAGACCTGAAAGACTTTCTTATGAATATATAAAAGAAACAATGGAATTTACTGTAAATCTTCCTGCAAAGAGCATGGTAAAAGCAGTTGATTTCTGCGGAGTACGTTCCGGAAGAGTTGTGGACAAAATCAAAGAGATGGGATTTACAATGGCAGAGGGAGAAAAAATCTCTGCGCCGTACATTGAAGAGTGTCCTGTAAATATTGAATGTCAGGTAAAACAGATAATTCCTTTGGGAACACATGATATGTTTCTTGCTGAGGTAGTATCTTCTCATGTTAACGAAGACTTAATGGACGAAAACGGAAAAATTCATTTTGAATGGGCAGACCTTATTACATATTGTCACGGGGAATATTTCCCAATGACTAAAAATGCAATAGGAAGTTTTGGATATTCAGTGATGAAAGAAAAAACAAAGGCAAGAAAAGCAGGAGAAAAGACAAAAGAGATCACTAAAAAAACAAAGTCTTTTGTAAAAAAAGCCTCTGATAAAAAAGAGGAAAATCATTCTAAAAACAAACCTAAAAAGAAAAGAACTTTTAGAAAAAATAAAGAAATAAAATAATCTGAGGAGATTGTTACAATTGTAACAGTCTCTTTTTTTATGATAAAAAATATAAATTTTTTACAAAACATTTACATATTTTGAATATTGTATTAACAGCCGTATTTTAAAATAATAAAAAAGTTTTACGGAGGCAGGAAAATGTTTAAAAAAGTGTTAGTGTTAACAACAGTTTTATGTGCATTTGCATATGGGGAAAGTGCAGTAAACCATTCTAAAAATTTAGTTCCACAAGGAGAATATATATTAAAATCAGAAAAACATCTGGTAAATGATATACCTGTATTTAATAAAGATAAAGAACTTAATATAATAATAGAGATTCCTGCAGGAACAAACGGGAAATGGGAAGTAAACAAAGAAACAGGAAATCTTGACTGGGAATTTAAAAAAGGTAAACCAAGAGTAGTTCAATATCTTCCATATGTTGGAAACTATGGAATGATACCTCAAACTCTTTCACCTGAGCAGGAAGGAGGAGACGGAGACCCTCTTGATGTTATTCTTTTAGGGGAAACAAGAGTAAGAGGAGAGGTTGCGAATGGTAAACTTATAGGTGTAATGCTTATGAAAGACCATGGAGAAACAGATGATAAATTATTAGCTGTTGCAGAGGGATCTGTATTTGAAGATGTAGAGTCTGTCAGTGAGCTTAAAGAAAAATATCCTGGAGTTTTAGAAATTCTTCAAACTTGGTTTACAAACTACAAAGGTCCTGGAGAAGATATGAAAATAGAGGGATTTTTAAATAAAAAAGAGGCAGAGAAAATTTTAAAAACTGCTGTACAGGATTATAAAAAATATTCTAAATAGAGATTAATCAAAATATCTGTTGTTAATTTTACGATTTGTATTATTAATACAGATATTTTTTTATGCTGTGTTTCTTTATGGGTTGAATTAGTATACAGATTAGTGATAAAATATAGTGTCTAATAAAATAATCGGGAGGCACAAATGGATACTATAAAAATGGCAAAAGATTTGTTTGACTCAGAAATAAAAGAACTTCAAAGAGTGAGAGACAAAATAGATGAAAATATAGAAAAAGTTGTTGAGCTTATTCTTAATTCAAAGGGAAAAGTTGTAATAACAGGAATTGGAAAATCAGGGCTTATTGGTAAAAAAATAGCCTCAACTCTTGCATCAACAGGAACACATGCAATATTTATGAACTCAGCAGAGGGACTTCACGGAGATTTGGGAATGATATGTCCTGAAGATGTGGTTATAGGAATTTCAAACAGCGGAAACAGTGAAGAGGTTCTTTCTCTTCTTCCTTCAATAAAAAGAATAGGAGCATCACTTGTTGCAATGACAGGAAATGCAAACTCTCCTCTGGGAAGAGCAGCACAATATATTTTAAATATAGGAATAGACAGAGAGGGGTGTCCTCTTAATCTTGCACCAATGTCTTCAGCAACATCAACTCTTGTAATGGGAGATGCTCTTGCAGCAATTCTTATTCAAAAAAGAAACTTCAAACCTGAAAATTTTGCAGTATATCATCCTGGAGGAACTCTTGGAAGAAGACTTCTTATGAAAGTTAAAGATGTAATGCACAGCGGAGATAAAATTCCTTTAGTTCCAGATGACTCTACAGTTGACGAGCTTATTCTTACAATGACAAAGAAAAGACTTGGAGCTGTGTGTGTAATGCACGAAGATAAAATGGTGGGAATAATAACAGAGGGAGATTTGAGAAGAGCTCTTGCACACAAAGAAAAATTCTTTGCAATGAAAGCAGAGGATATAATGACTAAAAACTTCACTCAGGTTGAAGAGGACATTATGGCAATAGAAGCTTTAGATGTAATGGAAAACAGAGAGAGCCAGATATCAGTTCTTCCTGTAATGAAAGATGGACATTTAACAGGAATTGTAAGAGTCCACGACCTTTTAAATGTAGTTGGAAGATAAAAAAATTAATTTCTTATTAAAAAGATAAATAATTGACAAACACAAAAAAGTTTTATATACTAATGATATAAAATAGAAAATTAATATTTAAGGAGTGATTATAGATGGTAACTAAAGACAGCAACATTTTAGAAGCAGCAAGAAAATATCCAGTAATTGGAATGGTATTCAGAAAATACGGATTAGGATGTATCGGATGTATGGTAGCATCTGGAGAATCTTTAGGAGAAGGACTTGCAGCTCACGGATTAAACGCAGACGCAATTATAGCTGAAATCAACATGCTTATTGAAGAGCAGGAAAAAGCAGCTAAATAGTTTTATTTAGAAATTGAATAAAAAACAAAAACTCTATGAAATTCATTAAATTGAATACATAGAGTTTTTTTATTTGAAAAAAATATAGAAATCTCTTGCGTTGAAGTTCACTCTAAGTGATATAGTACCCATATAATAAAATTAATAAGATACTTTTCAGGCATGAAAAGTAATACAATATAAGTATTAGACATCTTATTTAAACAGAAATATAATAAATAATAAGAATATTAATGCAAGGAAGTGAAAATTATGGGTGAAATAATAAAAAATCAAAAATTTGATGAAGAGAGAGCTTTATATAATTTAAAAAATACAGAAGTAGAAAATTGTATTTTTGCAGGGGAAAAAGACGGAGAATCTGTTTTAAAAGAATCGAGAGATATAGTAGTGAGAAACTGCTCTTTCTCTCTTCGTTATCCTTTATGGCACAATCAAAAATTTATTTTGGAAAATTCTAAAATGGATATGCTGTCAAGAGCTCCTATCTGGTATTCATTTGACGGAGTTATAAGAGAAAGTGAAATAAACAGCATAAAATGTTTGAGAGAATGCAGAGAAATAGAAAAATGCAATATAAATTCACAGGAATTTGGCTGGAAATGTGAAAATATTTTTATAGAAAATTCCAGCATAGAATCTGAATATTTTCTTCTTGATTCTAAAAATATAAAATTAAAAAATGTAAATTTTAAAGGGAAATACTCTTTTCAATATATCAAAAATTTAGAAATAACAGATTGTTATTTAGATACTAAAGATGCTTTCTGGCATTGTGAAAATATTACAGTAAGAAACTCTGTAGTTAAAGGAGAGTATCTTGGGTGGTTTTCTAAAAATCTCACTTTAATAGACTGCAAAATAATCGGAACACAGCCTTTATGTTATTGTGAGGGATTAAAACTTATAAACTGCACAATGGAAGGAACAGATTTGGCATTTGAATATTCTGATGTAGAGGCAGAAGTAAATGGATATATTGAGTCTGTAAAAAATGTAAAATCAGGATTTGTTATTGCTGATGAGATTGGACAGATAGTAAATGAAGATTCTATTATGCCTGTAAATGGAGAGATAAGAATAAGAGAAAAATAATAAAAACAGGGGCTGTTAAAAAGCAGTCCCTATTTCCTGCATATATTCCAAAAATTTCTTTGATGCCTGACTGAAAATTTGATGTTTTTTCCACACAAACACAGCGTTTGTTATAACAGGAGGATAAAGAGGTTTTGAAATAAGGGAATTTTTATCATAAAATTTAACAGAACCTTTCATAACAAAAGCATATCCCAATCCCTGTTCAACAAGAACAGCTGCATTTCCTGTCATATTGTGTGTTGCAAAAATATTCTTTTTATCTAAATGATTTTCAAGCCAGTTATCTATAAGAGTTTTGCTGTTTTTTCTTTTTGCAAGGATAACAGATTTATCTGCAAAGTCTTGAGGAATAACAAAATCTTTTTCTGCCATAGGGTCGTCAGGACGCATTAAAACAACCCATTCTTCTTTTATATTAAGACGTATAAAATCTAAATTATCAACATTTACAGGTTCTAAAAGAAGTCCGAAATCAAGGAGTCCCTGCTCTATTTTTTCTTTAATCTGGTCAGCATTTCCAGTATAAAAATTATAATAAACATTTGGAAACTGACTTTTAAAATTCTTAAAGATTTCAGGGAAAATTTTTGTAGATTCCATTTCACCTGCACCGATAGAAATTTCACCGTTTATCAAAGAGTTTTGTTCCTTAAGCTCTCTTTCTGTTTTTTCCATAAGTTCAATAATCTCTTCAGCTCTTTTCTTGAAAAGTATCCCAGCCTCAGTAAGAGTTACTTTTCTTTTTCCACGAATTAAAAGCTGTGCTCCAACTTCCTCTTCAAGCTGTGTCAGCTGTCTGCTCAAAGTAGGCTGTGTTATATGAATTATATCAGCTGCTTTAGTTATATTGTTTTATGTTGCCACTGCAAGAAAATATTTAAGAAGTCTGCTGTCCATAAGTTTTCCTCCTGATTACCAAATTATATTTAAAATATAGCATTTTAAAAGGGAATGAGTCAATAAAAATGCTTTTTATGTATGATAAAAGATACAAGATAAGTATTGGACATGATAAAAATAAAAGAATATAATTCACTTAAAAATAATCAAAGGAGATGATTAATATGAAAAAATTAAAAAAAATTTTATTAGGAGTAATGCTTATGGGAGTTGGAATGAATGTCAGTGCAGCAGGAACAGCTGAAAGCTTATCAGAGAGAGAAAAAAATATAGTTCTTATTTCAGCTTTTACAGCAAACGGAGATTTAGAAAAATTAGAAGATGCTGTCAACTCTGGATTAGATGCAGGTCTTACTGTAAATGAAATAAAAGATTCTATGGTTCAGCTTTATGCTTACTGTGGTTTCCCAAGAAGTTTGAATGCTCTTACAACTCTTTTAAATACTTCTAAAGAACGTGCAGGAAAAGGTATAAAAGATGAGGTTGGAAAAACAGCAACACCTCTTCCAAAAAATACAAATATTTATGAGCTTGGAACAAAAGTTCAGACAGAACTTGTAGGAGCACCTGTTAAAGGAGAGTTGTATGCTTTTTCTCCGGATTCAGACAGATATTTAAAAGCACATTTGTTTGGAGATATTTTCAGCAGTGATGTTTTAGATTATAAGACAAGAGAACTTGTTACTGTTGCAGCTTTATCAGCTATGGAGGGAGTAAACCCGCAGTTACAGGCTCATATGGTAATGAGCCAGAACGCAGGAGTAACTATTGAGGAATTACAGGAGATTGCTCCGGTTTTAAAAGAAAATGTTGGAAGAAAGGAGGCTAGAAATTATAATAAAGTTTTAGAAAATGTATTAAATAAATAAAGATTTTATCTATAACATAAAGGGAGGAAAGAATATGAAAAAATTTATAAAAAATTTATTAGTATTAAGTGCAATGATGTCAGTTGGAACTATAGCTTTTTCAGCAGAGAAACCTTTGGTAGTTTATTTTAGTTATTATGAAAATGCAGATCTGCCAAATGATGTGGATACATCTGCATCTGCCAGCATTCAAGTATGGAATAACAAAAATACAGGTAATACAGGAGTAGTTGCAAATATCATAAATGAAAAAGTAAACGGGGATATTTTCCCTATTCTTGTGGCTGATAAATATTCTGACAGTTATGATGACACAGTTGACAGAGGAAGAGAAGAGAAAAACAGAAATGTTCGTCCTCAGCTTGTAAATCATATAGAAAATTTTGGAAGCTATGATACAGTTTTTGTTGGTTTCCCAAACTGGTGGTATGATATGCCAATGGCTATGTACAGCTTTTTTGAAGAATATGATTTTTCAGGAAAAACAATAATTCCTTTTGTTACTTCCGGAGGAAGCGGATTTTCTGATACTATATCTGCAATAAGATCTCTTGAACCTAATGCAGAAGTTTTGGAAGGAATAAGCATCAGCGGAAGAAGAGCTGCAGATTCAGAAGATAACATTACAGAATGGCTTAATAGAATAAATTATTCTAAATAAAATTGTTTATGAGGGAAATTATGAAGTTAAAAGTAATTTTTAAAATGGGAATAGATTTATTAATGACTATTTCTTTAATATTTCTTATGGCTTATCAGGTGACAGGAGAGAAAGGACATGAATGGCTTGGAACATTTATGCTTTTATTCTTTTTAATTCATATTTTTTTAAATAAAATGTGGTATAGAAATTTATTAAAAGGGAGATACACAAAATTTCGTATAGTCCAAACTATCATAAACTTTTTAATTCTGTTTCTTATTATCAGTTCCGGCGTAAGCGGAATAGTTATATCAAGATATGTTTTTAAATTTCTTGATTTGGATATAAGCAGTTCTTCAGCAAGGCTCATTCATATGTGTACAGGATATTGGGGATTTATTTTAATGTCAGTTCATTTAGGAATGCACTGGGGAATGATAAGCGGAATGATGCAGAAGCATTTGAAAGATAAAAAAGGTTTAAATATTTTTGTTAAAATATCAGGGATATTTATTTCAATATATGGAATCTATACTTTTATTAAATTAAATTTATTTTCATATATGACTTTAAAAAATCAGTTTGTATTTTTTGATTTTGACCAAAACCCTGTTTCCGTGTTCTTCGATTATTTTTCAATAATGACAGCTTGTGTAGCCTTTACTTATTACTTCATAAAATTACAGAATACTGTTAAAAAGAGGTGATTATTTTGAAAAAATATTTCGTATTATTAGTATTAAATTTTTTCATGATGTTTTCATTATCTTATGGAGTTGAAAATAATAAAATTTTAATTGCATATTTCAGCTGGGCAGAAAATACAGTAGTGTCTAATCCTTCATCTATAGATGTTGATGCTGTCACTTCTGCAAGCGTACTTCTGCCGGGAAATGTAACGAAAATGGCAGGCTGGATACAAGAGGAAACAGGAGGAGATTTATTTTCTATAAAAGTAAAAGAACCTTATTCAAGCAGCTATGACGAATGTTTAGACAGAGCTGCTGATGAAAAAGCTGAAAACTCAAGACCTGAACTTACTGCTCAGGTTGCTGATATTTCACAATATGACACTGTTTTTATCGGATATCCAAATTGGTGGTATACAGCTCCAATGGCAATATTTTCTTTTATAGAAAATAATGATTTATCCGGGAAAAAAATTGTTTTATTCTGTTCTCATGGAACAGGAGGACTTGCCCGCAGCGTAAGAGATATTAGAGAAGTTCTTCCAAATAACATAGCTTTAGAAACAAATGTTATTGGAATATACAGAGATGATATTCCTGACGGAAGAGAAAGAATAAGAAACTGGCTTAGATCTATAGGGTATTAACTACATTATAAACGTTGAAATAAGAGTAAGAAAATAATATTCTCGTTAAGAGGTATAAAATGACAAAGTATTTTTTTATAGCTGCACTTTTACATTTAATTTCATTATTATTTATCGAAATATCTTTAGAGAATACATCAAAAAGATTTGTTAAAATAAATGTATTTACTTCTAAAACAAAATTGGTATCTGTTAATGAAAATTTAAAAATTAATTCTGGTATTAAAAAAATAATTAATAATACAAGGAATATTTCGTTAAAAAAATCTGCAGAAAATAACTATTTGGAAAAGAAAGTTAAAAATAGTATTCAAAATAAAAGTCTGGACGATTTTTCTAAGCAAAATATAGATTTTAAAATAATAAAAGAGGTTCAGCCAAACTATCCTCAAAAAGCTAAAGCTATAAAATATAATAAGGAAGTTATAATTGAAACTAAATTTCTTGTTGATTCAACAGGAAAAGTAAAAGATATTATATTTTTAACCTCTCATGAAAAACTTGGATTTAATAATGAAGTAAGAAAGGCTTTAAAAAAATGGCAGTTTGAACCTGTGAGATATAATAATCAAAAAATAGAAGCATATTTTTATAAAAAATTTATATTTAAATCCAATTGATATTAAAATAAAAAATCAGAGGTCTATTTATGAAAAAAAGAATTTTATTTAATATTTTTATTTCAACTTGTCTTTATGCTGTTCCGGAAATTAATTTAGATACAACTTTTATTATTTCTGACACAGCAGCCTTTGAAGAAACGATTATCGAAGAAAAAAAGAATACTTTTATAATTACAGCTGAAGATATAAAAAATAAACATTACAGCAATATAGAAGAGATTTTTAAAAATTCTCCCAATATAATATTTCAGCAGACTCAATTTGGCCCTGTAATCAATCTTCGAGGAAGCGGAGATTATTCTATAAACAAGGTTAAAATAATAGTTGACGGAATTGCTTTAAACCCATTAGAAGGAGCTATGGGAGCCTTGTCTTTAAATTCAATTCAAATTAATTCTATTGAAAAAATTGAGATTATTCCCAGCGGCAGAACTATAAATATTACAACAAAAGCCAATACAAAAAAAGAGTTTTTAACTGCTGATGTAAAATATAGTTCTTTTGCTGCTAAGAATATTGACTTTGCATTTGGACAAATTCTAAGTGATGATTTATATATAAATTTTTCAAATTCTTATCTTAATAAAAATGGATACAGAGATAATGAAAAAACTGAATCAAATAATTTTTCAGGAGGTTTTGACTATAAAATAAATGACAGCAGTAAAATAAAGTTTCAGCTTTCACATTATAATGACAGGGCTGGCTCTTCTTCAGATATTTTAAAAAATATTATGGAATATGATAGGAAAAAGGCTGGAGATCCTATTAATTCTCAAAATGAAAAAACATCTGTATCTTTAGACTATGAATTTAAACCATTAAAAAATTGGACAATTTTTACTAATTTTTTTAAAACAGAATCTGAAAGAGATGTATCTCAAATTACTGTTATGACAGGTGAACAGATTAAAAAAATTACCCAAAATGTACTTCCATTTCCAATTCTAAATATAGATAATAATATTTCCAATACAATGAATGGAAGATTTATAGAGAAAACAGAGGGAATAAAAATAAAATCAAAATATCAATATGATAATGGGAGTTTTGTTTTAGGTTATGATTATATTCATGAAAAATTAAAAAGATATAATCTGGTAAATGCAGATGAATTTAATATGTCTATCAATATAGGCGGACGTCCTGTTTCAGGTAAAGTAAACATGAATGTAAATACACATGTGAATATGGCTAAAGATACTCATGCTTTTTATGGATTAAACGAATATAGTTTTAATGATAATCTGACTTTAACAACAGGTATGAGATATGAAAACGCAGATTATACAGGGAATCGTTCATCAAAGATTAATGCAGAGGCTATGAACAGACCAATGAATATTCCTGCTAATACTTCATCTGTTGATAAAAATATTGATAATGCTGCCGGTGAAATTGAATTAGCATATAAATACAGAGATACAGGAAATATTTATACAAGATATGAAAAAGGATTTTTTTCTCCTCTGCCAATACAGCTTACCAATAAAAATTCTTCCGGTATTTATCAATCAAGTAATATAAAGTCAGAAGATACAAACAATTTTGAGTTAGGATTCAGAGATTTTATCGGAGATAATTTTTATCTGTCTTCAACATTTTTCATTATTCAAACAAATAATGAAATTGTAAACATTGAACAAAATTCATATAATCCAGCTTTGAAATATTGGAAATTTGCTAATATTGACCAAACTGAAAGAATAGGATTTGATATTTATTTTGAACAGTTTTTTGACAAAATTACTTTTAATCAATCTGTATCTTACATAGATACCAGAATTAAAAAAGCAGGAAAAGATGTGGATGGTTATTTTAATGAAGGAGAAAAAATTCCAATGGTTCCTGAATGGAAAATAACTTTTGGTATAAATTATAAATTTTCAGAAAAACTTTCTTTAGGAGGTATATATACTTACAACTCAGGATATGAAAAAAGGGAATTGGAAACATTTGATAGATATAAGGTTTCAGGATATGGAATTTTAAATGTTTATGGTCAATATAAATTAAGTGAAAATATAGATTTTAATTTTGGAATTAATAATATTCTGAATAAAAAATATAATTATTTTGAAACTAAAACAACAGCTATACCTGCTCCTGAAATAAATTATTATTTAGGTTTTAAAATGGAATTTTAAATCAGATTAAATTTTATAAAAAAGCATTTGCTTTGGAGTAAACTCCAAGTGATATATTAAAAATATAAAATAAGTTTTAAAAACAGGAGAGTAGATTATGAATAAAAAAGTTTTGGTAATTTCAACAAGTTCGAGAAAAGGAGGAAAAATATGATAAAAAAATTAGGAAAATTAATGATAGGATTTTTATTAATATCTGGTTTTATATATGGAAAAGGAGCTGAAAGAAATATGGAAAATAAAATTATGGACAGAGAAAAATTTGAAAAAGTAAATGTTTTTGGAATGGGAAATCCAAACGATGCTTATGCACAATATTTTGTAGGAGACTCTTTTTTAAATCCTCTTACAGAGGCAGGAGCATCTCCTATATTTATGGCAAACGTAACATTTGAACCAGGATGCCGTAACAACTGGCATATTCACCATGCTTCAAAAGGCGGAGGACAGATATTGATATGTACAGCAGGGGAAGGCTGGTATCAGGAAGAGGGAAAAGCAGCTGTAAGTCTTAAGCCTGGAATGGTAATTGTTATTCCTGCAGGAGTAAAACATTGGCACGGTGCAAAAGCTGATTCATGGTTCAGCCATATTTCTGTGGAAGTTCCAGGAGAAAACAGTTCAAATGAATGGTGTGAGCCTGTTTCTGATGAAGAATACAGCAGACTAAAATAATTATTAAAGACAGGTGATATTTATGAAAAAAATATTTTTAAATATTCTTGTATTTTTATCAATTTTTTCATACAGCACAGGAGCAGAGAAAATGGAAAGAATAAAATTTAGTTTTGATAATAAAGAAATAATTGTAGCTTTGGAAAATAACAGTGCAGCAGAAAGTTTATTAAAACAGCTGCCTTTAACATTAAAGTTTGAAAACTACAGCTCAACAGAAAAGATAAGTTATCCTCCTAAAAAACTGGATATAAGCAAAGCACCAAACAGCTGTGCTCCAAAAGACGGTGATTTAACTTATTATGCTCCTTGGGGAAACTTAGCATTTTTTTACAAAGATTTCAGAAATTCAAATGGACTTGTTCCTCTTGGAAAAATAATATCAGGAAGAGAAAATCTTGAATCTATTGATAGTGCACTTGTAGTAAAAGCAGAAGAAATTAAATAATTTTAATGGAAAAGTGGTGAAAAACATGGAAAAAGAAACTGTATTTTCTGACAAACAATTAAAAGAAATGATTGTTCCTTTGTTAATAGAGCAGTTTCTACTGATGCTTGTAGGAATGGCAGATACTTTTATAGTAAGCTATGCAGGAGAGGCAGCTGTTTCAGGTGTTTCTTTGGTAAATGCTTTTAATACAGTTTTCTTATTTCTTTTTACTGCTCTTGCCTCTGGCGGAGCAGTGATAGTAAGTCAGTATATAGGGAAAAAAGACAATGAAAAAGCATCAGATGCTGTGAGCCAGCTGTTAATGATATCAGTAATATTTTCAGTTGTAATTACAATATTGATTTTAATTTTTAATGAAAAAATTATAAGATTTTTATTTGGAAAAGTAGAAAAAGAGGTAATGGAATCCTGCATAACTTATCTCCGCATATCTGCTTATTCATATCCTGCCCTTGCTGTTTACAATGCAGGAGCAGCTTTATACAGAAGTATCGGCAGAACAAATGTAACAATGAATATATCTGTTATTTCAAATATTATAAATATAGCAGGAAACCTTATAGGAGTATTTTATTTTAAGGCAGGAACAGCAGGGGTTGCTTATCCCTCTTTAATCGCAAGAGTTTTTTCAGCAGGAGTAATTACATATTTCTGCTTTCAAAATAAAAATCAAGTAAGATATTATTACAGAAAAATTTTTCAGTGGAACAAAGCACTGCTGAATAAAATTTTAAAAATTGCTGTGCCTAACGGAATAGAAAGCGGAATATTTCAGCTTTTGAAAGTTGCTTTAAGCAGTATAGCTGCTCTTTTCGGAACATATCAGATTGCAGCAAACGGAATTGCTCAAAGCATTTGGAGCGTGGCAGCATTAATAACATCTGCTATGGGTCCTGTGTTTATAACAGTTATAGGGCAGAGCATGGGAGCAGGAAAAATTTCAGAGGCAGAGATGTATTTTAAAAAACTTATAAAAATAACTGTAATTATCTCTGTAATCTGGAATATTTTAATTTTTGCAGCAACGCCATTTTTAATGCAGTGGTATGCTGTGTCAGATGAAATAAAAAAGCTTGTTATTTTATTGGTTTTGATTCACAATACAGTTAATGCTCTGGCTTTTCCTTTTGCAGATTCTTTTGGAAAAGGATTAAGAGCGGCAGGAGATGTAAATTTCACTGTGGGAATATCTCTCATAACAACAATAGGAGTAAGGCTTATTTTTTCATATTTATTTGGAATAATAATGAAAATGGGAGTAATCGGAATTGCCTGTGCAATGTGTGTTGACTGGATAACAAGGGGAATAATATTCTGGATTCGTTTTAAAAAAGGAAACTGGAAAAAATACAGTATAATATAGATATAAAATAAAGAAAAAACAAAAATAATTATAAAAATAAGCTATAATATAAATGTGGTTTATTAAAGTAAAAAATAAGGAGGAATTATCTATGAAATATGATTTTCAATATTACAATCCTACTAAAATTTATTTTGGGAAAACAGCTCTTGATAATTTAGCAGGGGAATTAAAAAATTATGGTGATACAGTTCTTCTGGTTTATGGAAGAAATTCTATTAAAAAAACAGGGCTTTATGATAAAATAATGGAAATTTTAAAAGATTCAGGAAAAAAAGTAGTTGAACTTGCAGGAATAAAATCGAATCCTACATATAAGCAGATGATGGAAGGAGCAAGACTTGTAAGAGAAAATAATGTTGATTTGATTCTTGCAGCAGGAGGAGGTTCAGTTATTGACTGTTCAAAAGGAATTTCTGTTTCTGCTTACTGTGAAGAAGATCCATGGAAAAAATACTGGGTTAATTTTGAAAAACTGAATAATAAAGTTGTTCCTGTTGGAAGTATACTTACAATGGCTGGAACAGGTTCTGAAATGAATGGAGGCTCTGTTATTACAAATGAAGAGGAAATGCTTAAAAACGGAAGAGTTTTCCCACCTGAAGTATATCCTAAGTTTTCTATTTTAAATCCTGAATATACTTACACAGTTCCTAAAAACCAAATGGTAAGCGGAATTTTTGATACTTTGTCACATCTTATGGAACAGTATTTCTCAGGTGATGATGATAACGTAACAGATTATATTATCGAGGGAGTTATGGAATCTCTAATCAAAAGTGCAGAAAAAGCTCTTGAAAATTCAGAAGATTATGAGGCAAGAAGTAATATTATGTGGTGTGCAACAATAGGGCTTAACACAATAACAGGACTTTCTAAAAAACAGGACTGGGAAGTTCATATGATAGAACATCAGGTTGGAGCATATACAGACTGTCCTCACGGTGCAGGTCTTGCAGTGGTTTCAGTTCCATATTACAAATATATTTATAAGTATGGTTTAGATAAATTTGTACGTTTTGCTGAAAAAGTATGGAATATTGACAGCACAGGAAAAACAAAAGAGGAAACAGCAGAAGAGGGAATTGAAGCACTTAAAAACTTTATTGTAAGATTAGGACTTCCTCTGACTTTAAGAGAGCTTGGAACAACAGAAGAGATGGTTTCTCAAATTGCAGAATCAACTATTTTAGGCGGAGGATACAAAAAATTATCATCTGAAGATGTATTGAATATTTTAAAAGCAGCATATTAGAAATTATTTTAAAATAATACAGAAAAACAGGAACTATCATAAATTAACAATTAGATTAATTTATATAGTTCCTGTTTGTTTTAAGATTTTATTTTTTTATGTTATCACACAGCATATCATCTAATAACCTGCTTGATT
>UQOH01000042.1 GCA_900542625.1 uncultured Fusobacterium sp.
AACCTATGACCCCCTGCTTGTAAGGCAGGTGCTCTCCCAACTGAGCTATGCGACCCACATAAATTAGTATACTAAAAAATAAAATTTTTTGCAAGTATTTTTTTTATGTTTATGTAAATTTTTAATTATATTTGGGATGAATCTAATAATATCAAGAGATATTTTAGTTCATCCCATAAAATTTTTTAATAATTTAAATTTCATTTATAAATACTTTCATTAAAAGTTTAGTGTTCACCGGCATTTTTAACATATTTTTCACAGCAATGAGTTCTGTCAGTTTATCATAATCTTTTATCATATGACACATATAACTGCAGATCTCCTGCAAAAGAATTTTATTGCTGTCTGTTGCAAAACTTATATTTTCTGCAAAAACTATTTTCTCTATTTCGTTTATATACTGCCTGTTTTTAAAAAAATCTCTCAAAGCTTTATAAATTTTTATTTTATTTATAATATTCGGCTCATCAGAATAATTTTTTAAAAATATGCCTATCTCGCTGTAAGGCTCACCTGCTGTTAAATCTGCATCACTTTCTTTATATTCGAGTATCTCTTTTCCTTTTCCAAGAAAAAAATCATATTCATAAGAAGAAACACCAAGCTCTTCGGCACTTCTGTTTTTTATTTTTAAAAATATAGATCTTGATTTTATTGTAGGAAGTATGTTCAGATTATTTGCTGTAAGAATAAAAAAATCTCCTTTTTCAGGCTCTTCAATAAGTTTTAAAAGAGCATTGGCAGATTCTTTTTTCAGTTTTTCCACATCTCTCAGAATAAATATTCTGTTTCCTCCTTCATAGGAAGTTGTTGATGCTCTGTAAGCAAGTTCACGGACTCTGTCTATTTTTATTCCGTTGCTGTCCTCATATATTTCCAAATCTCCGTGAGTAAGGCTGTCCATTCTTTTGCAGCTGTCACATACTCCGCAGAAATCGTTTTCTGCATTTTCACATGTAAGAGCTTTAGCATAAGCTAAAGCAAATTCCATTACAAGATCTCTGTCTTCTCCATAAAAAATATAAGTTCCCTGCTGTCTTTTGCTTTTAAGTTCATTTATCAAAAAACTTTTGGCTTCTTCATTAGAAACTATATCCCTGAACATATTATCTTTCTGCTTTCTCTATTTTCTTAAGCACTTTTAACTGGTCCATAGCCATTCCTGCACCTACAACCACGCTTAAAAGAGGATTTTCTGCAAGTCTTACGCTTAGGTGTGTGTGCTGAGATATTAATACTGGGAAGTTTTTGATAAGAGAACCTCCTCCAGCCATTACAATTCCTCTGTCAACTATATCTGCTGCCAGTTCAGGCGGAGTTTTTTCAAGAACTTCTTTAACACACATTACAATCTCCATAAGAGAATCTGATATAGCCTCTCTTACCTCTTCTGATGTAATTGTTATTGATTTTGGAAGTCCCATTATTAAGTCTCTTCCTTTTACAACAATACTTTCCTCTTCTTCTAAAGGAATAGCTGTTCCTATTTTTATTTTAATCTCTTCAGCTGTTTTATCCCCTATTAAAAGGTTGTGAGTCTTTTTGATATATTTTATAATATCCATATCAAAATTGTTGCTTGCTGTTCTTATAGTTTTACTTACAACAGTTCCTCCAAAAGAGATTACTGCAACGTCAGTAGAACCTCCTCCAATATCAACTATCATATTTCCTGTTGGAGCTGAAATATCTATTCCTGCTCCTAATGCTGCTGCTCTTGCCTCTTCTATAAGGTAAGCTCTTTTTGCTCCTGCAGAAAGTGCTGCCTCAAGAACGGCTCTTTTTTCAACACCTGTTACATCAATAGGCACACAAATCATAACATCAGGCATGAAAATTGTATTTCCGAAAACTTTTTTTATAAAGTATTTTATCATAGCCTCTGTAACATCATAATCAGCTATAACCCCTTCACTCAAAGGCTTTATTGCAACAATAGAGTCTGGAGTTTTTCCTATCATCTCTTTTGCTTCATTTCCTACTGCAAGAACTTTTCTTGTTTCTTTTTCTACAGCCACAACTGAAGGTTCATTTAAAACTATTTTTTTGTGTCTTTTGCTGTATACAAGAGTGTTAGCTGTTCCAAGGTCTATTCCTATACCTTTTCCTGATCCAAAACTAAATTTAAATAATCCCATGCTGTTTTTCCTCTCCTAGATTTTTTTTAATTATTTCTTTTATCTCTTCAATATTTCCATCTATATACAGAGAGCCTATATAGGCTTCAAATCCTGTCGCCTCTCTGTATTCCATCACAGAACATGATTTTGGAAATGTTTTAATATTTCCATTTTTGCTTCTGTTTATTATAGGTTTATATTTTTCATCCACATCATCTAATATTTCTCTTAAAATCCTGCTTTGAGTTTTTGCGTTTACAGATTCTACAACATGTTTGTTAAGATTTCTGATATTATATCCTTTAAGAATAAAATATTCTCTTACATACAGCTCCCATACAGAATCACCCAGATATGCAAGGACAACTCCGCTGGTTTCTCTTAAATCTATAGGGACCATGTAGTTTTATCCTTTCCGTCTTTTATTTTTATTCCCATCTCTCCAAGTCTGTCTCTGATTTTATCAGAAAGAGCCCAGTTCTTTTCTGTTCTTGCTTCTCTTCTAAGTTCAAGAATAAATTCCACAAGTTCAGATGTAAGATTTCCTACATTTTCTTCATTCTTAAGCTGTACACCAAGAACTTCTTCCATAATCATTCTGATATATGTTTCTGCTGCTGCAAGATTTTTCATTCCCTCTTCTGATACTTTTTCTATATCAGCATATTTATTAACCTCTTTTACAAGTTCAAAGATTGCTCCAAGCCCTTGTGCAGTATTGAAGTCTTCATCCATAGCTGCTATAAATTTAGTCTTAGTTTCCTCTAAAAAAGTTTTTAATCCTTCAAGATTATCTCCGTTTTCTACAGGTTTTTCTGCTGTTTTTTCTTTTATTCTAAGAACTGCATTGTCTATTCTTTCAAGTCCTGCTTTGCTTTGGTTTAATTCATTGTCTGAAAAATCAATAGGTTTTCTGTAATGAGAACTTAATACGAAAAATCTTATTACTCTTCCTTCATAATGCTCAAGAACTTCTCTCAATAAGAAGAAGTTTCCTAAAGATTTTGACATTTTTTCCCCGTTAACATTTATATATCCATTGTGCATCCAGTATCTTGCATATTCTCCATGGCTGCTGCATCTTGATTGAGCAATTTCGTTTTCATGGTGAGGGAATATTAAGTCCTGCCCTCCGCCGTGAATATCAAATGTATCTCCAAGATATTTGCTTGACATTGCAGAACATTCTATATGCCATCCCGGTCTTCCTTTTCCCCAAGGTGAATCCCAGCTTGGTTCTCCCTCTTTAGCTTTTTTCCAAAGAGCAAAGTCAACAGGAGAACGTTTAATATCATTAACTTCTATTCTTGCTCCTGCCTTAAGATTTTCTATATTCTGCCCTGAAAGACATCCATAATCATCTTTATTTTTTTCAACCTCAAAATATACATCTCCATCAACTTCGTAAGCATATCCTTTATCTTCAAGTGTTTTAATTATTTTTATCATTTCACCTATATGCTCAGTTGCTCTTGGTCTTATCATTCCCTCTTCTTTAAGGTTTACTTTTTTAGTATCCTCAAAATAAGCTGATATATATTTATGAGCAATCTCTTTCAGTGAAACACCTTCCTGATTTGCTCTTGTTATCATCTTATCGTCCACATCTGTAAAGTTCTGAACATATGTTACTTTGTATCCTCTGTATTCAAAATATCTTCTTACTGTATCAAAAAATATTGCAGGACGAGCATTTCCAATATGTATATAGTTGTATACTGTTGGTCCGCATACATACATTGAAATCTCGTTTTCTTTTAACGGAACCAGTTCTTCAACTTTTTTACTCATTGTATTGTATACTCTTATCATTAATCTTCCCTCCTAAAGTTTTATTATTTTTTCATTTAATTCTATTTTTGCCTTTATTCTAAGGCTGTCTGTTTCATAAAATCCATTCACTTCTAATTTTCCATAATATGTGTCAACTTTTCCTGAGAAAAATTGATTTGGAGTTATCTCTTTTATTTTCTTTACAGGAACAAACGTATCATCACCGATACAGATATAAATATTTCCTTCTCTGTCTTTTTCAATATTTATATCATCATCATTTTTAAAATATTCTACATATTTTTCTGTGTTTTCAGAATTTTTAAGACCAAGAAGATAATTTCCATTTTCAAGATCCATAACCATCTCTCCATTAAGCTGTGAGAATATCTCAGCTGACCCTTTTGCAAAAAGCTCCTGCATAAGTTTTATCGGTTTTGCAGTTTTTTCTTTTGAAGAGATTGCTCTTAAAATAAATGTATCCATCATTCTTATATTAGATGTTGAAAAATAGATTCTGTTGTCTGTTATATATTTATTCATTCTTCTTACAGCTGGCTGCATACTTAAATCTTTTATAAAATTATTATCTCCATAAACAGACCCGTCAAGTGTTATTACATTATCCTCAATATTTCCTGAAATCACAACTCTGTCTATTCCTAAAATTCTTTCTCTTTCCTGATTGAACACCAAAGTTCCAAGATCGCTGTCTGCTCTCGCATTTAAAATCTCAACAACATTCAGACTCTTTTTACCATCTCCATGAATTATTCTGTTTACAGACTCTGTATCTGTTCCTATAAAAAATAGTCCTCTATAAGGTTTTAAATAGATATCGTCATCTTTTGAAAGCCCTATCTCTTTCTTCATATCATCTTTTAACTCATAAAAGTAATCACTTCTATAATTAAAATATTCTTTCAGTTTCATAAGCATAAGAGGATAATAAAAACCTGTATCTACAACTCCTACCATCTTTACATTTTCATTGTAAAGCTTGCTTTGAGATAAAATATATATACTGTCCACTTTTTCCAATATATTCTTCTCTTCTGTATTGTTTATCTCAAAAATCTTTTCAAATTTTTCTATTTTCTCTTCGTTTAAATTTTTGTTGCTGTAAATAAATGTTGTTCTGTCAGTTATAAATTCATTTGGCGAAAATTTATAAAAAAACTCAAAAGATAAAATTACCGCTGCTGCCACAGCTGCCAGTGATAATACTATTGCTGCTAATTTTTTCATTAATCCTCCTGACTGCAATCTGTTAATATTTATTTATCACTCTTTCAATTTCCTTTTTAATTATCTCCAGATTACTTTCTTTATCTAGCACTGAACTATAAACTGCTTTTCTTAAATCTCTCATGTCTATGTTTATTATACTTAATTTTTCATTAAATTGCTCCATTTTTTCTATAATTTTTCCAAATGGAGATACAGCAAAAGAACCTCCTGCAAATACTGCATTATCTTCTGTTCCCACTCTGTTCACAGTAATGTTGAAATTTTTATTAAATACACAGCTGCTTTCTGCTGCTGCCTCATAAACAGATTTTTCACATTTCACTGCTGCACGTTCATTTACAAGATTGAATACTATCTCTGCTCCATCAGCTCCAAGTATTCCATTAACCATAGGATTTAAACCTTCTTCTCCTAAAACAACAGCAAAAACCCCATGTCTGCTTTCAAAAATTTTTATCTCTTTTCCTCTTGTAAAATATCTTGATTCACTTCCTCCGTTGCTGTTTGAAAGAAATACTTTTCTGTGTTTTCCTATAACCTTTCCGTTTTCAAGACAATACCCACAGTTATATAATTTTCCTTTATCTGCCTCAACCGCACCAAAAATTATTGTAATTTTATGGCTAAGCTCTAAAAGAGAGGCTGGAATTTCAGAAATTCCTGTATCAAAAACTATATCTTCCAAAAGAGAACCATTCAAAGAAAGCTCAGGAAATACTATTACATCTCCTCCCTCTTTCACTGCCTCTTCTGCTGCTGTTTCCATTTTTTTTAGATTCTTTTCCACATCACCAAGATATGGTTTCATTTGAGAAATTAAAACTTTCATTAACTTCTGTCCTCCTATTTAAGAAAACTAATATCTTCTATTGTTGTTATTTTTATATTACTATAATCTCCTGAAAGAATTTTTACTCTTCCTTTGTACCTTTCCACAAGAGATGAATCATCTGTTCCTAGAAATCCCTCTTCCTGTGCTTTTTCATAAGCATTTATCAAAACTTCCCCTCTAAACACCTGTGGTGTCTGAGCAGCTGTAAGAGCAGCTCTTTTTGGAGTAGAAACTATCATGCCGTTTTCATCTACAATTTTTATTGTATCTTTTACAGGAACACCAATTACAGCTCCGTCTATCCCTGTATTATTTTTAAGTTCTTCAAAAGCTTTTTCCAGATAACTTTCTTTGAAAAAAGGTCTTACTCCATCCTGAACTGCTATGAAAGAATTTTTATCACATAATTTTAAAGCGTTATAAATAGAGTCCTGTCTTTCTTGTCCTCCCTCTATTATATGTACAGCTTTTGATATCCCGAATTTGTTGCACAGATATTTCACTTCTTTTATAAGTTCCTGCCCTGTTACTACTATAATATCTGTTACAAGAGTGCATTTCTGACCTTTTTCCAGTACATGTATAAACAAAGGTTTTCCGTTATATTCAAAAAACTGTTTTGGATAAGAAAGCCCCATACGCTTTCCTATTCCTGCTGCTGCCACTATTAAAGTATATCTTATTTCAGAGTTACTACTGAACAACCTACACCACCTTCACCTTGTCCGCCAAATCTGAATTCTTTTACATATCTGCAGTTTTTCAGATATTCAACAACTCCTTTTCTTAAAGCACCTGTTCCGTTTCCATGAATAACCTGAACCTCTTTATACCCATTCATCATTGCTCTGTCAAAATATGATTCAAGCTCATAAATAGCCTCTTCTACCATTTTTCCTCTTAAATCAATTTTTGATGTTACACTTATTCTTTTTGATGTTGATGCAGGAGTGAATACTTTTTCTTTTTTCTCTATAATTTTCTTAATATCATCAAGAGGAACTTCAAGTTTTAAAATTCCTGCCTGAATAAATGCTGTTTCTTTTGAAGCGTTTATTTTTAATACTACTGCATATTGTTTAAGACTTGATACAAGAACTTTTTCTCCTTCTTTAATATCTATTTTTCTTACTGTTTTTGGTTTCTGCTCAACATTTGCTTTTTTCTCTTGGTCTAAGCTGCTTCTAAGCATATTAAGACTTTTCTGAACGCTCTTCATATCATCTTTTTTGCTCTCTTCAGATTGAAGTTTTTTTACAAGAGCTGCTGCTTTGTTCTGCATATCTTTTACCATTGCATCTGCTTTTTCATAAGCCTCTTTAAGAATTTTATTCTTTTCTATTTCAAGCTGTCTTAATCTCTCTTCGTACTCTTCCTGATCTTTTTTTACTTTATCTTTCAGCCTGTTTACTTCTACCTGCATAGCCTCAAGCTCATCAGCCTTATCTTTTATGTTGGAAATCATTTTTTCCACTTTCTTGTTTTCATCACTAATGTATGTTTTTGCTTTTTCTATTACTTCATCACTTACGCCAAGTCTTTTTGCAATAGTAAGGGCATTACTTTCTCCAGGAATACCTATAAGCAGTCTGTATGTTGGAGAAAGAGTATCAGAGTTAAATTCCATTGATGCTGTTTCTATATCCTCTTCATTGTATCCATATGCTTTAACCTCACTGTAGTGAGTTGTTATCATTGATTTTACTTTTCTCTCTCTTAAATAATCAATAACAGCCATTGCAAAAGCTGACCCTTCCACCGGGTCTGTTCCTGATCCAAGCTCATCAAGAAGAACAAGAGAATTTTTTGTCACATTTGATAAAATTTCCTGTACATTTTTTAAATGAGCCGAGAATGAAGAAAGAGACTGCTCTATACTCTGTTCATCACCAATATCTGCATATACAGAAGAGAAAAATCCTATGCTTGAATTTTCTTTTGCCGGAATAGGAATTCCTGCAAGAGCCATAAGAGTAAGAAGTCCTGCAACTTTAAGAGCTACAGTTTTTCCTCCTGTATTAGGTCCTGTTATTAAAAGTGTGTTATATTTTTTTCCAATTTCAAATGTTAAAGGAACAACCTTGTCTTTGTCTATAAAAGGATGTCTTCCTTCTACTATTGAAAGCTGTTCTCTTGCATTTATCTCTGGGATTGTGCAGTTATGCTCTATTGCATATCTTGCTTTTCCATTTAAAAAATCTATTTCAAGAACACTCTCTCCGATTTTTCTTACATCATCAACATTCATTCTTATCTGGTCTGTTATTCTCAAAAGTATCTTTCTTATCTCTTCTCTTTCTCTTGCTTCTAATTCTCTCATTTTATTATTAAGAGAAACTATTGAAAGAGGCTCTATAAATACTGTCTGTCCGCTTGATGATCTGTCGTGCTCTATCCCTTTTATCAATCCTTTGAAGTCTGCCTTTACAGGAATAACACTTCTTCCGTCACGGATAGTTACTATTTTTTCCTGAATTGCTTTTGTATAAGTTTCATTTGAAAACATATCATCAAATTTTCTTTTTATATTTGCTGATAAAAGTTTTTTCTGTGCTCTGATATCTCTTAAATCCAAAGATGCATCATCTTGGATTTTCTTTTCATTATCTATAGTTTTGTTAATTATATCTTCAATAAATTTTAAAACAGGAGTATTTGAAAATTTAGCTTTTAACTCTTTGTATTTTTCTAAATCTTCAAGCTTGTTTTTAAATAATCTGAAAAGTCTTAAGTTCTGATTGATATCATAAAGTTCTTCAGGCTCAAAAAACATTCCCATAAGGTCACATTTTCTAAGAAGCTCAAGAATATCTTTCATTCCTGCTGTTTCCAGTCCGCCGTCATACTTTGAAAAATCAATAAAATCTCTTACAATTTCAAACTCTTTTCTAAGAGAATTTATCTCTTTATATATTCCCAGATTTTCTACTTTCTCTTTATTTTTTTCAATAACCATATATTCATTTAAACTGTCTTTCAGTTTATCAAATTCCAATATATTATGACTATGAATATTCACATGTATCACCTTTTTTTAAATATATTTTACATTATATTATATCACAATATTGTGAAAGATTGATAACACTTTATATTTTGTAATTTACTTTTTTCAAAATAACATATTACAAAATATATTTGAAATCACAGTTTTTTTATCAAAAAATAAAAAAGACAAGGTGTTTAAGTGGCGTCCTTGTCTTTTTTGTCTCATACATCTACATACTTGTTACTTGAAGTATATCATAGATTTTTTTAAAAATCAATGATATAATAGACTGTCTCCGCTCCTGTTAAGCCTGAAAGGAGGTGAAACAGTGAGAAAGTTCTATATACTTGTATTGCTATTAGTAATCTTTTTACTGACAGCACAAAAAACATATTAATCTATGATTAATTGTTTTTATTGGGTGGTAATCGGCTTGTGGCGAGCCGAAAACTGCCCATTTTTTTATTTTTTCTGAAAAATAAATTGAATACTATTATTATCTTTATACCCTATTTTTTATTATATTCAATATTATTTAAAGATTGATAACACTTTATATTTTGTAATCACAGCTTTTTTATCAAAAAAATAAAAGAGAGCAGTTTGCCGTCTGCTCTCTTGGTGAAACATCATAAAAGTTTTCTTGTCTTTGTACATAAATTATAACTTATTTTTTATAGATTATCAATAACAATTTTGATATAATAGTTCTAGCCCTTAACAGAAAGGGGGTGAGCAGCATAAATAGTTTTCTTGTAAGACTGGTTATAGTGGTTATTATATATTTTTTAATTTATAAGACAACTTTATAATCAGTCAAAAAGGTGAGGAGTTTTTGCCGGCTCCTCATTCTTTTAAATATATTTACTTCAAAAATAAACTTTTTATTATTTTTTTCCCTTTAAATAAAAAAAGCCCTTGATATATTTTCTATATAATGATATAATAATTTGCAATAATTATTTTAGGGGGAGGTGCTCAAATGCAAAGATGCGAAATTTCTGGTAAAGGAATTACTTTTGGAAACCAAATATCTCACTCTCACAGATTAACAGGAAGAGTTTGGAAACCAAATTTACAACCAGTTACTGTTGTTATCAACGGACAAACATTAAAACTTAAAGTTTGTACTAAAGTTTTAAAAACTATTAAAGGAGCTTCTGAAACTGAATTAATGCAGATTTTAAAAGCTAACGCTAATACTTTAAGTCCAAGAATTACTAAAGCTTTAAGCAAATAGTAAAAAATAAAAACTTATATGTATTAAAAAAAAGACAGCTTGTTTTACATAACGAAGCATGTCTTTTTTTTATACCTTGCTTTTTATAATAACTTTCTCACTAATCACTTATTAAAAATATATTTATATATAAAACAGAGCCTGACTTTTACATCAGACTCTATTTTTATTTTATGAGAAATTTATTATTAGAATTGATATCCTATACCTAAATTAGCACCATAATCTTTTGTATTGTCGCTTCCAAATCTGTATGTTACTCCTGCATTGTAGAAGAATCCATTTTCTTGAGTTAACTCTGCTGTTAAATCTGCTTTAATTGTATTCTCTGCAAGTTCTGCACCAAGTACATCAAATGTTCCTGCTGTTCCTTTAAAGCTTCCTTCAAATTTCTTATCTGTATCTCCCATTGCTTTTATGTATGATGCTCCAAATGTTACATCAAGTTTAGCTTTTTCTAATTGTGTTGTTTTTACTAAATCAAATCCTACTTCTGCATCTACTGTTGAAAGTTCCGCATCTTTTACTCCAAAGTAAGAATCTGTCGCATCGTCTTGTTCTATATATGTATATCCTAATTTAACTTTTGGTTCAAATGTTAAACCATCTTCTAAATCAGCTACATATTTTCCTTGTACATATGCTGAAAAAGCATTTGAATCATATGATGAATCAGAAGTTTTAGCTGCTGTATTGTCTGCATCATATTTTCCTAATTGATATCCTGCTCCTGCTGTTAAAGTATAGTTTCCTAATTCTTTATCTGCAAATGCTCCTAAATAGAATACATCTCCATCTGCACTTCCTGCATCTGTATCAACATCTTGTTTTACTCCTGCAAATGCAATTCCTGCTGTTGTTGTTTCATTTACTCCATATTTTAATGCAGCCATTAATCCTGTTGATTCTATTTCAGAAGTGTAATCTTTTGTTAAACCAGTTCTGTCGTATTCGTTTTTAGAATATAGAGCTTTACCTTCTGCTGTCCATTTACCAACTACTGCCTCTCTGTCTAAAGAAAGAATTGTATCTTCTACTAATTTAACATTATCGTAAGCTGCTCTTACTGTTTCTGAATAAATGTTAGAAGAATATAATTTATCTAGTTGAGATTTTCTTTCTGCTTTATCTGCTGAGAAGTAATTAGATACTTCTGATGCATGGTTATTCATGTTATTTAAAATAGAATTATCTTCATATAAATTATTATTATATGTTAATTTTACATTATTAGTATCTCCACCGTTAGCTAAATCACTAGCATCAATTACATATACTCCATCAGTTTCTCCTAGTGTTGATGTAACATCTATATTATTAAATGTGTTACTTCCACCCAAGTCAATTACTGTTTCTTTTCCGCTTATATTAGAAATATCTAAAGCGATATCTTTATCTCCTGTTCCTGTTACTGTAATTCCATTTGAATTAGATAAAGCTGTCTCTCTTACTTCTTTTCCTGATGTTTCAAGAACTAATTGCCCATCTTTTCCTATATTTATTGTTCCTGTATATGATGAATCTGCTGTTACTAAAGTAACGTTTGTTTTTTCTGTACCATTTCCTGTTCCAATATTAAATTCTCCGGCTACTTCTCCATCAATTGTATTTCTTCCTAAAGAGTTAATTACTCCATTATCTCCTATAATATTTCCTCTAAATCTCATATTAGTAAGATTTAATGTTCCATTATTCTCTATAGCTTCAGCAAAAGTTTCATTTCCTGTTCCTTGAACTTTATTTAAATTTCCATTTGAAAGAGATAATACAGCATCATCAGAAACTATCATTTTTCCTGTTGCTGTCATATTGATTACATCTGAAGATATTTTAACTTCTCCATTATCATTTACTATTGTAGCTTTTCCATTAATATTAAATGTATGTAAATCTGCAGATTCATTACCTTCTTTTATTTGTACTTCTGCTCCTGTACCTATTGTTACTGAACCTTTGTTTTCATCTACAGTATTTAATTTATCTGTATCTATTGCTCCGCCTGTGATAGCATCTTCAGCTTCAAATACAGCAATTCCATTTTCATCAACTATTGTTCCTGGATTATCTACGTTTCCTTCAAATAATTTTTCTATTGCTCCATCTTTATCTACTTTTGCTAATATTTCCTCTTTTGTCATATCAGAAATTTGGATAATACCACTATTTTTTGCTGTTCCGCCATTATTTACAATAGCTTGGTTTCCAGTATCTTTCATCCCAAGAGAGATTATTCCTTTGTTTACAGCTTCTCCTGCTTCTACTAAAATTCCTATTCCGTTAGTTGTTTTTTCTCCTAAAGTTATTGTTCCTTCATTAGCAAAAGTTAAGTTTACTGTTTCATTATTTTGTTGTCCATTTTTAGCTAGTTTCACACCTATTACTTTATCACCTGTTATAGTAATTTTTCCTGTTTCTTCATTCCCAGCTGAAACCTTTAAAGCAGCGGCAGCTTTTATTTTATCCTCCCCTACTGTATTTCCGTTATAAGCATCATGTCTTACTAAAAGTCCTATACTTTCATTCCCTTTTACTTCTATTTTTCCTTGGTTTATAAAAGAAGTATAATCATTTATATCTTCTGTTACATCTACCGCTCCACCTGTTACTGCTACACCAGAAACTTTATTTCCACTTACTGTTATAATTCCTGTCTCTGTATTTTCTGCTTTTGTTTTTTCATGTACTCTTATACCAGTTACAAGAGAATGAACATTCTTATCAGAATCTGATTTAATATCTATTATTCCACTATTTTTAATTATTCCTTGCTTATCTTCAATACGAGTTCCTACATAAATTCCTATAGCTGTGTTGTCTTCATTTGTATTATCTATAATTATTTTTTTATTGTTTATAATTTCACTTTCTATTTCATTACGAAGGCTTCCATATCCATCTACATTAATTCCATAATCAAAAGCAGTAATTTCACCATTATTAATTATTTTTATATTTTCTTTTTTATCCTCTGTATTTAATTTTTCTATTCCAGAACTATCTCCTGTTATTTTTCCTTCTTTTTCATTAATAAATTCAATATTTCCAGTTAATTTTATTCCAACAATTCCTTGAGAAATTATTTCCCCATTATTAGTTATTTTAGCTTCTCCATCTCCTGTTGAAACAATCCCTCCAACAATTTTATTATTATTACTAAAAGTTGAAGTATACCCTTCTTTAGTTGTTATATCTACTGCATATCCTGATTTAGCTTCTACTGTTCCATTGTTTGTGAAAGAAACATCTCCATATTTACCATTAACTTTTGTAGCAATACCCTTTGTTGCTGTTAAATTTCCATTATTTGTAACATCTGCAGCAACTATATCTAATACAGTTGTGTTTACTTTTATATTTCCAGTTATATCTACAGATAATTCCTCTGGTGGATTAACTGTTTGTGTACTAGTACCATCTATTTTAATTAATTCCGTTAATTTTGTTTCTTCAGCTGAGTAATTTATATCTTTTACAGAAACGTTTCCTTTTCCTTTTATTCTTAAACCTGTTTTTCTACCTGATATTTCATCTGCATCATTCTCCGTTGTTGGTTCTGTTTTTATTAATTGGAAGCTTACATTAGTTATTTCATTAACTTCTTGATCTTTTGTTCCATTATTAATATCCATTGTAGCCCCAAATACTACTGTTCCTGCAATTAAAAATCCTACAACTGTTGCTGTTGTTACTGTCACTCTGTTTTTAAGCCATCTTTTCAATGACTTCTCTGTGCTAATAAAGTTGTTCATCGATAAAATCCTCCTTAATATTCTCATCTTAAAAACTAAAATTGTATAAATAATCATAAGCATTTCTACACCGTTAACAAATTATTTGATATGCTAAACAAATTTGTTAATACTTTATTTTTTCAAATCAAACATTTAATTTTTTAAGGAGGGAATTGGTAATTATGGGTACAAATCATGTTGAAAGTTCATTAAAAAGATTTTTAAAAAGAAAGGTGAAAGTTACTTTAGGATTAGTAGTAGCATTTATGATTACTGGAACAGTGGGGTTTGCAGAAACTATATCGGATGGTGAACATAAAGATATTATTATTGGAAATGGAGAACTAGAAATTACAGGAGGAACTTTTGAAAATAAAATTTATGGTGGTTCTGATAAAGAAAGCTTAGAAAATACAAAAGTATCTTTAGATGGAAAAGATATAATATTTAAAAAAAATAATACTAATGCTAGAGTTTTTGCAGGTGGAAAAAATTATGGAATAAGTAAAAATTTAGAATTAAATATATCTAATTTTAAAAGCGTAGATTTTAAAACACAAATTGTAGGAGGTTCAGAAATTTCAGGAGAAGGAATTTCAGCAGTTGATGGAGATTCTTTAATTCATATAACAAATTCAGAAATACAAGCAGATATAAGAGGCGGAGGATTTTCTATTGGAAAAGGGACAAATTTAACAGCTGGAAATTCAAAAGTAATAGTTGAAAATACTGCTGTTAGTGGTTTTTCTGATAATAGTAATAATACTTGGACAGGAAGAATTTTTGGTTCAGGAATAGTTGAAGGTGGAGATTCTTTTATACAAAACACATCAGAAGTAATAATTAATAATGTCACAGGAGTAACTTATTCTAAAGATGATAATGGTGAAATAGTAGATTACGATGGAACACGTGTTTATGGCGGTGGACAATCATATTACAACAAATGGGCTGCAATTAACAATCCAAATTCCATTTTAAAGATAGGAGCAACTAAAGTAACAATAAATGGAGAAAATACATCATTGGCAGAAGTTTATGGTGGAAGTATTATTTCTGGAACAAATAATATAGGAATTGCAGAAACAGGAAATACAGAAATTATAATTAATAATGGAAAAATAGTAGATTATGTTGTTGGAGGAAACAATTCAAATCAATTTGGATATTCAATTATAGGAATTGCAGATGAAAATGGAAAATATGAATTTAATGAAAAAAAATATAATGCAGGAAGTACAAATATAGTTATAAACGGTGGCGATTTATCAACAGCTAAAGTAATTGGAGGAAGCTTTACAGATTATGCATATTTAGGACAAGGGACAGATAGAAAAGCTGTAGTATTTGGAGATACAAATATAGAAATTAATGGTGGAAAAATAGGAACTATTATCGGTGGAGGAGAAGCCTTATTTGATTATTATTTTCGTTCTGAAAAAGATAATGGTGGTAAAGGAGATGATACAGCTCCAGAAAGCAAAATATTCGGAAATACTAATATAGTTGTAACTGGTGGAGAAATTCAAGAAATAGTAGGTGGTGGAAAAGCAAGTGCTGTAATAAATGATGAAGGAAAAAATTATTTAGAAAATAATGGAGGTTTACCTACAAACGTCTTAAAAGCTAATGCAGATATAACAGGAAATACTAATATTACAATTTTAGGAGGAACAGTTACAGGAAATATTTATGGTGGAGGAGTTGCAGATGGAGAAAAAGCAAGTGCTGTAGTAAATGGTAATTCAACTATAACTATTTCAGGTGGAGAAATACAAGGAAAAGTAATTGCAGGTGGAGAAACAGAAAATGCAAAAGTAACAGGAGATGCTAAAATTGTTATAGATGTAGATAATTTTAAAGCTGCTGGAATTTATTCAGGGTATGCAGGAAATTCTATTCTTGAACTTACAGAAAACGTAAAATCTTTCGACAGTTCTTTAATAGAAAAACAGACAAGTAGAGCATATAATTTATTAGCACAAAATACAAATAGAGGTTTTAATGAGTTTGTAGTTCGTGGTGAAACAGAAATTACAGGTGGATTAAACAATATAGAAAAACTTCATACAGTTGATGACGCAAATGCAATTTTAGTTGATAAAATTGAGAATAATAATGTTAATTTCCACATTGAAGATGTTTCAAAAATAACAATAAAAACTTCTGAAAATAAAGTAAATGAAATATCTGGAACAGGAACTCTTGTAATAGATTCAGAAATAAAAAATGGAACTTTAGAAACAAAAGGTGGCATTGAGGCAGGAACATTAGAAGAAACAGTTAAAATAGGAACAAATCTAACAGCAGATGATCTTGTTGGAAAAGATGTTGCAGAGTCTTTAGAAAATTTAAATAATGCAGTAGTTTCTCAAAATAAAAATAATAAGATTGAAATATCAGAAGGAGCATTATTTGGAGGTATTACAGGAAATGCAACAAATGATGGAGTATCTGATATAAAAGCAGAAGTAAAAAGCAACACAGTAATTGGAATAGAAGATTTAGCAACAATTAACTATCTATCATGGAAACAGGAAATGGGAAGTCTTACTCAAAGAATGGGAGAATTAAGAAATTCTTCTGCTGAACACGGAGTATGGGCAAGAGTTTACGGTGGAAAAGTTGAAAACGGAAGCAGATATGACAATGAATATCAAACATACCAAGTTGGATATGACAAAAAATATTCTGTAAATAACGGGAATATTTTCTTAGGATATTTAGTAAGCTATACTGATGGAGAAACAAACTACGAATTAGGAAACGGAGAAAACTATTCAGTTGGCGCAGGAATGTATGCAACATGGGTAAATAACAATGGACACTATGTTGATGTTCTTTACAAAGTAAGCTGTCTAAACAATAAATTTGATGTAAATGGAAGAGGAAACAATTTAAACTCTAAAGGTGAATATGACACTTATGGAATCAGTTTAAGCGGAGAATATGGAAAGAGATTTGATTTAACAGAAAAATGGTTTATTGAACCAAATGTTGGAATGCACTTTGGAAGACTTGGAGATGAAACTTATACAACAAATTCTGGTATAGAAGTATCTCAAGATTCAATTTACACAGCTGAGGGAAGAATTGGAACATCTGTCGGATATAAATTTGGCAATGGAAATGTCTATGCAAGAGCTCATGCGGTTAAAGAATTTGCAGGAGATATAGACAGCAGTTATACAGCAAATGGTGTAACAGTAAAAGAATCAGAAGATTTATCAGATACATGGTTAGAATTTGGAGTAGGAACAAACTACAGATTTGCTGAAAATGTAAATGTATACTTAGATTTAGAAAAATCAGGAGATGCTGCTGTTGATACAGAGTGGCAGGCTAACCTAGGATTCAGATGGGAATTTTAAGGTTTGAGATATGAATACAAAACAATTTATAGAACTTTACACGATTAAAAACCAATGTGAAAATATGGCAGAGGGAAGAGAGAAAATAGAGAAATTTCTATTTTCTCTGTCCTCAGCTTTAAGAGATGAAAAAAAAGTAATATTCAGAAGATTTGGAAGTTTTGAAGTAAGAAAAACTAAAAGAACACATATAAACAACCCTAAAAATCCTGAAGAAATATTACAGATAAGCAAGAAAAAATCACATGTAAAATTTAAATCAAGCAGACTGTTAGATGATCTTCTGTGTGATAATGTCAAAAATAAATAATCTGAACGGGACTGTAAAGCAG
>UQOH01000043.1 GCA_900542625.1 uncultured Fusobacterium sp.
CGAAAAATCCTGAAGAGATATTACAGATAAAAGAAAAAAAGTCACATGTAAAATTCAAATCAAGCAGGTTATTAGATGATATGCTGTGTGATAATTTAAAAAAATAAAATCTCAAATAAAAAAAGACAGTCTGGCAGGCTGTCTTTTTTTGTTTGAAAGAAATTTAATTTATTAAAAATACTGCCATTAAAATATAATCCTAAACAGGCTCTATATTTTAATTTTAGTTTTTCAGCATATTTATATATTTAATCAATAAGTTACATCATCATATCAGGATTTGACATTTCTGATGTTTTTGGTTCTTTTTTGTCTACAACCACAACTTCTGTTGTAAGAATAAGTGATGCTATTGAGGCTGCATTTTGAATTGCAGATCTTGTAACTTTGGCAGGGTCAATAATACCATTTGCCATCATATCAACATATTCTTCTTTTGCAGCATCAAGTCCAAAACCATCTGGAAGAGATTTAACTTTTTCTGCTGCAACCCCTCCATCAAGTCCTGCATTTACAGCTATCTGTTTCAAAGGAGCAATAAGAGCTTTTTTAACTATTTCAACTCCCATTCCCTCTTCTCCTTCAAGCTTAAAGTTTTCCATAGATTTTAAAATCTCTACAAAGGCAACCCCTCCGCCGGGAACAATTCCCTCTTCAACAGCTGCTTTTGTTGCATTAAGAGCATCTTCTATTCTTAATTTTTTGTCTTTCATCTCTGTTTCTGTAACAGCTCCCACTCTTATAACAGCTACTCCTCCGGAAAGTTTAGCTATTCTTTCCTGCATTTTTTCAATATCATAAGATGATTCTGTTTCAGCCATTTGAGATTTAATCTGTTCTATTCTGTCAGCAATAGCTTGGGAATCTCCGTTTCCGTCAACTATTGTTGTGCTGTCTTTTGTTACTTTAATTTTTTTAGCAGAACCAAGAACTTCTATTCCTGCCTCTTCAAGTTTCATTCCCATCTCTTCACTTACTACTGCAGCTCCTGTAAGAACTGCAATATCCTCAAGAAGAGCTTTTCTTCTGTCGCCAAATCCGGGAGCCTTAACAGCAACTGTATTAAGTGTTCCACGAAGATTATTTATAACAAGAGTTGTAAGAGCCTCTCCTTCCAAATCATCAGCTATAATTAAAAGAGGTTTTGATGTCTGTACAACTTTTTCAAGAAGCGGCAATAAATCTTTCATGCTTGATATTTTTTTATCAGTAATCAATATATATGGATTGTCAAGAGATGCCTCCATTCTCACTGTATCATTTGCCATATGAGGAGAGATATATCCTTTGTCAAACTGCATTCCCTCTACAACTTCAAGAGTAGTTTCAAGAGATTTTGCCTCTTCAACAGTGATTACTCCTGTTTCCCCGACTTTTGCCATAGCCTGAGCTATAAGTTTTCCAATTTCAGGATCTCCTGCAGATATTGACGCAACCTGTTCTATTTCACTGTTTGACTGAACCTTTTTAGCTTTTTCCTGAAGATTTTTTACAACCTCTTTTGCTGCCTTATCAATACCTTTTTTTATAAATATAGGATTAGCTCCTGCACTTACTACTTTTAATCCCTCTTTCACAATATTTTGTGCCAGAATTGTTGCAGTTGTAGTTCCGTCCCCTGCCACATCATTTGCCTTTGTAGCCACTTCTTTTATAAGTTTAGCTCCCATATTTTCAAATGGATCTTCAAGCTCTATCTCTCTGGCAATAGAAACACCGTCGTTGGTAATAAGAGGAGAGCCGTAAGCTTTTTCAAGAATAACATTTCTTCCCTTAGGACCTAAAGTAATTTTTACTGCATTAGCAAGGGTATCAACTCCTGCCTCTAATTTTTTTCTTGCCTCTTCATTGAATTTTATTAATTTTGCCATTTTTATGTACCTCCCCAAATGCAATGCCTTAATCAATAATTCCTAAAATATTTTCAAAATCTATAATAGTATATTCTTCATTATTATCCTTAACTTTTGTACCGCTGTATTCAGAATGAATAACATGGTCTCCTATTTTAATTCCCTCTATTTTATCACCCTTTCCAAGAGCGACAACCTCGCTTATATTAGGGCTGCTTTTTGAAGAAGAAGGAGTTAATATAATTCCGCCTGATGTTCTTTCTTCTGCTTTCAGAGCTTTTATTAAAATTCTGTTCCCGATTGGTCTGATGCTCATTTTAAATCCTCCTTAAAATAAATTCTGCTTTTTATGTTTTAGCACTCGTTTCATATGAGTGCTAATAAATTACAATACAATATTATAACTTTTTAAGAAAAGTGTCAATATTTTTTTCGATTTTTTATATATTTTTCTTTTTTAAAATAAATTTCAATAAAATATTTAAGTTTTAAACATTTTTTGTTATAATAATTTAATACTAAAATAATAAAGAGGCGAGAGAGATGTTTACAATATTATTAAACGGGTTAAGTATTTGTGTGGGGACTATTTTAGGTGTTATTTTTAAAAATTACAGTTCAGAAAAAATCAGTAAATCAATTGTTGTGGTGATAGGTCTGCAGATGTCTGTTATGGGAATGAAAGATGCTCTCCAGTATCAAAACGGGATGCTCAATGTAATTTATCTTGTTGTTGGGGTGGTAATAGGAGAAATTTTAGACATAGACGGAAAATTAAACAGCCTTGGGGAGTTTATTCAGAGAAAATTTGCCAGAAAGCAGGGGAATATTGTTAAAGGTTTTGTAATTGCAACTCTTATTTTTTCAATAGGATCTATGGCTGTGATAGGACCGCTTAAAATTGCTTTTGAAGGAGACAGCAGCATTATTTACATAAAATCTATTCTTGACGGTGTAATGGCAATGATACTGGCTTCAACTTATGGAATAGGAGTTATTTTTTCGGCTGTTATAGTTGTTTTATATCAGGGAACATTTTTTCTTCTTTCCGGAGCTTTAAAAAGCGTAACAGACCCTTATGTTATTAATCAGATTTCCACTGTTGGAGGAGTTCTTCTTATAGGGCTTTCTGTTTCTTTGATTTTTGATAATAAAAATATAAAAGTAACAAATATGCTTCCGGCAATGTTTCTTCCTATTTTGGCTGCTTTAATTAAAAACCTGCTGTAATATTAAAAGGGATACAATTTTCACTGTATCCCTTTTAATATTATTAATTTTCATAAAAAACTATTTCATTATTATTTTTTATAGTAGCTTGAATATTAATTACTCTTTGATTAGAACTTCCTCTCCATTTTAAATTTACATCTTTTAATTCTTCTGTAAATTTTCCGTCAATAAGAACGTCACAGTTTTTTATAAGATTAAATTTTTTAGGATCTGATGTAATTTGTTCCCAAGTAAATCCAGACCAAATCCAGATATCTTTTTTAGGAAAACGTTTTTTAAATTCACCGGTAAATTCTGTCAGAGGTTCAAGATTTTTGAAATATGTAGGATCTCCTCCCAAAAGGGATAATCCCTGCATAGCTGAATCAAATTTCTTGAAATATTGAAGTATATTTTCCTGAATGTCTTTTGTGAAAGGAACTCCGTATTCAGAATCCCATGTTTCTTTATTAAAGCATCCTTTGCATTTGTGAGTACATCCGCTGACAAACAGTGTTACTCTTATACCTTTTCCATTAATCATATCTGTAAATTTTATGTCTGAATAGTTCATTTGTATATCTCCTGCTACATGTGTTTTACTCTTGCTATAACCTCTTTTTGTTTTCCGCTGTTAAATGGTCTTGCATCAGGCTGACTTAAATATCCGCATACTCTTCTGATAACATTCATTTGATTGCTGTCATGGTTTCCGCAGTTTGGACAAGTAAATCCATCTTCTGTTGCTAAAAACTCACCTGAAAATCCGCATATATGGCATTTATCAACAGGCTGGTTAATTCCCATATAATGAATACCTATAGATCTTGCATATTTTAAAATATCATAAACAGCCTCTAAGTTATTTTTTAAAGAATCTGTTTCTATATAACTGATATGTCCTCCCCAAGAATATTTATGTCCCGGAGCTTCCATTCTTAATTTTTCAAATGGATTGATTTTTATATGAGAAGAAACATGGAATGAGTTATCATAGTATCCTTTGTCAGTAATCATTGGAATACTTCCAAATTCTTCTTTGTCTATCTTGCAGAATCTGTTGCAAAGAGATTCACTTGGTGTTCCGTAAAGAGCAAATCCAAGATTAGTTTCTTTTTTAAACTGAGCAACTTTATCTGCCATATGTTTTAAAATTTTGAAAGTTTTTTCATAAACTTCTTCATCTTCAGAGAAATCTTTTCCGTATACTAACAGAGAAACTTCACTTAATCCTATATATCCTATTGATACTGTTGAATATCCTCCGTAAATAAGGTCTTTGATAGTTTCTTTAGATTTTTTTTCTGCAAGAGCTCCCTCCTGCCATATGATTGGAGCAATTTCTGCCTGAGTATTTTCTAAATACTTAGCTCTGAAAACAGAGTTTTCTTTACAAAGATCCATTATTCTGTCTAATTCTCTGTAAAATCCCTCTTCGTCTCCTTTATTTTTAATTGCAATTCTTGGAAGGTTTATTGATGTAGCACCAAAGTTAAATCTTCCTGCATAAATCTCTTTTCCCTCTTTATCATACCAAGGTGAAAGGAAAGCTCTGCATCCCATTGGATATACAACTGTTCCATTGTCTACCTGCTCTTTTGTAACAAAAAGAATATCAGGATAGATAGATTTTGTCATACAGCTGAAAGCCATTTGAGATATATCCCAGTTAGGGTCTTCAGGATTAAAGTTTAATCCTTCGCAAGTTGCGTAAACTATTTTTGGGAAAATTGCAGTTTCTTTTTTAGCTCCAAAACCGTCCATTCTTGTTTTAAGAACATATTTCTGAACAAGTCTTCCTTCCCAAGAAGTTTCAGTTCCTATTCCTATTGTAGTAAATGGAGTCTGACCGTTTACTGTAGAAAGAGAGTTAATCTCATATTCTAATCCCTGCATAGCCTGTTTAACAGATTCTTCTGTCATATCTGCTGCATAATCAAATGCAAGCGGAAATCTCTCTTTTAATGAGCTGTTTGAATATTCAATATTTCCCTCTGCCATAACAGCATCAACCTGTTCATCAGTTAATCTTTGTACATATTTAAGTCCTTTTTTAAGGTGTTTCTTAAAACTTTTTATAATATATGGAACAAGAGCCTTATCTAAGTAAGGGATTGAACATCCTCCGTAAGTATTTGAAGATACAGAAGCAATAATTTGTACAATATGCCCTACTGCAACGTCAACAGAGTTTGGTTCAAGCATTTTTGCATTTCCTATTTTGCATCCTCCCTTAAGCATTCTTGCCACATCAACCAATTCACAGTTTGTTTCTCTGAAAAGAAGATAATCAAGATCGTGTATATGAATCTCTCCTGTTTCATGAGCCTCTTTTAAATGCTTAGGAAGAATTTTATTTAAATAATAATCTTTTGAAGAAATTCCTGCAAGAAGGTCTCTCTGAACAGATATTGTTTTAGAGTCCTTGTTTGCATTTTCATTCATCTGATCTTTATCAGTTGCATCTATTAATTCATAAATCTGTTTATATATATTTTTTTCTTTTGCTCTTTTGTCTGCCATAACAGCTCTGTATCCCTGATAAAGCATTGCAACATCTTTTCTGCTTGTAGCCATAAGTTTTTTTACAACTAAATCCTGAATCTCTTCAACTCCAAGCTGTTTTATATCCATATTTTCAATCTGCAAAGCAATTTTTTTAACAACCTCAGAATCCATTGGTTTTTCACTCTGCTGAGCAGCAAGTGTGATAGCTCTTTCTATTCTTTCTTTTATAAAAGGAACAACTTCCCCATCTCTTTTCACAACTCTTTCAATCATAGCACTTCTCCTTTGCAATTATAAGTAACAATATATCATCCTGTCAGATAAAATAAAACACAAGATATTGTGTTGCCGTTCAAAACAGACTACTACATATTAGTATTTTTTCCAGAAAAAAGCAAGCAGATTTTCACTAAAAAGGTCTCTTCAAAAAAGTATTTGACAGGTTAATCATTGAAATGAAATAGTTAAGTTGATAATAAAAAAAATAAAAAAATTTATTTTAAAAATAAAATTTTAAAATAAAAATAAAAAAATTAAAGGGAATTGAAAAGATTTGCCGAAAATTATATATAAGATAATATTCAGAGTACTTGATACAAGAGAAAAAATAAAATTTTTATATTTTGGATAGAAATTAATCTTTTTTTGGATAATTTTTAATATTTATTTGCAATTTTTTTAAAAATGTTGTAGCATGTTTTTAGAAAAATAGTTTTTCTATTTGTAATCGGGAGGGATTGAGTATGAGTATAGAAAAATTGACGGTACATATTTTTTCAGATTCCTTTGGAGAATCCGGAGAACAAATGCTTAGATGTGCACTTAGTCAGTTTGATATTGATAAGTATAATATCATTCGGCACAGTCGTATTTCTACAGTAGAAGCTTTAGAAAAAGAACTGAAAAAAATAAAAGACTATGCAAACACTTTTATTTTATTCACTCTGGTAAATGTAGATGTTGTTGCAAGAATGAAAGAATTCTGTAATGAAAACAACATAAAATATTCCGACCTTTTAAATCCTCTTTTATCAGCACTGCAGTCGCAGATAGGTGAAGAGCCTAAAAGAAAATCCGGTGCTTACAGAATCATGGATGAAAAATATTTCGGAAGAATTGAGGCTATTGAATTTGCAGTAAAATTTGACGATGGTAAAGACCCGCATATGCTGCATGATGCAGACTTAATTTTAGTAGGAATATCAAGAACATCTAAAACACCTCTTAGTATTTATATAGCAAACAAAATGTACCTGAAAGTTTTAAATATTCCGCTTGTTCCGGAAGTTAAACCGCCGAAAGAATTGTTTGAGATTCCAAAGAAAAAGATAATAGGACTTACGAACTCTGTTGAAATGCTTAATAAGATAAGAACAGAAAGAGTAAGATGTATTGGTCTTAGAAATGGTTCATCGTACTCTTCTTTATCAAGAATAATAGAAGAACTTAACTATGCAGACTATATTATGAAAAAATTAGGCTGCCCTATAATAGATGTTTCTCAGAAAGCAATAGAAGAAACTGCACAGGTAATATTAGAAATAATGAAAGAACAGGAATTAATTTAAAGTTTTTAATTAGTTGAAAAAATGATTTCAAAATACATCTCTAGAATAATTTTAAGGAGGAATTCGTTATGAAAAAATTTATTTACTCTTTTGATGAAGGTAACAAAAATATGAGAGACTTATTAGGTGGAAAAGGTGCTAACTTAGCTGAAATGACACATATAGGTCTTCCTGTACCACCTGGATTTACAATTTCTACAGAGGCATGCAGTGAATTCTATAATCAGGATAAAAAAATATGGCCTGAATTAAAAGAGGAAATTATTGCAAGTGTAAAAAAATTAGAAGAAGCAACAGGAAAAACTTTTGGACATGGAGAAAATCCTTTATTAGTATCTGTTAGATCTGGTGCTGCTGTATCTATGCCCGGAATGATGGATACAATTCTTAACCTTGGGCTTAACGATACAACAGTAGAATCTCTTGCTAAAATTACTAACAACGAAAGACTTGCATGGGACTCATACAGAAGATTTATACAAATGTTCGGAGATGTAGTAAAAGAAGTACCTAAATATAAATTTGATATTATCATGGATAAAGTAAAAGAAAACAAAGGTGTTACAAGTGACCTTGACTTAGATGTTGAGGATTTAAAACTTATCACTGCACAATTTAAAGACCTTTATGCTGAAGAAACTGGTGAAGATTTCTATGCTGACCCAATGGAACAGCTTTTAAGCTCTGTTAAAGCAGTATTTAATTCTTGGAACAACCCTAGAGCAATAATATATAGAGAACTTAACGAAATAACAGGACTTCCTGGAACAGCAGTTAACGTTCAGTCAATGGTATTTGGTAACATGGGAGAAAACTCAGGAACTGGTGTTGCATTTACTAGAAACCCAGCTACCGGAGAAAATAAAATATTCGGAGAATATTTAATAAATGCACAAGGTGAAGACGTTGTTGCTGGTATCAGAACTCCTGAAACAATAGACAAACTTGCTCAGGAAATGCCTGAAATTTATGAGCAGTTTATGGGAATATGCCGTACTCTTGAAAAACACTATAAAGACATGCAGGATATGGAATTTACTATTGAAAGAGGAAAATTCTATATGTTACAAACAAGAAACGGTAAGAGAACTTCTAAAGCTGCAATCAACATAGCTGTTGATTTAGTTGAAGAGGGATTAATCACTAAAGAAGAAGCTATCCTTAGAATAGATCCTAAGAGTATAGACCAATTACTTCACAAAACATTCTCTAAAGAAGGAATGGAAAATGCTAAAGAAATCGGAGAAGGACTTGCAGCATCTCCAGGTGCAGCATCAGGAAAAGTATTCTTTGATTGTAAAGCTATAAAAGATAACGGCGGAGGAATTCTTGTAAGACTTGAAACTTCTCCTGAAGATATTGAAGGAATGAACATAGCTGACGGTATTTTAACTATTCGTGGAGGAATGACATCACATGCTGCTGTTGTTGCCAGAGGAATGGGAAAATGCTGTGTATGCGGATGCAGTGAGTTAACAATATATGAAGACAAAAAAGAATTAGAATCAAGAGGACATGTTATAAAAGAAGGAGAATTTATTTCTCTTGACGGATCAACTGGTAAAGTTTACTTAGGTGAAGTTCCTAAGACTGAAATAGAACTAACTGGTGCTTTTGAAAAGTTCATTAGCTGGGTAGACGAAGTAAGAGATCTTGGAATAAGAATGAATGCAGACACTCCTAAAGATTGTGTTGTTGGATTAAGATTTGGAGCAGAAGGAATCGGACTTTGCAGAACTGAGCACATGTTCTTCGGTGAAGAAAGAATTTGGGCAGTTAGAGAAATGATCGTTTCTAACTCTGAGCTTGAAAGAGCAAGAGCACTTGCTAAAATTTATCCATTCCAAAAGAAAGACTTCAGCGATATCTTTGAATTAATGAATGGAAAACCTGTAACTGTAAGATTACTTGACCCTCCATTACACGAATTCTTACCAAGAAACGCTGCAGACAGAGAAAAACTTGCAGGACTTATGAGAAAACCACTTCATGAAATTGAAGACAGAATAGAGTTCTTACATGAAGTAAACCCAATGCTTGGACATAGAGGATGCAGACTTGGAGTTACTTATCCTGAAATTTATGAAATGCAGGCAAAAGCAATTATAGAAGCTGCTCTTGATGTACAGGCTAAAGGAATTGAAGTTAAACCTGAAATAATGATTCCTCTTATTGTTGAAAAAGATGAATTAAAATATATAAAAGAAAAAATAACAGCAGTTATTGAAAATCTATTTGCTGAAAGAAAAGCTTCAATAGAATATAAAGTTGGAACAATGATGGAAGTTCCTCGTGCTTGTTTAACAGCTGACCAGATAGCAGAAGAAGCTGAATTCTTCAGTTTCGGAACTAACGACCTTACTCAGATTACTTTCGGATTCTCAAGAGATGACGCAGGTAAATTTATAAAAGAATATGTTGATAAAGGAATATTTGAAAAAGACCCATTCATCAGCATAGACAGAGATGGTGTTGGACAGCTTATGAAGATGGCTATTGAAAAAGGTAGAAAAACAAGACCTAACATCAAACTTGGAATTTGTGGAGAACACGGTGGAGAACCTCGTAGTGTTGAGTTCTGTAATGAGATAGGACTTGATTATGTATCATGTTCACCATACAGACTTCTTATAGCTAAGATTGCCGCTGCTCAAGGAAAAATTAAGCAGGGTAAATAAAGGAACATTAATACCTACTTAATCTTATAGAGTATGTATATTTTGTATGAATGTGTAAAAAAGGACGTCGGAGAAATCCGGCGTTCTTTTTTGTATTTTTTCCAAAGGAATGCTATAATACTTATAATGGTAAGTTTTTCATTAGTTTTTTTAATAATTAAGATACGAAAGAGGTGATACGGACATGTATGAAATGGATTACAAAGTAATTATTTCAGATATTAATTATGGCGGACATATGGGAAATGAAAGAGCTCTTATTATCTTTCAGCAGTCAAGAATGGAGTGGCTTAACAGCATAGGATATGATGAAGCTGATATAGAGGGAAAAGGAATGATTCAGCTGGAATCTCATGTATACTATCTTAAAGAAGTTTTTCTTGGGGAAATTTTAAAATGCAGAATAACAGGTGTTGAAGTTGAAAAAATTACTTTTAACATGAATTACGAAATTATAAACGAAAACAATGAGATTGTTATAAAAGGAACAACAAAAATGGCAGTTTTTGATTATGAAAGAAAAAGAGTCGGAAGAATACCAAAAGAATTTTTAGAAAAATTAACTTCCTAGAAAATTTTATTATATTAATAGTTGTAAGAATGAATGGGCATAGGTGAGGGGATGAAAAATTTTTTTAAAATATTTATATTTTTTTTAATAAATATAACAGTTTTTTCAGAAATAAAAATAGATGTAAACAATACAAAACCAGCTGTGAAACAGCATGTTATTCTCACAGTAGAGTTTCTTGGAGAAAACAAATCAGAATATGTGATAGAGGGAATTGAAAACTTTAAAGTTATATCTATGGGAAACAGATCAAACTATACTTCCATAAATAAAAAAGTAAAATATTCTAAATCAGATGTGTATACTCTTTGTCCTCAAAAAGAGGGAAAGGTAACTTTATGTGTAAAAACTGAAAATGGAATTGCATCTAATAAAATTCCAATGAGTGTTGTAAAAAGAACAGCAAAAAAAGAGAAAAAAGAAAAATTTCTGCTGCGTACAACTCAATATAAAAGAGATTACTATATTGAGGAGAAAATTCCTTTTGCAGAAAATGTTGTTATAAAAATTTCTGTAAGAAATTACAGTTATGTAGCTCCGCCTATTTTTAACGGTTTTTCTATGAAAAATATTACACCACGGGACAACAGAGGTTTTCCTATTCCAAGAAGAGTTACAGCAAATGGAAAGGAACATATTGAACTGACTCTTTTCAGAAGTATTTTAGAACCTGTTTCAGTTGGAAAGAAAACAATAATAAGCGGAGGAATAGGAATAACAGAAGATACAGAGGACAGCACAACTGATCCTACTGTCTATCTTGGTTTCAGAGAACTTGAAATAAATATCCTTCCTCTTCCTGAAGAAAATAAGCCTTTAAATTTTTCCGGTGTTGTAGGTGAACTTGAAGGAAAATATTCATGGAGAAACGATATAATAGATGGTAAAAAAGCTTTAATTCTTAAATTACAGCTTTATGGAAGTGCTAATCTGGATAAGCTGGAAAATATTTTGAATTCTGAAAGAGAAGATATAAAAAAATATAATGTTGTTGAAAAGGTTACTTCTTATGACGAAAGAGTGTTAAACAGTGTTTATACAGCTGAAAAAGAATATGAAGTTATATTCTTTGTAAAAAATGAAGAAGAGTTTAAAATAGATGATATAAAAATTCCATATTTTGACCCTGTACATAAAAAATATGAGGAATTTATAATTGATACTAAATCTATTGATACTGAAAATGATGTAATTTTTTCAGCAGAAGCAGACCATGAAAGTGAAATAACTTATATTCCAAGAGATAAAATAAAAGTTAATAATTTCTCTGCTTTTTCTGAAAGTTCAGAAGAGGGAGAAACTTATCTGCCGGTTGATGAGACTGAACAGGAAAGAACAAAGGATATAATTATAATTGTTTTAGGAATAATATGTGCAGGAGAAACAGCTTACATAGTATTCAGCAGAAGAAAAAGAAAGAATAAAAAGGAGGAATTATGATTCAAATATCAGATAAAGTAATAAACTTTGCTCAAAAAAGAGATTTTATCGGTATTGTTTTAAAACAAGAAATAACAAAATTTGGCTGAGCCGGGTGCAGACCAATAATTCGAGGCGAATTTATAAAAAATGAAAATGAAGCAGAAAATATATCTTCTTATATTGTTGAAGAGTTTAAAGGAATAAAAGTGTTTATTCCAAAAGATATGGGATATGATTCTCAAAGCAAAAAAATAATAATAACTTCTAATTTAATGTTCTTTAATATGATAATTCTAAGTGTAGAGATGTTTGAGGAATATTAAATCAAAACAAAAAGACCACTGCAGATTAATAATTGCAATGGTCTTTTCTTTATATTAGTATTTTTTTAAATTAGGGAATTGAGCATCTAAAGCTTCATCCATCTGCTCAGTCATTTTTTTATTTTCTTCAGTTAAGAATTTATCAAAATCTCCTGTGATTTCAATAGTTTTTATAACATCCCCCTGCTCTACAGCATCTACAACTTTTTGATCTTCGTCAGAAACAACTTCTCCAAAAATTGTGTGATGATAGTTTAACCATGGAGTTTCCACATGTGTTATGAAAAATTGAGATCCGTTTGTATTTTTTCCTGCATTAGCCATTGCAAGAAGTCCTTTTCTGTCAAAGATTACTCCCTCTTTAAATTCGTCACCAAATTGGTATCCAGGTCCTCCTGCACCAGTTCCAGTAGGGTCTCCTCCTTGAATCATGAAATCTTCAATAACTCTATGGAAAATAAGATTATCATAATATCCTCTTTTTGCTAAGTGAGCAAAGTTTAATACAGTAAGAGGAGCTACTTCTGGATATAATTTTATATTTATTTCCCCTTTATCTGTAACTATTTTCGCATTTAATACTAAATCTGACATTGATTTAACCTCCGTTTGATTTTTTAAAACTTTTATTTTTTTACCTGCCGGACCATTTCCAGCAAGTATATTTCTCCCTATTGTTGCTATAAAAATAACTGCTATAAATATTAAAAGAGTTTTTAACATATTATTCTCCCTCTGCTGCTTTTTTTAGTTCATCTCTGGAAACAGTTCCATATATTTCATATTTCCATCTTGTTTTTATATCATTATTTATTCTTTCTATCTCTTTATCATTAGCTGATATCAGTTCGTTTAAATCTCTTTTCTTTTCTCTTACATCAACTATTTTTCCTGAAATTTCCATTTCTGCATCATACTGAATACATTCTTTCAAATCTGCCTCAAGCTGAGTCTCTTCCTTAAGAAGAACGTCCATTCTTTCTAAAAGAATTCTTTTTTTCTTTTTTAAATCTTTTACAGCATATTCAAACATTCTTTTTATAACTTCTGCACCGGATTTTCCTTTCATCTCTTCTCTCAGAGCAATACATTTTTTTATGTGCTCCTCTGTAAGATTGTTTGCCTCAGCTATTTTATCAACTGTGTCTCTGAAACTTTGAATTTCCTCATCAGTTTTATCTCTGATATCCAGTTCTGCAAGCCCAAGAAAAAGTTTTTCATATTTTGGAATAATTTCCTCTGTGATAACTTTTATTGTTTCTGTATCGTTGTTTTTTTCTGCTGCTGCCAGCTGATTTTTAACATTTCTTAAGATCTGCAGCATTACTTCTGTGTTATAATCTTTAAAATCTTTTTTATTCATTTTTTACTTTTCTCCATAATATTGATAATAATGGCACTCTATTCCACCATTATATAATTTTCTGTTTTTAGTAGATTTCTTATCAAAATATTTTTCAAATTCAGGATAAGAAGTTATGATGTAATATGACCATTTTGGAAATCTTGTTCTGCATACATCTCCAAGAAGTCTGTATAATCTTTCTACTTTTTCATCATTTAAAAGTCTTTCTCCATATGGAGGGTTTGTTACAAGACAGCCTTTTTCTGCCATTGTTTCAAGCTCAAGGAAGTTTTTAGTTTCAAAAAGTATGTCATCTTCAACACCTGCTTTTTCAGCATTCTCTATTGCTACTTTTATTGTTTCAGGGTCTATATCAGAGGCATAAACCATTACTTTATTATCATAATCTTCCTGAGAAAAAGCCTCATCTCTTAAATCTATCCATAAATCTTTTGGAATTACTTTCCAGTCTTCCGCAGCAAAGTTTCTGTTTACTCCTGGAGCAATATTTCTTCCAATCATTGCAGCCTCAATAGCGATAGTTCCTGTACCACACATTGGATCAAGGAAAGGTCTGTCTCCTCCTTTCCATCTGCTAAGTTTTACAAGAGCTGCAGCCATTGTTTCTTTTAAAGGAGCTTCATTTATCAGATTTCTGTATCCTCTTTTGTGAAGTCCCTCTCCGCTTGTATCAATCATTATTGTAAATATATCTTTATTTCCCTGTATTTTAATTCTGAATAATGGTCCGTTTTCAGGAAATTTTTCAATATCATAAACCTCTTTCATATTTTCAACAATAGCTTTTTTGGCTATTCTCTGAATATCAGATTTTGAAAACAGCTTTGATTTAACAGAACTTACCCAGCTGATAGGAAACTCTCCGTTTTTTTCTATAATCTCGCTCCATTTTATTTTTTTTACGTTTTGGAAAAGTTCTTCAAAAGTCAGAGCTTTAAACTCTCCCATTTTTATAAATATTCTGTCTGCACATCTTAAATGGATATTTGCCTTAACAACTTCTCTGAAATTTCCTTTAAATTCAACTTTTCCATTAAAAGTCTGCACATCTTTGAACCCAAGTTCAATACATTCATCTCTTACTATACTTTCCAGTCCCATAGTTGATGATGCTATTATTGTAAAATCTTTCATTATTTTTATTTCTCCTCAATCTTTAATCTTTCTTTTTTCTTTTTCAATACTCTTGTATAGATAAGCTTTAAAATAGCAAATATAGGAACTCCTAAAAACATTCCCAATGTTCCCATTATATTTCCCATAATTATTACAGATGCTATTATCCAGAATGAACTTAATCCAACACTTTTTCCCAGAATTTTAGGTCCTATTATGTATCCGTCAACATTTTGAGCTATAATAATTGCAAGAAGAAGATAAATACTTTTTATCGGATTTGATAAAAAAACAAGTACAAATGCCACTACTCCTGCTGCTATTGAACCAAAATAAGGAATCATATTTCCAACACCTATCATTACACCATTAAGAAGTGCATAAGGAACATCTGCTATTTTCATTATTACATATGAAATTAAACCTACTAAAATGGAAATAACTATTCTTCCAAGAATATAATTTAAAAAGATGTTTTTACATTCTATCAGAAAATTCATTCCCTCTTCTGATTCTCTTTCACCATAAAAAATAAATATCATATTTTTAATATATTTCATAAAATACTCTCTGTCGTATAAAAAATATAAAGCAAGAAAACCTCCCAAAAGAATCATAAATATTTCCATTATCCAGTCAAGAACATTAAGCCCTATAGAAATTAAAATACTTCTGATATTATTCATATTATTTACAAAAAACTCTTGTATTGCCTGTTTGATCTCTTCTCCATCTAAAAGAAGAAGATTTTTTGCTCTTAAATAATCAAATATTTTTTCAAGATATATATTAAATCTTTCCTGAAATGCAGGGAGCTTTTCAAGAATCTCTTCAAAACTGCCAATCAGATTTGGAATAAACCAAAGAAGAGTTACTATCAAAAATATTATAAGAGCCAATAATGAAACAGTTATTGACATTCCTCTTTTAAATTTTAATCTGTGTTCTGCAAACTCCACCATAGGATTTAAAAGCACAGCAATAAATACTGCATATATAAATGGTCTAAGATAATTTGAACTTTTGCTTAAGATATTTAAAAAACCATCCATATTTTGAAACATTGTCTGTATAAACACCAACAGAACACCGACTATAAAAATTTTTATGAATATGTGTTTATATTTCATCTGCTACCACCTTTATTTTTTATCTGGCTATGCTGTCCAGCTCTTCTGTTTCACTGACATCTCCTAAAATTTTTATAAGCAGTCTGTCAGGAACTCCGATTATAGTATCTCCTGCATTAGAAATCCAGCCCTGTTTAACACAGATTTTTAACGGCGAATTAGAAGAGGTTACTCTTACTTTCATATTTTCAATCTGAACATTGACTCCGCCTAAATTAGTATCTACAAAATAATCTTTTTTTTCTTCCTGTAAAGGATAAACATATTTAAGCTGGTTATCAACATATATTTCAACTTTATTTCCCTTTATTGTTTCCATCCCTGATGTATACCTCAATAAAACTGAGAAAAAAATGAAAATAAACAGGTATATAACTATATCTCCTTTTTTAAAATAACAAGGTTTTCTTTTCAAGATTGTACTCCTCGACTAAAACTTTCTTCCTATTCCTTCTCCCATAAAAACTTTTGTTTCTATTCCATTAATGCTGTTTTCAAGAATATCTCTGTCTATTTCCACTCTGTCTTTTTCTAAAAACATTATTACAGTAGAACCTCCAAAATAGAAATATCCTTTTTCATCTCCTTTTGATACAGCAGTGTTTGGAGTATAAGTCTGTTTTATTCCTCCAACCATAGTAGCACCTATTTCGCTTATGCATATATCACCGAATTTCTCTGTTCTTAAAATAGAATACTCTCTTTTGTTCTCACAGAAAATTCTGAAGTTTCTTCTTATGGCGTGGGGAGAAACAGAATAATAATATCCTTCTATCTCTCTGCTTTCAGATATTTTTCCATCAGCAGGAAAATGATATCTGTGATAATCTACAGGTGCAAGTCTTACAATAACCATTATTCCACCCATATATTTTTCTGCCAGCTCTTCATTTTTAAAAAATTCTTTTAAAGTAAATTCTTCTCCTTTTAAAAAGAATTTACTGCTGTCATGCATATTTTCAATAACTATTACTTTTCCATCTGAAGGAGAAACAAGAATATCCTCATCAAAGTCTATTTTTCTTGCTCCCGGTTTAAGCTCTCTTATAAAAAAATCATTAAAAGATGTGAACTCTTTCAGAGATTTTTTAGATTCACTTAATTTTATTCCGTGTTCATTTACAAATTTTTCAATCATTTCAGCAGATTTTGGGCTGCTCATCTTTTTTCCATACCATTCAGATAAAAACTTTTTCTTTACAAGTGCCTCTAAAGGAAGTTTTCCAAAAGGATTGTAATATAAAAATTTCAGAAAATTTTCGCCCGGAACTTTTTCTATTTCTATCTTATCTGTACTCCTGTTAATATATTCTATTTCTTTAAATTCCATTTTCCCCAGTCCTTTTATAATTTTTACTTTATTTTTATAGCTTTTTTCTTTTCTTTAATTATATAATTGATAAAAAACATAGTAAAGAAAAATAAATTCTCTTATGTATTTTATCATACTTTGGCAAATAATAAAACATCATATATTATGACTGTTTAAATTATTTATTTTTCAGTGAATATATAAAATATAAAGATGACTTGTTTGCTAAGTGTTTGCTATACAACAAACCAAAATTATTAAAAAGAAGAGGGAAAACCCAAAGCCGTTTCCTCTTCTTTTTTATTTTTAAAAATTACGTGACTAAGTTA
>UQOH01000044.1 GCA_900542625.1 uncultured Fusobacterium sp.
CGACTGACGGTATAGCTGCTTTTGTTTTTCCTTTGTTTCCCCGGATTTTGGAGAACCGGACCGTTCTCGGGTTTCGTCGTAGCCGTTATTGTCCGAGGGCCTGACGCCAACGCCTTTGCCAGCTGGTCGGGACAGGATGTTCCCCGGCCTTTGCAGTCGATGCCTTCGAGACGTGCGATCACGTCGGCAGCCTGCATCCCGCGCGTCAGCAGACCTATTCCCTGGGTATTCCCGTGACATCCGCCTTCGAAGCGGACGCTTTTGACGATATCTCCCTCCAATTCGATTTCGATGGATTTCGAACAGGTACCTTGTGTCTTATAAGTGAATTTCTTTGCCATTTCGAAAGAATTTCGTACGCAAATATACGAATAAATGGATATTTTCAGCGTCCGATGTGTCGGCGTGTGTGTTTCCGTGCGTACCGGGAATCCATGGCTTTTGCGTATTCGAATCCGTCCCTCTTCTCTTGAGCCTCTTATTTTCGGTTTTTTGATTCTGGCCGGCCGGTTTGGTTTTGCTATTTATTTCGGGCGACGACCGGATAATCGTATGTAAAACTCCCCTTCCCGATCACGGGAAGGGGAGTTCTCTTGTCTCAGTACTTTTTTATTTCTGCTGTTGCTGCTGCCTATATTGTTTACACAGGGCTTGGAGAAGCAAGAGATTATAAAACTGTTCTTTTCACAGTTCTTGTGTGTATGTTCCCAGTATCAGCTATGGTAAACTGCGGTTATGCAATAGCTGTATTTTTTAAAGCTATTGTTGAAAAAGTAAGAGGAGCAGGAAAAAAAGCAGAAGAAGAAAAGAAAACTGTTACTGTAACAAAATCTAAAAAATCCAGAAAGAAAAAATAAGATATTTCTGCAAAGAAACTGCATAAGATTTTATCAAATTATGATATAATAATACTTGGAAATATTAAAAACTAAAAACATAAATGGTGACACAATGAAAATAGAAAACAAGAGTATTTATCATCAGCATAATGAGATAGATGAAAAGATACAGAAAAGTCTTGAGAAAAAGAGAATGGAAAGAAGAAAAAATGTTATTGTCTCGATTGCAGTAATTCTTTCTGTTCTTGGAACTCTTAATATGCTGAGTATAGGGCTTTATACAGAAAATATGTTTAGTGTAAAAAAATATATGTTTATCTTATTTGTATCTTTTGGACTTGGATGGTTTGTATCAAAAATAAAGTATCAGTGGTACAGAAAAAAGTGGATGATTGCTTTAATAGTTTTCGGTTCACTTGCACTGCTCCTTTTGGTTATTTTTGGTCCAAGTTCTATATCTAAAAGTGTAAATGGTGCTAAAGGGTGGATTGATCTTAAGATTACCACAATACAGCCTTCAGAAATGATAAAGGTTCCTTTTATTATATTAATGGCAAATACCTTGGCAAAAGGTGAAGAAAATAAAGTTCCTATAAAGATAATACTGATAAATTCTCTTATCTGGCTTGGAATATTTGGTTTGTTTATATTCCTTCAAAATGATTTGGGAACAGTTATCCACTATGGAGCAATATATATTTTCATGCTCTTTTTAACTAAAATAAATAAAAAAGTTATAGTGGCAGTAACCGGCTTAGGAACTGTTCTTGGAGGAGCAGGCTGTTATTTTATAATGAAGTATGCTGATAAAATTTCAGGGGGATACAAAACAGAAAGAATAAAAATGTTTTTAGAAGGACTTTTCACAGATAATTATATTGGTAATGCTGATATAGGATATCAGGTGGGGCAGTCTCTTATGGCTTTTGGAAATGGAGGAATCCTTGGAAGATCATATGGGAGCGGAGTTCAAAAATATGATTATCTTCCGGAAATACACACAGATTTTATTATGGCTCTTTTTGGAGAGGAAATGGGATTTGTGGGTGTAATCATAGTTGTTATTTTATTTTTTATTCTTTATAATCTTATTGTTGAAACAGGAATAAATTCCAAGGATATTTTTGGACGTTATCTGGCTTTGGGAATAGCAGGATATATAATCAGCCAGTTTCTTATAAATATTTTTGTAGCTTTAGGACTTCTTCCTGTTTTTGGAATTCCAATGCCTATATTTAGTTATGGAGGAAGCTCAATCATAACTATATTTGCAGCTCTTGGAATAGTAATTAATATAAATAAGAGTATGTTTGACAAAGAATAAAATAAAATGTATAATTACCAATATACTTTATGGTTTTATTTAGAAGAAAGTAGGAGTAAAAAATGGAAATGAAAGACATTATAGAAAAAGTAAATTATTTTTCTAAACTTGCAAAAACAAGAGAACTGACAAATGAAGAGGCTGAAGAAAGACATAAATACAGACAGCTTTATTTGGAAAAGTTCAGAGCTCAGGTAAGAGCACACTTAGATAACATAGAAATCGTTGATGATGTAAATAAAGAAAATTTAAATTAGGGGGATTATTATGTGCAGTACAACAGTAAGAAGCTTATATAGAAACGAAAAAGAGTTTCTTGGAAAAGAAGTAGAAGTTTCTGGATGGGTAAGAAAATTAAGAGATCAAAAGAACTTTGGTTTTATCGAACTGAATGACGGTTCTTTCTTTAAAGGAATACAGGTAGTTTATAACTCTGATTTACCAAATTTTGAAGAAATATCTCACCTTTCAATATCTTCTTCAATTACAGTAAAAGGAATGTTTAAAGAATCAGAAGGAAAAGGACAGGCAACAGAGATTATTGCAACTGAAATAACTGTAGTTCAAAAAGCATCTCTTGACTATCCTTTACAAAATAAAAGACAATCATTTGAATATTTAAGAGAGATTGCTCACTTAAGACCAAGAACAAATACATTCTCAGCAGTATTCAGAGTAAGATCTGTTCTTGCTTATGCAATTCACAAATTCTTCCAAGAGCAGAATTTCGTATACACTCACACACCAATTATAACTGGATCTGATGCTGAGGGAGCAGGAGAGATGTTTAGAGTAACAACTCTTGATGTTAACAATCTTCCTAAAAAAGAAGACGGAACAGTAGACAACTCTAAAGATTTCTTTGGAAAAGCTACTAACTTAACAGTAAGCGGACAATTAAACGGTGAAACTTATTGTTCTGCATTCAGAAACATCTATACATTTGGACCAACATTCAGAGCAGAAAACTCTAATACATCAAGACACGCTGCTGAATTCTGGATGATAGAGCCTGAAATTGCTTTTGCTGACTTAAATGCAAATATGGATTTAGGGGAAGCAATGATAAAATATATTATAAAATATGTAATGGACGAATGCCCAGAAGAGATTCAATTCTTCAACCAGTTTATAGAAAAAGGACTTATTGATAAATTAAACAACGTTCTTGACAATGAGTTCGCAAGAGTAACATATACAGAAGCTATTGACATCTTACTTGCATCAGGACAAAAATTCAGCTACCCAGTTAAATGGGGAATTGATTTACAAAGTGAACATGAAAGATTCTTAGCTGAAAAACACTTTGGAAAACCTGTATTCTTAACAGACTATCCAAAAGAGATAAAAGCTTTCTATATGAAACTTAATGAAGACGGAAAAACAGTAAGAGCTATGGACCTTCTTGCACCGGGAATCGGGGAGATTATAGGAGGTTCTCAAAGAGAGGACAACTTAGAAGCTCTTGAAAAGAGAATGGACGAAGTTGGATTAAACAAAGAGGATTACAGTTTCTATCTTGATTTAAGAAGATATGGAAGTTTCCCTCACTCAGGATACGGACTTGGATTTGAAAGAATAATGATGTATATCACTGGTATAACTAATATCAGAGACGTAATTCCATTCCCAAGAACTCCGGGAAATGCTGCATTCTAATAATTTAATTAAATAAAAAACAAAAGGAGATGAAGAAATGATACTAAATGTGTTAATAACAATAGCAGTTTTTTCTCTCCTTTTTTATATTATAACTTTTCCTTATGAGTCAAAACTTCAGAGAAAAATGAAGAGAGTTTTGAGCTTTGAAGAAGTAAGTTATGTAAGCAAAGAAGAGAGAAATTTCAAAAGATATGACTTTGATGGAATAGAAGAAAAACTTAATATAGAAGAAAAATTTATAGACAGCTCTCATGTAGATGAAAAAATGAGATATATTTTAATTACTCCAAAGGGAAAACTGAAAGAGGATATCCCATGTCTTATTCTTCTTCATGGAATAAGGGATTATCCTGAAGACTGGATAAACAGAGCATATCTTATTGAAAATTATCTTACTTTAAGAGAAATGAACCTTATAGATGATATGGCTTTTTTTCTTCCTGCATCAGGTTTTAACGGGGAAAGCTGGTATACTAACTTCTATAAAGACAGCAGCCACAAATATGCAGATTATTTTGTTGATGAATTTTACAATGAAGTAAAAAAAGTATCCCCAAAAGGAAAAATAGGACTTGCAGGTTTTTCTATGGGAGGATACGGGGCATATAAGATAGGACTTCTTAATATAGATAAGTTTCATGTAATAGGAAGTTTTTCAGGAGCTGTAAGTCTTATCAGAATGAGTGTAAACAGAAGAGTTATGAGGATAATGAGATATGTTTATATTCCAAAGTTTCTTTTTAATGATTTGGATAAATCACAGTTTATAAGAATATTCAGCTCATGGGGCTGGAGAATATTAAAACAAGACCCATACAGCATAATTAAAGCTATAGACAAAGAGAAGATAAGAGGCAAGAAATTCTATATAAGTGTTGGTGCAGAGGATAAAAAACCATATCTGATGCTTCAGCAGTGGATAGATATAGTGGGAAGACTGAAAAAGTTTCAGGTGGATTTTAAAGGATATATATATAAGGATGAGGTTCACACATGGGATTATATATCTAAAGATTTACCAAATTTTATGTGTTATTTTAATAAACAGGTTAAAAAATAAAAAAATATTGACTGATGAGTCGTTTTTATGTTATGCTATGTTTGAAAGTTGACTGTATAGTCATAAATTACTCAGAAAAAAGAAATCAGGCAGGAATAAATGAAGAAAAAATTAGCTATAATAACTTTGTGTACAGGATTTTTTTCATGCAGTTCTTTAATGTATAATTATACTCAAGATGAATTTACAACAGAGTATATTAGAACTGTGAGATACTTTGATAAGACAGTTGATGGTCCTATTAAAAAATCTGACTTGAGGAAACTGGGGAAAAAATTTACTTTTTTAAAAAAGCAGCTTCACAAAAATAATGAAAATTACCAAAGACTAAATGAGGAAACTGTAAAAGTTTACGATGAAAAGATAGATGAGTATCTAATGTTTGTAAAAGATTTGGAAGATTAATTTGTGAGCAGAACATCAGGAGGGAAACAATTATGAGAAAAGCAGCATTAATTTTATGTGGATTAATACTGGCAGGACAAACAGCTATGGCAAGCAGCATCGGTATAGGATATGGAGCAACAACAGAACTTTATAAAAGTGATGATAATGGGTATGCTCTTCCATTAGTAGATTTAGAATACGATAACTTCTTTTTAAAAGGAGCTACTGTAAATGGATTCAGTGTAGGTTATAATCTTTATCAAGATGATTTCTATACTTTTTCTCTTTATGTAAAACCATTTGGCGGATATAAAATGGATTCAGGAGATATGAAAGATGGTTATAAAGGAATAGATGACAGAGAGCATAAAGTAATGGGTGGAGCAGAAGTAACTATCTACACAGGAATTTATGACATAGAAATGGCAGCATCAGCAGACTTTGGAAAAGAGGGAGGAAATGTTGTTTTACAGCTTAACAGACCTTATGTTGTAAATTCAAGATTAGTTCTTATTCCTTCAGTAAACTTTGTTTACTTTAACTCTGATTATGTTGATTACTACTTCGGTGTTGAATCACATGAAAGAACAGGAAATATAGGAAGAACTTATGATGGTGACAGTGCATACACAATAGGATTAAATTTAACAGCATCATACAGACTGACTGACAGTTTCTCTCTTCTTGGATTTGCAGGAATGAATAAATTCTCAAAAGAGATAGAAGATTCTCCAATAGTTGAGGACAGCATGGTTTACTTTACAGGAGCTGGAATAGTTTATACTTTCTAGTAATATAGATTATAAATTTATTAAATTTAAAAGGAAGAGCGTTTTTAAACTGCCCTTCCTTTTTTATATTGTTTATATATTATTTTTGAAAATAATTTTTTAATTCTTCTGCTTTGTTAAGCTCTTCCCATGGAAGTTTGATATCTGTTCTTCCAATGTGTCCGAATGCAGCAAGGTTTTGGTATTTGAACTCACAGCTTCTTAATCTTAAATCTCTTTCTATTCCTCTTGGTGTTAAGTCAAATATAGATTTTACTGCTTTTTCAAGTTCTAAAACATCAACTTTTTCTGTTCCGAATGTTTCAACTTTTACTGATGTAGGTTCTGCAACACCTATTGCGTATGATAACTGAACTTCACATTTATCTGCTAAGTCAGCAGCAACAATGTTTTTAGCAACCCATCTTGCAGCATAAGCAGCTGAACGGTCAACTTTTGAAGGGTCTTTTCCAGAGAAAGCTCCTCCTCCGTGTCTGAAATATCCTCCATAAGTATCAACTATAATTTTTCTTCCAGTAAGTCCTGTATCTCCGTGAGGTCCTCCAATCTCAAATCTTCCTGTTGGGTTGATGTGAATTTTTTTAACATCATCGAAGTTTAATCTGTATCTTGATAATACAGGTTTTATAACAAATTCTTTTACATCATGGTGAATCTGCTCTTGAGTAACAAATGAATTATGTTGAACAGAAACAACTATTGTATCAACAAACTGAATTTTTCCCTCTCTGTCGTAAGCAAGAGTAACCTGAGATTTAGCATCTGGTCTTGCCCAAGAAAGTGTGCTGTTTCTTGTAAGTCTTGTAAGTTCAACAAGAATTTCTCTTGCAAGAACAAGAGCTAATGGCATAAGTTCAGGAGTTTCTTTTACAGCTCCTCCAAACATTATTCCCTGGTCTCCTGCTCCTCCGCAGTCAACACCCATTGCAATATCAGGTGATTGAGAGTGGATAGCATTTAAAACACCACAGTCAGAGTCAAATCCCATTCCGGGTTTATATCCTATTTCATCTATTTTTTTTCTAACAATATCTTGAATATCAACATAAGTTTTTGTAGTGATTTCTCCTCCTACAATAACCTGTCCTGTTGTACAGAATACTTCGCATGCAACTCTTGAATCAGGGTCGTTCTCAAGGCATGCATCTAAAACTGCATCTGAAATCTGGTCTGATACTTTATCAGGGTGTCCAGGTGATACAAATTCAGAAGTAAAGTATGTTAAATTTTCCATTTTTAAAAATCCTCCTAAGTAATAAATAAAATAAATTTAGAATAAAAAAATCCCTTTCATCATAATAATGAAAGGGATAAACATTGCAAAATATCTCCTTCCATCTGCTGGAATTAGCACCACACTATATAAGCAGGTTGCTGAGACTTCATCGGGCCGCTCCCTCTGTCTCTCTTGATGGTCTTAGAAATTATATTATAAAATACTAAAAAAGTCAAGAATATTTTTTTAATTTATTCTTAGATTTTTGAAATATCAAATATTTCAAGTTCTCCTTCTTTAAGGTGTTTTTTCTCCATTCTGATTACAGCATTAAGTGTATCTATTGAAGTTAATACCTCTACTCCATACTCTATTGCTGTTCTTCTCATTTTGAATCCATCTCTTTGAGCGTCGTTTGCTTTTGTAGGAGTGTTGATTAACAAATCAACCTGTCTGTTCATAAGAAGTGTTAAGATATTTGGCTCAGCCTCTCCAACTCTTCTTACAACTTCTGCTTTTACTCCATGCTCTTCAAGATATTTTTGAGTTCCAGCTGTTGCAAACAATTCACATCCAAGTCCGATTAACTCTTTTGCAACTGGTAAAAACTCATCTTTATCTTTATCTCTTATAGTTAAAAGAATTTTTCTTCCAGAAACTTTGTGAACTCTCTTAGCTGCTAAAAGTCCTTTATAGATTGCTTCGTCTACAGTGTTTCCTACTCCAAGAACCTCTCCTGTTGATCTCATTTCAGGTCCAAGTGATACTTCAACGTTTGATAATTTTTCTGTTGAGAATACTGGAACTTTTACAGCAACAACATTTGGTTTCTTGTAAATTCCTGTTCCATAACCAATTTCATGTAAAGTTTCTCCTAAGATTATTCTTGTTGCAATTTCTATTACAGGAAGCCCTGATATTTTAGAAATATATGGAACTGTTCTTGATGATCTTGGATTAACTTCAATTACATAAAGTTCATTTTCATAAGCTATGAACTGAATGTTCATCATTCCTTTTGTTCCTAAAGCCTTAGAAATTTTTGTTGTAATTTCTAATACTTTTTCTTCTGTTCCTTCATATAAGTTCTGCTGTGGATAAACTGTTATAGAGTCTCCAGAGTGAACTCCTGCTCTTTCTAAGTGTTCCATGATTCCAGGAATTAAAACATCTTCTCCGTCACAGATTGCGTCTACTTCAAGTTCGATTCCGTTTAAGTATTTATCTATTAGTACTGGGTTTTCAGGGTCTCTGTCAAATGATGATTCAAGATATTTTACAAGGTTGTATTCATCGTGGCAGATTTCCATTCCTTGTCCTCCAAGAACGTAAGAAGGTCTTACAAGAACTGGGTATTTAATCTGGTTAGCTATTTCGATTCCGTGGTTTATATCCCATACAGCTCTTCCTTTTGGTCTCTTAATATCTAACTCTTCCATCATTGCTTCAAATTTTTCTCTGTCCTCAGCTTCGTCTATTTTCTCAGCAGAAGTTCCAAGAATTTTGATTCCTCTTTCAGCAAGAGCATTAGCAAGTTTTATAGCTGTCTGTCCTCCAAATTGAAGAACAACTCCTTCTGGATTTTCTTTTTCGATTATGCTTAAAACATCTTCTAAAATTAATGGTTCAAAATATAATCTGTCAGCTGTGTTATAGTCAGTTGAAACTGTTTCAGGGTTATTGTTGATTATGATGCTTTCAATTCCCATTTTCTTAAGAGTTTTGATAGAGTGAACTGTACAGTAGTCAAACTCTATTCCTTGTCCTATTCTGATTGGTCCTGAACCTATAACAATTATCTTTCTTTTGTTTTCAACTTCTACTTCATCATGCTCATCATATGTTGAGTATAAATAAGATGTCTGTGCTTTAAATTCAGCAGCACAAGTATCAACTCTCTTATATGAAGGGATGATTCCGTGTTCTATTCTCTTGCTTCTGATATCCTCTTCGCTTACTCCCATAAGTTCAGCAATACCTCTGTCAGAGAATCCTTTTTTCTTTAATTTTCTTAAGTATTCTACATCTAAATCTTTAAATTTAGTTTTCTTTAAAATCTCTTCCTGTCTTACAAGCCATTCGATTTTTTCCATGAAGAATTTATCGATACCTGTAATTTTTTGTAATTTTTCTTTTATATATCCTCTTCTAAGCATTTCAGCAACAACGAATATTCTTTCGTCATCAGGTCTTACAACAGCTTTCTTTAACTCTTCCATTGTAAGTTTTTTAACAGCTGGGTGCTCAAGATTAAATCTTCCGATTTCAAGAGATTTTAATCCTTTTAAGAATGCAGCCTCAAAGTTGTCTCCTATTGACATAACTTCTCCTGTAGCCATCATTTTTGTTCCAAGAACCTTGTTTGCATTTCTGAATTTGTCAAAAGGCCATTTAGGAATTTTTGCAACTATATAGTCAATAGTAGGCTCTGTGCAGGCATATGATTCTCCTGTAACTTCGTTTACTATTTCATCAAGAGTGTATCCTAAAGCAAGCTTTGTAGATACTCTTGCTATTGGGTATCCTGTTGCTTTTGATGCAAGAGCAGATGAACGAGATACTCTTGGGTTGATTTCAATTATTGCATATTTCATTGATTTTGGGTGAAGAGCAAATTGTACGTTACATCCTCCAACAACTCCAACTTCATCAAGTATTTTTAAAGCAGATTTTTTAAGCATAACTGCTTCTTTGTGAGTTAATGTCTGAGTTGGTGCAACAACGATAGAGTCTCCTGTGTGGATTCCAACAGGGTCTACGTTTTCCATATTACAAATAGTAATACAGTTTCCATTTTTGTCTCTCATTACTTCATATTCTATCTCTTTCCATCCAAGGATAGATTTTTCTATAAGAACTTGTCCTACTCTTGATAAAGCAAGTCCTTTTAATAATATTTCTTCAAGCTCTTTAGGGTTATTGGCAATTCCTCCGCCAGTTCCTCCCATTGTGTAAGCAGGTCTTACAACAACAGGGTATCCGATTTCTTTTGCAACATCTCTACCGTGTTGTAAACTTTCTACGATTTCACTTTCAATGCAAGGTTCTCCGATTTTCTCCATAGTTTCTCTGAAGATCTCTCTGTCCTCACCTTTTTTTATAGATTCAACAGATGTTCCGATTACTCTTACACCATATTTTTCAAGTATTCCTTTTTCAGTAAGCTCAACAGCAAGGTTAAGAGCTGTTTGTCCTCCCATTCCTGCAAGAAGTGAATCAGGTCTTTCTTTAGCAATTACTTTCTCAACAAATTCTGCTGTGATCGGTTCAACATATATTCTGTCTGCAACTGCTTTGTCTGTCATTATTGTAGCAGGGTTTGAGTTGATAAGAACAACTTCAATTCCCTCGCTTTTTAAAGTTTCGCAGGCTTGAGTTCCTGAATAGTCAAATTCTGCTGCCTGTCCTATTATAATTGGTCCTGAACCTATTACTAATACTTTTTTTATTGATTTATCTAACATTCTTTCCTCCTAAAATTCTCATCATCAAAATCTATGCTCAAAATATTTAAAATTTTATTAAACAAGTTTTAAAAATCTTTCTAAAACATCATTTGAACCTTTATATAAATCAGGCATATATTGAACGCTGACTACTTTTAAAGTGTCGTTTTTCATTCCTTCTATTGTTTTGATATTTATACCTTGATGAGTCATTTCCATTCCTTCAGGAAGTTCTTCCACAACGTATCCTGCGTTTTGAGAAGTGATTATTACTTTTCCTGTTGCCATATCTTTTACAGGATATCCTCCTCTGTGTCCATATTTAAGTTTTGCAGTTTTTCCTCCAAGAGCAAGAGCTATAATCTGATGTCCAAGAACCTCTCCGAAAACAGGAAGCTTTCCTATTACTTTTTTAAGTTCTTCTATTGTTTCAGTAAGTTCTGCAGGGTTTCCTGGTCCGTTAGAAACTATAAGAGCCTCCACACCAGAGTTAAGAATATCTTCTCCTTTAGTGTTGTAAGGGAATACAACAGCTTTGAACCCTTTTTCTGCTAAATAATCAAGAGTGCTGTTTTTAACTCCTAAATCAAGAACTCCGATTTTCTTTCCTTCGTTTTCTTTTTCACAGATTTCTTTACAGCTTACTTCTGCTGCAGCTTTTTCATTTCCTATGCTGTTAAATCTCTCTTGAATCTCTTTCTTTGTTAAATCTTCGGCTGTTATGATAGCTTTCATTGATCCATTATCTCTTATAATCTGAGTAAGGTATCTAGTATCGATTCCTTTAAAACCAGTTACGCCATATTGTCTTAAGAAACCATCAAGAGTCATTTCACATCTGAAGTTGTTAGGTAATTTAGCATCCTCTTTAATGATTAATGCTTTTAAATGAATTTTGTCAGATTCCATGTCCTCAGTATTGATTCCATAGTTTCCTATCATTGGATATGTCATGACCATCATCAATCCATGCCCTGCTGGATCAGTAAGTATTTCCTGATATCCTGTCATTCCTGTGTTGAAAGATATTTCTCCAACAGTATCTGCTAATTCTCCAAAAATTTTTCCTTCAAAAACTTTACCATTTTCAAGAATTAATTTTCCTTTCATTAAAGACCTCCCAAAATTTTATAAAAAAAAAGATATAACAGGGTTATATCTTAACTACAAAATTAATATTAAAAACAAAATTAAAAAGCTTGGAAAAAGCAATAAAAAATGAGCTTTTTCCAGAAAAAACGTTATTTAAAGTGTTCTTCCATTTTCTCCTCATCTTTTTCATTGTCTGCCTCCCAAATTTACTTCTAAAAGTAAGTATACTGTAAATTTTAAATCTTGTCAACTATAAATTTTAGTTTAATTTCGTGAAAACTTTTCTGTTCTTTTAAATTATTTTTTATGATATAATTAAATATATGCATTATTTCAGGGAGGGTATATATGGATTTTATTATTGTTACAAATAATCCTAAAGTGTTTAATTTTTATAAGGAAACTGACGAAATAATTTTTTTAAAGGAAAACAGCCGTCTTCAGCTTCTTGAACAGATAAACGATTACATCATCAAAGGACACAAACTTTTAAGTGATCCTATCTTATATAATATAGAAAACAGCAGCAACCCATTTAAAACTGTTATCATTTCCAAAAATCCTGCTGAAAACAATATGAGTTCTCTGGATATAATAGGCGGAGTTCTTCAGATAGCTGAAAAACTTCCTGAGCCTCTTCCTTTTACAGCAGAAGAAAATATTCTTGAAGAATTCAGATTTGTAGACCTTAATCTTATTATAAATAGTATAAAAGAACTTGATTAATACAGGTGATAATTATGAATGAAAATCTTTTTGAAACGCTTTTAGATAAAGTAAAATTCAGATTTATTCCGGTTATGGATTTAAGTGATAATTCTGTTTATGGGTATAAAATTATTAAAGATTTTGATGATGCAGGATATGATGATAAAGAAGAAGTTTATGATTTGGCATACGATGAGGGTGTTTTAGAGTTTTTTCTTTTAAAACTTCAGCAGAAAGCTTATCAGGCAGCTATTGATGCAGGATATGGAGATGTGAAAGTTTTCCACACTCTTAGAATAAACTATATAGGAGATGCTGAATATTTTTATTCAAGCATAGAGAACCTTATTACAAAATTTAATCTGGACAGAGAAAATCTTGTTTATGAGCTTAAAGGAGCTTCTGACTGGAAAAATCTTGATCAGTTTTTAAAATATATGGATGAAGATTCTGTGCTGATGTTTAAGGAAAGTAAAGAATTTCCTTTAAACACAAATATGCTGCGTTTCCTTGAGCCTGAATTTATTGAGGCAATGTCTTTGGAATCTGCAAAAAAACTAAAAAATTCAGATTATGTTTTAAGCAAAATAATCTACAAAATCCCTTCAGGAGAAAAATATACTAATGAAGAGCTTTTGAACTGCGGAATTGATTACGCATATCAATTTTAAAGTATACGCATTAATAAATAATGAGAAATAAAATTCTCTTCGTAAAAATATCTGCTGTTTATATTGCTTGCTCATCTAAAAACGATAAACTCACTTCGTTCAAACATATCGTTTTTTACGATGAACTCGCTGCATAAACTACGCAGATATTTTTAATCTCGAGAATTTTGTTTCTCATATTTTTTATTTTTAATTAATTTTACTTATTTAATTCCTCTGTTATTACTTTCTGAACTTTTTCTGTTAATTCCTCATAGCTCATATTTTCAGGATAGATTTTTTCTAAGAATTTTATATTTACTTTTCCTGATTTCGGATATTTTGAACTTGGAGGATATGCCTCATATGCCCCGTCTATAACAAAAGGCACTACAGGAACATTTAATTCTTTTGACAGAATAGCAAAGAATTTTTTAAATATTCCTATTTTTCCATCTCTGCTTCTTGTTCCTTCCGGGAAAATTACTACATTATTTCCATCTCTAAGAGCTTTTCCAAGCATCTGTAAAGACTTTATTAAATTCTTGTTTATATCCACAAGAATTATATTTGAGTTATTTCCCATGAACTTCATATATCCCTTTTTAAAGTGATCTATTTTTGCAAAATAATAAGTTTTGTTTGAAATATCATTTGGTATAGCCTGACTTACTATAAATCCATCTAAGAAACTCTGATGATTTCCAACAAATAAAACAGATTCTTTTTTCTCGATGTTTTGAAGTCCTTCTTTATTAAGCTTTATAAAGAAAGTAAACGGCAGTTTTAATAACAGTTTTACAAATTTTCCTGCTATGTTAGATTTAGGAAACTCTCCGTCAACATTTTGAGAAAGAATCTCTTTCCAATCCATTTTTGTATCATTCATCATTTCATTTGAATGTTTTTCCACATATTCAGCAAGTTTTTCCACTGTGCAGTGTTCAACAAATGTCTGCTCATCAATTTTAACACCAAAAGTTCCTTCTATATGTGATAAAAGCTCTACCACATCAAGAGAATCTAATCCTAAATCAAGCTCAAGGTGTGCATTTGGAAGAACAGGCTTATTTTTTATAGATTTTAAGAAAGCAGCAATATTTTTATATTCAGCTGTGTCAGGCTCTTTTATATCCTGCACTTTCTCATCTTTTTTCTCAATTACATCTTTAAGCATAAATCTTCTGATTTTTCCTATTTTTGTTTTAGGAAGTTCCTCTTTAACAATCTTAACATCAAGTATTTTTTTATAACTTGCTGCCTGTTTGTTATATTCATCTATAACTCCACGTTTAAATGTTTCAAGTATATTTGTTATTCCCTCTTCGTGAAGTTTATAAAAATCAGGGTAAATAACAGCAGTTAGTTTATCTTCATAATCCATTACTGCCATCTCTTTTATTAAATCTGTTTTTGCTGATATCCATTGCTCTATCTCAATAGGGTTGATATTTTTACCATTTGATAAAACTATCATCTCTTTTTTTCTTCCTGTTACATAAAGAAGCCCGTTTCTCATCTCACCTAAATCACCGGTATGAAACCAGCCGTCTTTATCAATAACCTCTGCTGTTGCCTCAGGTCTGTTATAATATCCCTTCATTACGTTTCTTCCTTTTGCAAGAATCTCACCATCTTCTGCAATTTTTACTGTTACACCTGTAAGAATTTTTCCTGCACTTCCGGGAACAACTTCGTTTATTGGAGTAAAACTTATCATAGGAGATGTTTCTGTAAGTCCGTATCCCTCACATACATCTATTCCAAGAGTAAGAAAATCTCTTGAAACCTGAGGATCAAGTTTTGAACCTCCTGAAACAAAAAATCTTATATTTCCTCCAAAACCTTCATGAACTTTTTTAAATACTTTCTTGCTGAAATCTTTATTGTTCATCTTTTCAGTAATTTTAAATATAGTTTTTGCAATTTTACTGCTGTTTATTTTCTCCATTATTTTTTTATGAAGCATTTCCCATAATTTTGGAACTCCAATAATAAACGTAATTTTATATTTTTGAAGTGCCTCTACCATTGCCTGTGAAGAAACTTCTTTTAAAAAGACAATAGTTGCTCCTTTTCCAAGAGGAACTACTCCTGCTCCAAGAAGAGGGAAAATATGATGCATAGGAAGAAGAGCCAGAACTCTGTCTGCTGTTCCAAACATCTTGTATTCATCAAGCCCTTCCATATTTACAAGAATATTGTCGAACATCAGCATAACCCCTTTTGGATTTCCTGTTGTTCCTGAAGTGTAAAGGATAAGTGATACAAAATATTTATCCTCTATCTCTATTGTTAAGTTATCACCTTTATAATCAATAGGGATATCATCTACAACTAAAATTTCAGCATTGCTTCCTGCAAGCTCTGCTCCTTTTTTAGCTGCCTCAAAATTTACTTTTGATGTAAAAATATATTTAGGTCCTGAGTCTTTAACGTAGTATGCAAGTTCCTCTCCGCTGAAACCTCCGTCAAGACATACACAAGTACCCTGCTTGTTCCATATTCCAAGAAAACTGAATAACAATTCAGGTCTGTTCTCCATGAATATAATTACTCTGTCCTCTTTTTTTATGTTGATTCTTTCACTAAAACTCTTAGCACTAATAATTACTTCTTTATAAGAGTATTTTCTATCGTTGTATATTATGGCTGTTTTATTATAATCTTTTACAAATACCAAACCCGTCTCTCCTTTTTAAAACATAATAACACATGTAATTTATAAAATTATAACATATTTATGAAATAGTAACAATGCCTTTTTAAAGATTTTAATTGACAAACTTCCGGTTATCATATATTCTTGAAGGATAAAGATTATTTTTAAGGGGGATATATAATATGGGACAAATTCTGCTTTATATTGCCATCATATCTTTGGGTGCGTTCCTTGCTAAAAAGCAGCTGATACCTTCCGGTATTAAAAAAAGACTTGGAACTTTTCAGTCAATATCTCTTTTCATACTTCTTGGAACTATGGGATATAAAATAGGTGTGAATGACAATATTATTGCTAATTTTAAAACTATCGGAAAACAATCTGTAATTTTTGCTCTGCTTACAGCAGGAGGAAGTGTTTTATTCACATATCTTTGTTTTATGGGAATAAAAGCTTTCAGCAGAAAGAAGGAGGAAATATAATATGTTTGGAATAACTGCTGCAATCTGTGTGGGAGCTGTTTTAGGTTTCTTCTTCAGAAATGATTTTCTTATTGCAAATTCAGATAAAGTTGTAAGCTTTGGTCTGTGTCTTCTTCTTTTCTTTGTTGGAATGGATATAGGAAACAGCGGGGACATTTTCCCTAAATTAAAAAAATTCGGTAAAAAAATATGGTTTCTTCCTATAAGTACTATTGTAGGTTCACTTCTTGGAGGATATGCAGGGTCGCTTATTACTACTTTAAGTACAGGACAAGGGATTGCTGTCAGTGCAGGACTTGGGTGGTATTCTCTTTCTGCTATAGAGCTTTCAAAAATAAGTGCTGAACTTGGAAGCCTGGCTTTCCTTACAAATGTATTGAGAGAGCTCCTTGCAATTTTTTCTGTGCCGCTTATTGCGAAATATATAGGTTCTCTTGAATCTGTTTCTGTGGCAGGGGCTACTGCAATGGATACACTTCTGCCTATTATAAATAAAAATAATTCAGCTGATGTGGCTATTGTTGCTTTTTTCTCAGGAATAGTTCTTACAACTGCTGTTCCTTTTTTAGTAACACTTTGTGTTTCAATTTTTAATCTGAATTTAATATAATAAAATATAAAATTATAAAATTTTTTAACAGGGGAATTTTTGTTTTCCCCTGTTTTATATTTTTATACTATTTTATTTAGATATATGATATAATTTTAGGTGTAAAGGAGGTCAATAAAATGAGAAAAATCCC
>UQOH01000045.1 GCA_900542625.1 uncultured Fusobacterium sp.
CTGTTGAGAGTTGTCAGAATATAATCTGCAAAAGGAAAAGATTTGTCATTTTCTGAAAATGCTCTTTCCAGATGCCTTATTTTTATCTCTTTTATTCTGTATCCTCTGTCACTTATTGGAAAACTGTTATAATTTTTAGTCCACATAAAGCTGCCGTCTTTTTCCATAAAATACCAGATTATATCTTTTATATCTTTCTCCATTATTTCATTTTCAATCTCTTTTATTTTTTTATGAAAAACAGCCTCTAAAAGTTTTTCCTCATTTATACCTGCTGAATAATTTTTTCTGTCTTTCATAACAGATATCTCACCGGACAAAAGAAAGGAACAAGTAAATACTGCCCAGCTTATAAAAGAAATAATTATTATTACAAAAACTGTAACGTTTCCTTTATTTTTGTCCATATACATATTCTTCTTCACGATTTTTATATTTTATTTTTAATTTTATAAAGCTGTCTTCTTCAAAAAATAACCCTTTCACATTTTCCAAAACTATATCCTCTTTCTGTTCAGCCATGTCTACAGAGCTGTACCTTTTAAGTTTGTTTACTGCAAAATAATATATTATTCTTTTTTCGCTTATTTTTTTATTTTCATAAATCTTATTTATAAGTTCCAATCTGTTCCCGGAGTTTAAAATTGTAATACTGTCTGCATTTTCAATCTCTTTGTTTATCCCCTGGATAACACTTAAATAATTTCTTCCATATCTTATTTCAGCTGCTGCTGCATTCCTCAGCTCTATGCTGTTTTTTATAACAGGAGCTGTCATACTCATAAAAATTGATATAATCCCTAAAGCCGCTGCTGCTTCAATCATTAAAAATCCATTATCTTTTTTATATTTCATCTGATTTTAAAACTTTCCTTATCTTTTTATCATTAAGTTTTAATTCTAAAATATATATATTTCCAAACTCTTTTTCCATTCCCTCTTCTTCATAAAATATTTTTTTCTTTAAAATAACTGCTTCCCCTTTTGAAATATATTTTATGCTTCTTAGCTGAGTTATATTTTTTCCTGAATCATCTTTGAAAAAAGCACTGTTTTCTCCTGAATTAAATTCCAAAAAATATCTCTGCCCATGTTTTTTATTTTCTATCAAATTTAAAACTATATTCTCTATATTTTCTGCTGTTCTTTCTATTTCGTTTCCAGTTCTGATAACTGTTATTAATTTTATATTTTTGTTCATAAGCATAACCATAGGAAAAATTATCATTGTAAATATTCCCATTACCATGAGCAGTTCTATAAAAATAAATCCTTTATTTTTCATCATATCAAATAAAAAATCTGTCTATCAAAATTCCCATACATATAAAAGGAGCAAAAGGAATCTCCTCTTCTCTTTTTATTTTTTTTATTAACAGCAGAAATATAATAAAAATAAAAGCACATATAAAAATAGTATTGTATAAAATCATAAGATTATACATTCCTGAATACCCATAATAAAACCCTGCTGCTCCAAATAACTTTATATCTCCAAAACCGATAAGTTCTTTTTTAAAAATGTTTTCTCCATACCCGTAAATCAAGATAAAAATCAGCGGAAATACTCCCATTCCTATAATGCTCTTTTCAAAGTTTCCATTTAAAAATATTATTTTTAGTATTCCCAAAAAAATAATACTGTAATTAAAAACATCAGGAATTATCTTTGATTTAAAATCTTTTATTCCTGTAAATAAAAGAACTGAAACAAATAAAATTTCTATAATTCTATCCATTTTTCTCCAGCCAGAGTATAAGCATTAGTTTCTTTTGACGGATTTACCCATATTTTTATCCTATCTGAAGTTCCTGTTGTATTAGGATTAGCTGTAGTAAATGTGACACTTCCTCCATATAAAGCCTCGCCGTCTTTTGTTTCCCTGCTTCCTCCTACTTCCATAGTTATGCCAATGCCATTTCCCTCTCTAAATATCCCTTTTAAATTATTTGAAAGATATTCTTCTAATTTTTCCAAATCTTCATTTTTTATAGATTCAGCTGCATCCATGAAAGGTTTTCCCTCTTCAAGGTAATACAATTCTGATGCTGTTCTTAATGCTTCCAATGTTGATTTTACTTTCACATCTTTTGCCTCTGCCATATAATTCATCACTCTTGGGGTAATAAAGCTTGACAAAATTCCTATTATTCCTAATACTACCAATACCTCAATTAATGAAAATCCCTTATTTTTTCTCACTTTTCCCTCCATATTTTTTATTTTTTAAATACCGTCCATCATTTGAAAGACAGGCATATAAATTCCTAAAAAAACTATCCCTATAATTATTCCAATTATGATTATCAGCAGAGGTTCTGCTGTTTTTATTCCTATATCTGTTTTCTGTTTAAGGTTTTCTTTTGTTCTTTGAGAGATAAGCTCCAAAATCTCAACAAGTTCTCCTGATTCCTCTCCTGTTTTAATAAGTTCTATTTCTGTCTTAGAAAAAATCTCCATATTTTTAAAAGCTGAATAAATAGTATTTCCTTTTTTTAATTCCTCTCTGCTTTTTTCCAGTTTAAATTTAAAATATTTGTATCTCAGCTCCTCTTTTATAAGATTTATGCTTTCAATTATAGTTATCCCTGAATACAAAAGAATTGAAAGTATTTCTGTGAAAGTTAAAATAAATATTTTATTTTGTATATCTCTGATTACCGGTATTTTCAAAGAATATTCAAATATTTTCTCTCTTGTATTTTCTTTTCTTATTACAAAAATAAAAATTATTATTGAGAGTAAGCATATAAAAATAATATATAAAAAATTATTATTTCCCCAGATAATCGCTTTTGTTATCATCGGAAGATTCTTATCTGTATTTTCTATTATTTTTATGAAATCAGGAAGAATAAAAAAACCCAGAAAAAGTATAAGGAAAATTATTACCATAAAAACTATTACAGGATAAATCATTATTTTTCTCATATCTTTTTTTATTCTTTCTTTTTCTTTCAATCTCTCTTCTATTATTTCCAAAGCCCTGCACAGATTTCCAGATTCTTCACCTGATTTTATTATCATAAGTTCTGTATTTTTAAGATTTATTCCGCTTTTTTTAAAAATCTCATAAATACTCTCTCCCTTTTTCATGGAGATTTTCATCCTGTCTGTATAAATTCTAAAATCTGTATTTTCTTCCAGAATATCCAATATCTTAAAAAAAGAATATCCATTTTTTACAAATATTCTGCATTCTGTAAAAAAATTTATAATATGAGAAAATTTTTGTTTTTCTGAAATCAGTGAGATTTTTATTATATTTTTTAAAAAAATATCCCTTGATTTTAACAGATTTCTTATTTCTTTTTCACTGTTTCCTTTTTCTATTCCAAATTTTACTGTCCCGTTTTTCAAGTATCCTGTATAAAAATATTTTTTCAACATTCTCTTATCAGCTCATCTAATGAAGTTATTCCCAATGCTGCTTTTTCAATTCCATTTAAAACAAGAGAAGTCATTCTTCTAATGCCTCTTTTTCTATTTCACGTACAGAACTGTTCTTTTCTATTTTCTCCATAATTTTCTCGTTTATATACAAAAATTCTCCTATCATAGTCCGACCTGTATACCCTGTAAAACTGCATTTTTCACAGCCTGAGTGAGTATAAAATATGTGATTTTTATATTTTTCATCATCGATTTTTAAAAATTTTAATTTTTGTTCGTAAGCATTATCATAAACTTTGCAGTGAGGACATAAATTTCTTACAAGTCTTTGATTTTGTATCCCTTTTACTCCTGCTGAAATTATATAAGGCTCTACTCCCAAATCTATAAGTCTTTTTATTGTTGTACTGCTTGTTCCGGTGTGGATGGTGGAAATAACCATATGACCTGTTAATGAGGCTCTTAGAGCTGTTTCTGCTGTTTCCCTGTCTCTTATCTCCCCAATCATTATAATGTCTGCATCCTGCCTTAAAACTCCTTTTAAAACTGCTGAAAAAGATAATCCTATATCATCTCTGCACTGAATCTGATTTACTCCCTCTATGCTGTATTCAACAGGATTTTCTATTGTAGTTATATTTACACTTTCTTTGTTAAGTTCATTTAAAACAGCATACATGGATGTTGTTTTTCCGCTTCCCATAGGACCTGTAAAAAGAATCATTCCATTTTTCTGCTGCATCACTTGAAAAAGTTTTTTATAATATTTTTTGTCAAAGCCAAGTTCTTCCATAGATTTTTCAATTCTACTTTTATCAAGAACCCTTATAACTATCTTTTCTCCGTGATATGCAGGAATTATTCCCACTCTGAAATCTATATTTTTGTTCTTATACATAATTTTAAATCTTCCATCCTGAGGAACTCTTCTTTCTGTTATATCCAAGCCGCACATTATTTTAATTTTTGATACTATCGGCGGATAATAATCTATGCTTAATTTTTCTGTATTTAAAAGCATTCCGTCTACTCTGTATCTCACTCTGAAAAAACTGCTGAAAGGTTCAATATGTATATCACTGCATCCTCTTTCCATTCCCTCTGCAAGCACTCTGTCCAGAAACTTTTCTACATCAGATTTTCCTTTTTCTCTTTCAAGAATTATTTCCTTTTTTTCTCCATAAAAAAAAGATGATTTTCTATTTGATTTTTCAAATTTTAAATCATCTGTTTTCAAAATTCCCATATTAAATCTGTCCATAATTTTCCCCTTATGATGTAAATAGATTTCTGTATCTTTATGAATGAATTACTTTAATATATCTTTTTCTGTTGTTAATATTTCAAAATTATTTTTCTTTTCTGCTGTTGAAAATCTTACTAAATATCTTTGTTTTACCTTCCTATCTCTTACTGCTATATCTATTTTTACAATTTCCTGCAGAGGAATACTGCTTTTAAAAATCTTTCCACATACGCTCATGGACAATATTATGAAATACATAAAAATAAAATGTAGCCTTATTCTTTTCTCCATCCCTCTCTGCTTTCGTTTTCGTCTTTATAGTGATAATCAAGAATATCTTTATATTCTATATCTCCGGCATTTATATTCCTATACACATTGATTCTCAAAATCCTGCTCTGCTGAAAATTATAAAATGCCACTCTGTATTCTGCTTTTTGAGAATAATTACATATATATACTGAAAATGATTTAGAAAGATTACCGTTTACTGTTGTATTTAAATTCATTTCCTTTGCCAATACTCTGTCATAAGGCGCTGCATAACTGATTTTTTCAGGGAGATTTATCTTCTCAAAGAGTTCTTTTCCTGTATAATCTCTCACTGTTATTGTTTTTTTTGTATAATCTATATCTATAAGATATGATTTTTTATTATTTAAAGATTTTGCACTGTATTTATAAATTACAGTTTCAAAAATATTTACAGCCCTTTCTATATCTTTCTGTTCATTGATATTTCTATATTTTACAAATACAAAAGATATTATAATTATTATCAAACCCAGAACTGCTGCTGTTTCTGCAAGCATTATTCCTTTATTATTTTTTCTAAAATTAAATTTCATAAATATTTATACCTTATTTTCTGTCTTTTGTAAAGTATTTTTTATATTTTTATTTATTTTTCTATTTTCTCTTTTAAATTAATCTTTCTAACTTATGAATAAAATTCTCGATATTAAAAATATCTGCGTAATCTATGCAGCGAAACAGAATACAGAAAATTTGACTGTTTGAGTGAAACGAGTTTCAAATTTTCTTTCTGTAAGCAATATAGATAGCTGATATTTTTTTCTAGAGAATTTTATTCTCAGTTATATACAAAGTGAAAAAACTCAGGTTCGGGATTCCTGAGTTTTTTCGGTGTAAATTTATATTAAGTTTTGAATGGGCTGTTATTTTGCAGGAACAAATCCTTCTTCTTTTACAATTTCCTGTCCTTTTGGTGACACTGCAAAGTCTACAACTTCTTTTGTTACTCCATCTCTTGCTGAATCAACATACCAGAATACTTCTCTTGCTATTGGATATGTTTTGTCTGCTACTGATTCAAATGTTGGTTTAACTCCGTTTACTGCTACAGAATCAACTGTATCATTCATATATCCCATACCGATATATCCGATTGCGTATTTAGAATTTGCAACTTCTTGTAAGATAGCTTGGTTTGAAGGCATATATAAAGTATCTGAACCATATTCAACTAAGCTTTTTGAATCTCCGCCTCTTAACACTTCTTCTTTAAAGTAAGCATGAGTTCCTGAAGATGAATCTCTTGAAAGAACTACTATCTTAGCGTCATCTCCGCCTAATTCTTTCCAGTTTGTAATCTCTCCTGCAAATATTCCTGCTAAAGTTTTTGTATCAAGATTTTTTATGTGGTTGCCATGGTTTATTATAACTGTAATTCCGTCATATCCTAATACTACTTCTTCTACATTTACTCCTACTTTTTTAAGTGCTTCTACTTCTGAACTTTTAATATTTCTTGATGCCATTGCAATATCAGCTGTTTTATTGATAAGAGATGCGATTCCTACTCCTGAACCTCCTCCTGTAACTGCTATTCTTGCTTTTTTATTTGTTTTCATATATTCTTCCACTATTGATTGAGATGCATTTAATATTGTGTCAGAACCTTTTATCTGAACTACTGAAGATTTTGCATATGCACCCATTCCTGCTAAAACTATTCCAAGCATAATAATACTTTTTCTAATTGTCATTTTTAAGCCTCCTGTGACTCCTTTTTATTAATTTTTTATTTTACAAGGTGATTATAGCGCCATGTTGTAAACTGAGAATTAATTTAATGTAAAAAAACTGTAAATTTTTCTTTTTTTAAAAAAATACAAAATTTATAAAAAAAGTATTTACTTTTTTTGAAATATAGGTTATATATCTAAATATAGAGGTTTTATTTGTTGTATAGCTTATTTTAAGGAGGATGGAAGAATGACAAAAAAAGAATTTGTAGAAGACATCGCAACAAGAGGAGAGTACACAAAGAAAGAAGCTGAAAAAATAGTTAACTTATTCTTAGAAACTGTTGAAGACAATCTTGAAAAAGGAAACTCTGTAGGATTTGTAGGTTGGGGAAAATGGGAAGTTGTAGAAAGAGCTCCTAGAGAGGTTAGAAACCCTCAAACTGGTAAAAAAATGAAAGTAAAAGCTAAAAAAGTTGTTAAATTCAGAGTTGGAAAAGCTCTTGAAGAAAAAATAGCAAAATAAAAACAATGACTTAAGCAAAAAAAGGAATCATGCAGATTCCTTTTTTTATTTTTCAGTTTCTCTTATAGTTGCTAAAAGAAGAGCTATGTCGTTTCCTGTTACTCCGCTTATTCTGCTTGCCTCTCCAATTGAAAGAGGTTTCACATCACAAAGCCCTGCTTTTGCAATATTTGAAATCCCTTTTACAGATGTAAAATCAAAATCTTTTGGTATCATTATTCCCTCAAGCTTTTTAAATTTTTCTATCTGTTCATTTTCTCTTTTTATAAAAATATCATATTTTGTAATAGTTTCTATCTGGCTTGTTACAAACTTAGGATAATTTGAAATATCTATTCCAAGCTCTTTTGCAAGATTTTCATAAGATATCTCTTTAAATTTAAGCACTTCATTTGCTGTTGTTCCCTTAGTCAGTCTCTGCTCGCAGCCATACTTTTCCAAAATTTCATTAGCCTGTTTCATAGGAACTTTAAATTCCTTTAAAACTGCTGTTTCTTTTTCAACATTTCTCTTTGCCTCTTTCAGCATTTCTATTCTCTCAGGAGATATAATTCCTATCTCCTCAGCCTTGTCTAAAAGCCTCATAAAGCCGTTGTCAAATCTAAGGGTTAATCTATATTCAGAGCGTGACGGAAGAGCTCTGTAAGGCTCTGGTGTTCTCTTGTGAATAATGTCATCAATCATCACTCCTATATACCCTTCACTTCTGTCTATAATTACAGGTTCTTTTCCAAGAGTTTTTCTCGCTGCGTTTACTCCTGCTATAAATCCCTGAGAGGCTGCCTCTTCATATCCTGATGTTCCGTTTATCTGTCCTCCCATAAAAAGTCCTTCAACTATCTTGCTTTCAAGGCTTGGATAAAGCTGATAAGCTGGAGCATAATCATATTCCACAGCATAACCGTATCTCACTATTTTAGCATTTTCAAGACCTGCTATTGTTTTCAGCATAGCATCCTGTACAAAAGGAGGCATAGCTGTTGTAAGACCATTTATATACAGCTCATTTGATTGTCTTGATTCAAGTTCCAGGAATATCTGATGATTTGTTTTGTCTGGGAAATTAAGAACCTTTCTGTCTAAAGACGGGCAGTGTCTTGGTCCGTGAGTTTCTATAATTCCTGATACTATAGGTGAATATTTTAAAAGCTCTTTCACCACTTTTATAGTTTCCTCTGTTGTATGAGTAAGCCATGTTGGAACAATGCTGTTTTCATCTTTCTCTGTAAAAATAGAAAAATATCTTGGGTGTTTCTCCCCTTTAAGCTCTTCTGTTTTAGAAAAATCAACTGTTCTCATATCAACTCTTGGAGGTGTTGCTGTCTGATATCTCTCTATATGAATTCCATGTTCTCTCAAACTGTCAGAAAGTTTTTCTGCTGAATTTTCTCCCTGTCTTCCTGCAACATATTTTACATCTCCGATTACAATTCTTCCTTTAAGGAATGTCCCTGTTGTAAGAACTACTGCTTCTGCTTTTATCTCTATTCCAAGTGCTGTTTTTACACCTGTTATCTTATTCTTATCATCAGTAATAATTTCTTCCACACAGTCCTGAAGTATATCAAGATTTTCTGTTCTTTCCAGAAGTTCTTTCATCTTAGTTCTGTAAAGATATTTATCTGCCTGTCCTCTTGTTATTCTTGCAGCAGGACCTTTGCTTGTGTTCAAATCTTTAAGCTGAAGATTGTATTTATCTGTATGAGCTCCCATTTCTCCGCCTAAGATATCCATTTCAGCAACAAGATTGCTTTTTCCCGGACCTCCTATAGATGGATTGCACGACATCATAGCTATTGAATCTAAAGACATTGTTATTAAAAGAGTTTTTCTTCCTATTCTTGCTGATGTAAGAGAGGCTTCAACTCCTCCATGCCCTCCTCCTACTACAACTACATCATATATATAATTCATTTTTTCTCCTTAACTTTCAATCAATAAAAAATTAAATTTATTTTTTTATTAATATCCATATACATATATTTCTCTAAAAAAAAACAGAAACTGACTCAATTTTTTAATTATGAGTCAGCTTCTTTATAAAGTTATTTTCCTACACAGAAATTGCTGAAAATATGATCCAGCAGATCTTCATTTGATATCTCTCCTGTTACTTCTGAAAGAGAATCTAAAGCTTCATTTAAGTCAACAGCTATAAGATCCATAGGATATCCCATATCTATTGTTTCAAGTATGTTTTCAACTGCCTGTTTTGTTTTTTCCAAAGCAGACTTATGTCTGACATTTGTAATAACTAATTTTTCAGAACTGTCTTCTACCTGTCCTGATACAACATACTCATAAATTTCATCTTCCAAATCTTCTATACCTATTTTTTCAAGAGCAGATATCTCTATCCATTTCTTTACTTTATTAAAATCTTCTATATTGATTTTTCTCTCTATATCGATTTTATTCAGAATTCCTATAACTTTATCACTTTCTATTCTATTGTAAATCTCTATATCTTCTGGTTCTAACTCTCTTGAGGCGTCTAAAACAAAAAGCACCAAGTCTGCATTTTTAATCAGTGATTTTGATTTTTCCACTCCTATATTTTCAACTTCGTCTTCAGTTTCTCTGATTCCTGCTGTATCAATCATAACAAGAGGGATTCCTTTAATATTTACTATCTCTTCAATAGTATCTCTGGTTGTTCCTGCAATTCTTGTTACAATAGCTCTTTCCTCTCTAAGAACTGAATTTAAAAGACTGGATTTTCCAACATTAGGCTTTCCAACTATTGCTGTTTTTACTCCCTCTTTTATCATCTTACCTTTATCATAAGATGCTATAAGTCTTGAAGTTGTTTTTATAACAGTTTCAAGATTATCTCTCAAATTAACTGGAAGAGGTTCATCAATCCCTTCTTCCGGATAATCAAGTACAACATTTACATGGGCTGCAACATCAAGAAGAAGTTTCTTCAATACTCCTATCTGCTCTTTCAGATCTCCTCTAAGCTGGTTAAGAGATAAAGAAATACTTTTTTCTGTTTTTCCATGTATTATATCCATTACTGACTCTGCCTGAGTCAAATCAAGTCTTCCGTTTAAAAAGGCTCTTCTTGTAAACTCACCTGGTTCTGCAAGTTTTGCTCCTTTTTTTAATACAAGTTCCAATACTTTTTCTGTAATAATATATCCACCATGACAATTAATCTCAACTATGTCTTCTCTTGTATAAGTATATGGTCCTTTCATCACAGAAACCAAAACTTCATCTACAAGTTTTTCTCCATCAAAAATATGACCATACGTAATTGTATAGCTTTTAATATCAGACACATTTCTTCTAGATTTTGGTTTAAATATTTCACATAGTATAGAAAGAGACTCCTTACCGGAAATTCTTACTATACCTATTCCTCCCTCTCCTCTAGGAGTTGATATGGCGGCGATTGTATCAAACATCATACATCACCTCTCTTTAAGTTTATTTTTTTCTTTTGATTACTATATATCTTTTTGGATCTCTTCCTTCACTGAAAGTATCCAGTTCAGGATATTGATTAACTATTTCATGAATTATTTTTCTTTCTCTTGGAGGCATTGGGTTAAGTCTTACAACTCTTTTTGTTTTAATAGCTTTCATTGCCATTTTATTAGCAAGTTCAACTAATGTATCTGTTCTTTTCTCTTTAAATCCTTCAACATCAATATCCACTCTTGCATCTTTTATAAGAGAATTTAAAAGATATTCAAAACTGTTTAAAGTTTTTCCTTTTTTCCCTATGATTATTCCTTTATCCTCTCCAGAAAGATTTATTACATAATTCTTTCCATCCATTTTTAAGAACTCTACATCTAAGTTAAGTCCCATATTTTCTATTAATTCTTTTGTTTTCTCTATAATATCTGCAACTTTTTCCATATCTGCAGGTATATCTCTCTTTTCTTTTACAATTTCTTTTTTAGGAGCTCTTGCTTCCTGTTTCTGAGTTTTCTCCACAGCTTTTTCTTTTTCTTTTGCTGGTTTTTCCTGTTTTTTAATTTCTTTTTCAGCTCTTTCAGCTCTTTCTTTTCTTAAGTCTCTTGCAATATTTTTCGGTTTTACAGTTTTTTCTTCCTCTTTCTGCTTTTCTTCTGTATATTCAACTTCATATACACCCTCTTTTGCAAAAAATCCGAAGAAAGACTTACCTTTTACTTTTTCAATTACTTTTAAAATCTGGTCTTCTTCTACACCTAAAACTCTCATAGCTCTTTTTTTAGCTTCATCACCAGACATAGCTTTTACTTCTATGATATCTGTTGTCATTAAAATCTACTCTCCTCTGTTCATTACAAAATATTGTTGGATTACTCCAGCCAAACTTGAAGTCAGCCAATATAATTGTAATCCTCCAGGCATTTTATAAGAAATAAATATCATCATAATAGGGAACATATACATCATGTTTTTCATCTGCGGATTGTTGCTTGTACCCATTAATTTCTGCTGTACAAATGAAACAGCTCCGTTTAGTATAGGCAATACAAAAAATGGATCAGGAGTAACTAATGAGAACCATAAAAATGCCTCATCAGGAACAACTCCTTCTTTTCTTAATACTCCAAATAAAGCCCATAAAATAGGAAGCTGAACAATAAGCGGTAAACATCCTCCAGCAGGGTTTACATTGTGCTCTTTATATAATTCCATTGTTTTCTGATTTAATAACTGTTTGTCATTTCCATATTTATCTTTTAAGGCATCTATTTTAGGCTGAAGATTTTTCATTTCCTTCATAGATCTGTCTTGTTTTAAAGTTAATGGAAGTAAAACTATTTTAATTAAAATAGTAAGTATAATAATTGATAATCCAAAACTTCCTGTCATTCCATAAATAGCCACTAATATTTTCTCAAATATACTGTATAAAAAACTCATACTCTTTTTCTCTCCTCTTGGTTATTTTTTATTTTTTTAGGCGGAACCGGATCATATCCTCCCTCATTAAAAGGATGACATTTTATAATTCTCTTCACTCCTAAATAGACTCCCTTTATTATACCATGAATCTCAATTGCTTCATAGGTATAAGCTGAGCATGTTGGATAAAATCTGCAATTCTTCCCTAAAAAAGGGGATATACAAACCTGATAAAATTTTATAAAAAGTAAAACAATTTTTTTCAAAATAAATTCAATACAGCTAACCGGCAATAAGACCAGCTTTTTTAAGAATCTTTTTAATATCATTTTCCATCTCCTGATATTTTAATTCTTTAAATTTTTCTCCTGCATTTTTCTTACCTACAAAAATAAGATCATATCCTGTTTTAAGATTTTCTTCATTACATCTGTAACACTCTCTGAATAATCTTTTTATTCTATTTCTACAAACGGCATTTCCTATTTTTTTGCTTGCTACAAATCCACATCTGTTATATTCTAAATTATTTTTCATAAAAAAAATAAGAGCATAGTAACCATAAGATTTTTTTCCAAAATTATATACTTTTTGAAATTCGTTATTTTTGACTAGTTTTTCCATTACACTTCCTCTTATTTTTCATGCTTATTTTTCAAAAAACCCGGTGAGTTATAACACCGGGTTTTATGCTGATAATTTTTTTCTTCCTCTTGCTCTTCTTCTTTTTAATACTTGTCTTCCACCTTTAGTTTTCATTCTAGCTCTAAAACCGTGGTCTTTTTTATATTTTTTAGTATTTGGTTGGTATGTTCCTATTGCTTTTGCCATTTTATTATTCACCTCCTAAAATATTCTACATTACAGATAAATATTTTAGAAGATTATTAGGATTTTGTCAAGCATATATTATTATATTCTAAAAAAAAATAAAAAAACAAACCAAAAATGTTTTTAGTTGTTTTTTTGTAATAGAGTAATATGTTATATGTATAGACCAAGTAATGAGCTTTTTAGAAAAAAAGCATTGTAAAATAAGAGTTAAAAATTTTTTTTTATTATTGAGGCTATACATAAAAAAATCATTGAATTTAAAAGTTCTAAAATTTATAAAATATTAGAACCTATTGAAAAATATAAAGAAAAATGACCATACAAAATATTAATGTCTATATACATGTTAAGAACATTTGTTTTTCATAGAAAAAAAATAAATAAGAAACAAATATATATTGAAATTAAAAGTTTTATACAGATGCTTATTTATTATTGACAGTATACATAAATCTGGATATGAATTTTTCATTGAAATTTAACATAAAAATTTTTTGATTAAATTTTTTCCCTTTGATTTTAAAGAAATTTGTCATCAGAATAAATATTAATGTGCATAAGCATAAAAAAGATTTTATATTTTTCTTTAAAATAAAGGTTTTGTAAAGATGAAAAATCAAAAGACAAAAATACAAGACAGAAAATTTAGATTGAAATTAAAAGAAAAAATAAGAAAGATATAAAAATATCAATATTATTATTGAGTGTATACATATTTTCAAATAAGATTATATTTAGATATTTTTATTTATAAAATTGTGAAAAAATAAGAAAATATAAAGAATAAAAAAGATAAAGTAAAAAAAACTTGTAATAATTTATATTTCACATTATAATATATATCCAAGCTTATTATTGGGCATATACATATTAATGAAATTTTTAAGGGAGATTGTCATGGCTGAAGAAAACAAAGAAAAAAACAGCATACTGGAAAGTTTTAATATAATTTCATCTGGTTCTCTGAGTGAAGATATCCAAAAAATGGATATGAAATTAAGCAGTCTTCCAGATATAGAAGTTAAAGAGGTTGTAATACAAGGAACAGGAAACTTTCTTAATCTGCAGGGAAGTATAATAAATATTCCCATAGAAATGATAGTATTTCCATTTTTTACTCCACAGAAACAGAATAAAAGAATCAATTTTCAATATTCTTTTGAAGATCTGGGAGTAACAATGTACTGTACACTTGTTGCTAAAGACAGTAACGATAAAGTTTATCAGCCTTCTATTTTTGAAGAGAAAATATATAACTACTTAATTTCTATGTATGAGGCAAAAAAAGAAGCTGATGTAGATGAAGAAGATGAGTACATAGAATTTGAAATTTCAGATTTTATAGTTAATTTTCTTGGAAATAAAATGAACAGAGCATATTACACAAAAGTAGAACAAGCTTTGAAAAATTTAAAAAGTACAGAATATCAATTTATCGTATCAAACCATACAAAGTTTGGAAAATATAAATTTGAAGATGAAGAATTTAAACTTTTAACTTATCAAAAATTAAAAAAAGGAAAAAAAGTATATTACAGAGTTATTTTAAATAAAAATATACGGAACAAAATAAAAGATAAAAGATATATAAAATATAATTCAAAAGCTCTTATGGATATATTAACAAAAGATCCCATAGCAGGAAGAATATATAAATACATAAGCAAAATAAGATATGAAACAGTTGAGGGAAGAATAAATCTTCGTACGCTGGCAGCAATAATTCCCTTAAAAATGGAGCAGGAAACTGAGAGACCAAATAAAAATGGAGAGATGAAAACTTATATATTAAGCCGTGCAAAACAGGTATTGAAAAGAGTGTTAAAAGCTTATGAAGTTCTTCAGGAAATGGGATATATAAAAACATTTTCTTATGACGAGGATAAGAAAGAAAATACTTATTACATCAACTACAGCTTTAATCCTGAAAAAGACGGAGAGTGTCATGTTTCAAGTTATTTAGAGAATAAAAGCAAATATTTGGAAAACAGAGAGAAAGCTGTACCCAAAAGAAAAGCAGCACAACATAAAAAGGTTTCTGAGGATGACATAATAGATATTGCAGATGATATAGATTATGAAAATATATCTGATGCAGAAATTGTAGAAGAGAAAAATTCTTCTGAAAGTTCAAATGTTAATGTTGTAGTACAAAAATCTTTAAGCAGAACCAAAATTGTAGAAACTTATGAGGATCTTCCTGAAAGCGTTGTTGCATTAATCCACAAGGCTAAAAGAAATATTTATATTTCAAGATCATGGGATAAAAGAACAGATACTAAAATAAGAAAGATATTCAGCGAAGATGGAGAAGAATTAGCTTGTGAAGTATTAAGGATTATTTACAAAAATCTTAATAAGAATATTAAAACGACATTGGTACAGTATATTAACGGAGTTTTAAAAAATTTATACAAGTCAGATACTCCAAAACAAAATTTAACTTTATTTGGTGGAAACGAAGTAAAAGAGAAAACGATTATAAGCAAAAAGAAAATCAAACAGGCAAGAAAAGGTATAAAAACTAAAACTTTAACAAATGCTATCAAAGAATTGAAAGATGAGATAGAGATTCCGAGAGATGTTTTGATAGAGTTTGAAAAACTTGATGATTATTATAAGCTTAGAGTTGAAGAAATGGCTTTAAAAATCTGTTCAGAAGAAGCAAAAGTATCAGAAAACTTCTTGCTTACAATGAAAGAAAAATCTAAAATGTTGTATTTAAATACAATAAAAAAATATATTGAAAGATCAATAGATGAAATAATGAAAAAGTAAAAATTTAAAATCTGATAATATTCTTGAAACAGAATGTTATCAGATTTTTTTATTTTTGTGTAAAATTATTTATCGAATTACTTCATCTTATATATGTGATATCTGTAATGATTTTTAGTGAATTTTGTGATGAAGAAAAAAATCTACACAATATATAGTGAAAAAGTTTTTTTATATTTAAAAGCAGTGAAAATAAAAAATAAATTTATATAAAAATTTATATGAAAAATTTTAACTAATTTAATATTTTCAATACTAAAAAGAGATTGTGAAAAATAAAAATTAAAAAAAATAAAAAAAACTGTTGACGAAATTTAATTATTATGGTATTATAAATCTTGTCTACGGGACAGATAAATAAAGTAGACAAAACAAATAAAGGACATTAACAACAGAATAGAGAATAATAAAGACAAAAAGCATACCTAATTTGGTGTAACAAAAGTAAGTGTAAATTAAATTAACCTAGTCAATCAAACATATTTTAATGAAGAGTTTGATCCTGGCTCAGGATGAAC
>UQOH01000046.1 GCA_900542625.1 uncultured Fusobacterium sp.
GCACAAAGCTGCGTGGCTGATATAAAATGATAGTCAGGCGGATATTCGCAATCCGCTTTGCTATTTGGTTAAAATGCTGCATTTCATGCATCATCGGCAGCATATCTTCGATTCCGCACATAAGATTGGCAGTATTCTGCTATAAAAAGGCAGAAATAAGATAATAATTTATGTTATAATTATCTTATAAAAATAATACTTCAAAGAATTTACTTTACAACTACTATCTGCGCAGATGATACAACAGAGCATAAACCTTTTCCAGCACCTCTTTATAAATACATAGAATTGTCCGGTGCTGACAAAAAAGATATCCTATATATAGGAGACAGTGAATACAATATGAAATGTGCCAAAGGAGCTGAGGTTGATTTTGCTCCTGCAGGCTGGGGCTGTAAAGGCAGAAAAATAAAAGCCGATTACTACCCTCAAACACCAAAAGATTTATTCCTTAAAGTATAAAAAATACAGCTGCTGGTTTTATATCAGCAGCTGTGTTTTTTTATATTTTTAAAATTTTTTTATTTTAAACATAATTCTGCCACATAATTTTGTTATACTTCATATTTATATCAGTGATTCATTTTTTTATAATTTTTTTTATTTATATATATATTTTATGCAGAAAAAATTGTATAATATAAAATGCTTTGATATTTTTACATAAGGAGTTGTCATGCTTAACAAAAAAGAAAAAATTATTCTTGCTGTATCTTTTGCAGTTATTATTTCAGGCGGAGCTGCAGCTATAAACAAAAATAAAATGGCAGAAAATTTTTCTTCCATTGGTATATTAAATACAGTCTACAAAAAAAACAGTTACAGAAAGATTAAAAATGAGATATACAGAAAAATAAGCGACAGAGATTTCCGTGATATTGCAGATAACCTTTCTTTTGAAAAACTTGAAGTTACAAATGATATTTTAAAAGAACAGGCTCTTGTGTCTGCCATAAACACCCCAAACAAAAAAGAATATTTTAAAAATCTTTTTACAGAAAACCCTGCTTATGAAAAAGCTCAAAATACATATAAAATTCTTAATGCTTTTAATGACCTTGAAACAATCTCTTCTGATTTTTCTGCTTATCTTACAGAAAAATTCGGATATGTTAAAGAAGATTATGATATTAATAAATTTAAAGAGCTGCCTAACAACATACTTCAAAAAGATAAGCTTGTAAAACTTACTGTAAACGAAGAATTAAAAAATATAATCAGAAAACTTGATTATGAAGATATCAATCTTTTTAACTCTCTGGCAGAAAAAAATCCTATGCTTATAGATATTCTTGAGAAAAAATTCTCAAAAGAAAAAACAGATGGTTCTGAAATAGATGTAAAAGGAATGGATGAAAAATATTTCAGTCAGGAACTTGATTATGAAAAAATGGAACAGATTTATGCTGTGAGCAGAGATATTACAACTCTTGGAAATGCTGACGAGAGCATAAAAGATTTTTTCAGACTTAACCTTGCTGATTTTGATTATACTAAAATATGCAATTACGGAGAGCTTTATCTTTCAGACAGAAAAAATGATATGGCAATAGAAAAAGAGTTTGCTGAAAAAGAGTATACTCTTAATGAGCCTTTTATAAAACTTAATCCTTATGGAAGAACTCCTCTTGGAGCACTTGTAAACTTTAAAACAGAATTTTCTGATAATCCTGTAAAAGTTACAATCAAAGGAATAGACGGCGGAAAAGATTACAGCTACATTATTGATAAAAAATCTGAAAAAGGAATACCTGTTGTGGCTCTTTATCCAAATACAAACAACAAAGTTACAATTAAGATTCTTTCAAAAGACAGAAGTTCTGTTCTTGCAGAAAATACCATTTCTATTCAGACAGAAAACCTTGATGACAGACTTCCTGTTGTAGTTATAGAAAAAGATTATGAAGAACTTTTCCCGGGAACTCTTGAGCCGGGAATGAACACAGCCTCTTTTGTTACAGAAGATGAATCTCTTCCTTTTATTTTTGATAATTTCGGAAAGATAAGATATGTGTTTGACGGCACAAATATGGGAAAAATGATAATGAGAAAAAATAACGACAGCTGGTTATGGGACAATGGAAAAACTATAATAAAAGTTAATTCACTTGGAAAAGTCAGCGGAGATAAAATTGAAGTAAAAAATTATGAAGAACTGAAAGTAGATGATGATTTAACAAAAGGATATACAGTAAACCACATTCAGACTCTGCCTAAAAAACAGAATATTCTTATTGTTTACGGATTCAGTAATACAACATATTCAAGTGCTGTATATTCAGAAGTAGATGAGAAAACAAGAGAAGAGTTTTTCAGAGCAAGAATTTATTTTAACAAAAACAAAATTGAAGAAAATAATATTATTTTTGGAGAAAGAACAGATATTTCTCCAAAAAATATATAAGGTGAGGATATAGATGAATAATAAAAACAGCGGTCTTAAAATTTTATACATACTTTTCCTTGGAATATTTTATTTTTTATGCAGCTATATTCTTCCTATCAGCAGCGGAATGATAATATACTCTTTAGGAGTTTTCGTATTTATCTGTCTCGGGCTTTATCTTTCAGAAAATATGAAGTTTGATATTCCATTTTACAAAATGAATAAACTTATAGTTACTTTTGCTATTAATGCTGTTTTCTTTGCACTGTGGTTTATTCTTACATGGGATTTCTGGATTATTCCTTTCTGTTTCATGTTTTCTGCTGCACAGTTTATTATAAGCATTTATTTTATAAAAATGACATTTAAAAGAATTAAAACAACTGTTTATGGTTCAGGAGAGATGAAAAGAAGAGTTCTCTCTTCTCTTGTAAGAAAGAAAGAATATGAGTTTGTAAATATAGATGACCTTGAAAACATAGAGCAGTTTGTTAAAGAAAACAGAATATCTTATATGATTCTTGCAAAACTTCACCTTTCAGAAGAGGAGATAGACAGAATTTTAAAAATCAGAATGAATGGTGTAGAAGTAAAAAGTTATTTTGACTATATGCAGGAACAAACATATAAAATCGACGTAGAACTTATAAACAATGAATGGCTTTTATATGGATATGGTTTTAAAATTCTTCACAGTCCTATCCAAAACAGAATAAAAAGAATTTTTGATATAGCCATGGCAGTTGTTATAGGAATTATGACAGCTCCTATTATGCTTATTTCAGCAATAATTGTAAGACTTGAAAGTCCCGGTCCTGTTATTTACAGTCAGGCAAGAGTAGGGGAACACAATGTTGAATTTAATGTCCATAAATTCAGAAGTATGAGAAACGATGCTGAAAAAGACGGAGCAAAATGGGCAATGAAAAATGACCCGAGAGTTACAAAATTTGGAAACTTTATGAGAAAAACAAGAATAGACGAACTTCCTCAGCTTTGGAATGTTATTAAAGGAGAAATGAGTTTTATTGGTCCAAGACCTGAGAGAATGGTATTTATCAAAGACCTTGAAAAACTTATTCCATATTATAATTTAAGACATCTTGTAAAACCCGGGCTTACAGGCTGGGCACAGGTTATGTATCCTTACGGAGCAAGTGTTGAAGATGCAAAAAGAAAACTTGAATATGATTTATATTATATAAAACACCACAGTATAAGTCTTGATATTGCAATTATGTTTATGACTCTTAAAACTGTTGTTTTTGGAAAAGGAAGATAAAATATGATTACGATTTTTACTCCTACATATAACAGAAAAGATACACTGCCTAAACTTTATGAAAGCCTTAAATCACAGAGCGACATGGATTTTGAATGGCTTATTGTAGATGACGGCTCTCTTGACAGCACAGAAAAACTTATTGCAGAATTTAAAAAAGAAAATATTGTCAACATCAGATATATTTATCAGAAAAACGGAGGAAAGCAAAGAGCTGTCAATCATGGTGTGAGAGAGGCCCTTGGAGAATATTTTTTTATTGTGGACAGTGATGATTATCTTTCAGCTGATGCTGTGGAAATGATAAAAAAGCATGCAGTCTCTCTTCCTGAAGATTTTGGAGGGATGGTTTTCAGAAAAATAAATATTAATGATAAAGACTGTGAACTTAATTTCAGTGAAAAATATATTGATTCAAACCCAATAGATATAGTATACAAACATCATCTTTACGGGGATAAGGGAGAGATTTTCAAAACAGAGGTATTAAAAAAATTTCCTTTCCCTGAAATAGCCGGTGAAAAATTTGTTCCTGAAGGGTATATATGGAACAGAATAGGAAAATCATATAATTTGAGGTATATTGATTATGGAATATACTTTTTTGAATATTTAGATGACGGCTATACAAAAAATTTTAAAAGAGATTTAAGAAAAAATCCCAAAGGTTTTGGTCTATATTATAGGGACATGATTTCATACCAAATACCTTTATCTGCAAAAATAAAATTTTTTATCAGATATATTCAAACTAAAATATATTCAGAATAAATTTTCAGGGGAGGATTATTTTGAGAATACTTCATACTATTACATCTCTTGAACTGGGAGGTGCAGAAAAACTTTTAACAGAACTTATACCGGCACAGATATCTGAAGGACACCATGTTGAACTTCTTGTTATGTCAGATATTAATGCTGTTTTTATGGATAATTTTATTGAAAAAAATATCCCTGTGCATATTTCAAAATACAATTCAATTTCAACATGGAAAAATATGTTTCAAATAAAAAAATATGCTAAAAAAGGCAGATTTGATGTTGTCCACTCTCATCTTACTCATGCTCAATACTGGACAAGCCTTGCCTCTCGTATAGATTTTTCTAAAAAGAGAGTATATGTAACAACTGAACACAGCACATCAAACAACAGAAGAGAGAAATTTATTTTTAAATTAATAGACAGATTTATATATAAACCATACAAAAAAATTATCTCTATCTCTCCTGCCACAGAAGAGGCTCTTATAAAGTGGATAGGAGGAAACAGAAAAAGATTTGCTGTAATTGAAAACGGTGTTGATTTAAGCAGATTTTCACAAGGAAAGAGATTAGACCTTTCTGAATACGGGCTTCATGAAGATGATAAAATCATTATCATGATTTCAAGATTTCACAAAGCAAAAGATCAGGACACAGTTATAAAATCTCTGGAATTTCTTCCTAAGATTTATAAACTTGTTCTTGTGGGAGACGGAGAAAGAAGAGAGGAGCTTGAAACTCTTGCAAAAGAAAAAAATCTTTCATCAAGAGTATTTTTTCTCGGGGTAAGAAAAGATATTCCTGATTTACTGAAAACATCTTATATATCTGTTCAGTCTTCAATTTTTGAAGGGTTTGGCATCACAGCTCTTGAATCTATGAGTGCAGGAGTGCCTACTGTTGCAACTGATGTTCCCGGACTTGCAGATATTGTAAAAGATGGAGGAATTCTTTTTCCTGTGGGAGATTTTAAGGGACTGGCAAAAATTATTTTTTCACTTGAAAGAAATAATATGTATGAAAAAATTAAAAAATCATGTATTGCAAAAAGCAGTATGTATGATATAAAAATAACAGCTCAGAAATATATTGAGCTGTATAAAAATATGGTAACTTGGGAGGACAAATAATGATTTCATATATTCCATATATTGAAGTTTTTGGGTTTTTGCTTTTGGGAGGGATAATTGATATTTTTGGAAAAAATGAAAGAAAAAAACATATTCTTTTTACTTTTGCAGTTATTCTTCTTATGGGATTTCTTGGGTTAAGAGCCTTTGTAGGCTGGGACTGGTGGGCATACTATCCTTCATATAACAATCTGCCTAATGGATTTAATTATGAAATAGGATACGAGCTTTGGACAGGATTTTTCTATAAAATAGGGCTTTCATATGAGCATTTTATATTTTTGAACACAGTATTTGATATTGGAGTTATAGCTTTTATACTGAAAAAATATGCAAAATATCCATTGTTTACACTGTTTTTATTTTTGGCAGTTCAAGGACTTTCTCTTGAAGTTGATCTGCTTAGAAATATGAAAGCGGTTCTGCTTTTCATTATTTCTATTCAGTTTATAAAATCAAGACAGTTTCTGCCGTTTTTAGTGTTAAATGCTGTGGGGCTTACTTTCCATATAAGTTCAATACTTTATTTTCCAATGTATTTTATCTTAAACAGAAATTACAGCAGAAAGCTTATTCTGCCTTTAATTATACTTGGAAATATTTATTATCTTGCTGATATGAAAATCATTATTCATATTCTCCAGTATGCAGCATCTGTTCTTCCTGCTGCAATAGGCGGAAAAATTACAAGCTATCTTTCAATAATTCCAAAAGACTATACTCTTCCAATTGGAATGCTTTATTTTGAAAAACTTGTTACATTTATTTTTGTGTTTATGTTTCTTCACAAAGAAAAAGATAAATTTGATAACAGCAAAGATATTTCTGAATATGCAGTTATCATGGAAAACAGTTTCTATATTTTCTATATGATTTATCTTTTTACATCAGAATTTTTTATTGCCTCAACAAGAATAGGAATACTATTTATTTTCTGTAACTGGTTTGTGTGGGGATATATGATTTCAGCAATAAATGACATGAAGATGAAGGCTGTTATTTTTGCTGCTGCTGTTCTTGTAGGAGGAGCAAGAATATATAATCATTTTAATTTTAACGGAAACAGAATAATGTATCGTTATGAAAACATTATCTCAAATCATAAATCATATGAAGAGAAAATGCAGGATTTGGGAAGAGCAAGAAAATTTAATAAAGAAGCAGATGGAAAGGAACTTCTGATATTATATTAATAGTTTAAGAAAAATTCTCTAGAAAAAAATATCAACTATCTATATTGCTTACAGAAAGAAAATTTGAAACTCGTTTCACTCAAACAGTCAAATTTTCTGTATTCTGTTTCGCTGCATAGATTACGCAGATATTTTTAATATCGAGAATTTTTCTTAAACTTTATATCATAACAAATACACAAATAAAGGAGATTTATGAAGATATTTTTTACAGCAAATGTTCTTTGGGATATATATATTTTCAGGGGTGGAGTTATAAAGGCACTTGTTGATGAAGGGCATGATGTAACAGTTATTGCTCCGTATGAAACAAGAATTGATATGGAAAAAGAGCTTGGAGTGAAAGTTATAAATATCTCTCTGAATAAAAGAGGAATGAACCCTCTTGAGGACTTAAAACTTTTCAGAGAACTTTATAAAATATATAAAACAGAAAAACCTGATATTATTTTTCACTACACAATAAAAGCAAATGTATACGGAACTCTTGCAGCACATTTTGCAAAAATAAAATCTGTTGCAGTTCTTACAGGGCTTGGCTATGCTTTTGTTACAAACTCTATGGTTTCAAAAATTGCAAAATTATTATATAAAATCTCTCTTCCTTTTGCTGAAGAAGTGTGTGTACTGAACGAAGATGATAAAAAACTTCTTTCTTCTGAAAAAATAATTAAGGCTGAAAGAATATTTGTTCTTCCGGGAGAAGGAATAAACACAGAAAAATTTATCCCTATGGAAAAAACAGAAAACCTTGATAATAAAAAAATTATATTTCTTATGACTGCCAGAGCTTTTTTTGATAAAGGCGTAAAAGAATATGTTGAGGCAGCAGAGATAATAAAAGCTGAATATCCCAATGCAGAATTTCAGTTTCTGGGAGCTTTGGGAGGAAACAGCGTTTCAGGAATAGATGAAACACAAATGAACTCTTTTGTTGATAAAGGAATTATAAATTATCTTGGAACTGTAAACGATGTAACACAGATAGTAAAAAATGCTGACTGCATTGTTCTTCCTTCATATCGTGAAGGAATTTCCAGAACTCTTCTTGAGGGAGCTGCAATGGAAAAACCTCTTATTGCTGCAAATGTTCCGGGATGTAAAGAGATAGTTATTGACGAAATTACAGGTTTTCTGGCTGAGCCTAAAAATTCTGCTGACCTTGCTGAAAAAATGAGAAAATTTATTCTGCTTTCAGAAGAAGAGAGAAAAAATCTTGGAAAAGCAGGAAGAAAACATGTTACTGCAAAATTTGATGAAAAAATTGTAATTGATATTTACAAAAACAGGTGGTGTAATAAATGATAAGTATTATCGTTCCTATATATAATGTTGAGACATATCTTGCTGAATGTCTTGAATCAATTTACAAACTGAATATACCTGAAATGGAAGTAATTCTTATTGATGACGGTTCAACAGACAGCAGCTATGAGATTGCAAGAAAATATGCCAAACAGCATCTTGAAAAAACTATTCTTATCCAGAAAGAAAACGGAGGACTTTCCTCTGTAAGAAATTTCGGAATAAATATAGCAAGACAGAAATATGTTGCTTTCATAGACAGTGATGATTTTATAGATATTAAAAATTTTGAAACTCTTTTGGAAAAGGGTGCTGAAAAAGATTTGGATGTTATTGTGGGAAATCTTATGTATTATAAAGATGGAAAAACAGGTGCTCCTCTTTTCCGTTCAGAACATATTAAAAACTGCGGCATGGTAAATGGGATTGATTTTTTCTGCAAAACATTTGAAAAACCTAAATGTTTCAGAGAAGAGGTTGTGGCAAGTTTTTATAAAAAAGATTTTCTTTTAAAAAATAATCTTTTTTTTACTGAAGGAATTTTACATGAAGACAGCGAATTTACTCCGAAAGTTTTGCTGAAGGCTGAAAAAATAGAATACTTTGACTGCCCTTTCTATTTTTACAGACAGCGTTCAGGAAGTATTATGAGCAGAGTTACAGATAAAAGCAATACCTCACTTGAAAAAATATGTTATTCTCTTTATGAAGATTATAAAAATTGTGAATCAGAAAAAGGAAAAACAGTTCTTTCAAAACTTATAATAAGCTATTATAAAGTTATTCTTTACAGAGCTTTCCATAAAGGAGAAAATCTGAAAGAGGCGCATGAAAAATATAAATGGTTCTTTAAAAATCTTGAAGGATTTAAAAATCATAATTTTGAAGAAACAATGCTTTATTTCTCTGTGGGACTTACAAATAAAATCAGAAAAGCAGTAAAAGGAGAAATTACAAATGAACAGAAACAGCCTGAAATTTAAAAATATCTGTATTACAGACAGCTTATATTCTCTTCTTATTTTTATGCTTATTAACGATAATAAAATTTCTGAAACATTTTTTGTTTTTGGAAATTCAATAAATATAAATAAAGAGATTTTTAAAAACAATTCTGTTACACTTGAAAAAGAAAATGCCTCATCAAAATTTGACAGCATGAAAAAAAGAATGAAAATGTATTCATATATAAAAAATCTTGCGAAAGAAAATAATCTTCAAGGACTTACAGTTTATGGAGGAGATCATTTAACAGGAGCAGGATATTTTATAAAAAACCATGAATTTCATGTTATTGAGGACGGAATAATAAATTATTATGCTATGGCTGATGTTGATAAACAGATAAAAAGAGAAAGTTCTCTTTTAAAAGCTTTTAAATATGCTACGTATCTTTATTATCCTTATGGTTTCAGCAGAAACGTAACAAAAGTTTATCTTACAAAAGAGGCAGAAGTTCCTGAAATATTAAAAAATAAGATTGAAACTGTTTCTTTAAAAAAGATGTGGGACAGATTATCAGAAGAAAAGAAAGCTGAAATTCTTTACGTTTTCGGTTTGAATAAATCACTTCTGGAAGAGCTTTCACAAAAAGAAAATATTCTTCTGACTCAGCCTTTTTCAGAAGATAATATTATTTCTGAAGAGGAAAAAACAGAGATATATAAAAATATAATGAAAAACTATGATGAAAGCAGTACAGTTATAAAAACTCATCCAAGAGAAAAAACAGATTATAAAACTGTTTTTCCAAAAGCTGTGATACTTGACAAACCTTTCCCTTTTGAGCTTTTCTCTCTTCTTGAGGCAGATTTTAAAAGGGCTGTTACAGTATTTTCAACAAGTGTTATGAATCTTGGGGAAAATGTGCAGATTGATTTCTACGGCTCAAAAATAAACGACAAAATTTTTGAGAGATTTGGAGATGTAAAGCTGGAGGATTTTAAATAATATGCTGAAAAAAATTTTTTCAAACTCCCTTATTAAAAACGGAGCTTATTATACACTTGGAACTTTTATTCTTCAGGGAATAAATTTTCTTACTCTTCCTCTTTACACGAGGATACTTACCACAAGAGATTTTGGAGTAACATCTCTTTACACTGCATGGCAGAATATTGTGGTAATTTTTTTATGCCTGCAGACATTCAGTACAATACAAAATGCAAAAGTTACATATGACGAAGAGGAATACAGAGAATACAACTCAAATATTGTTGTTCTTTCTTTTTTAAGCTTTGCTTTTTTTGCCGTAATCATTATGACTCTTTCAAAACCTCTGGCAAAGTTTTCAGGGCTTTCAGCAAACCTTATATTCCTTATGCTCCTGCATTCCTTCTTTACATTGGGAGTAACTTTTAAAAATACAATTTTGAGATTTGACGGTATGGCAGAAAAACAGCTTTTTATCTCAATGTTTTATACTGTTCTTAATGTGGGGCTTTCTCTTTTCTTCATTACTTCTGTATCAAGCATTGAAAAATATACAGGAAAAATCCTTGGAGCAGTTGTTCCCTCTGTGATTTTGGGAGGATATTTCTATCTTGAAATTATTATGAAAAAGAAACCTACTTTTAAAAAAGAGCATTTTGTTTTCTGTCTTACTCTTGGGCTTCCTCTTATTCTTCACAATCTGTCACACATTGTTCTTACAAGTTCTGACAGAATGATGATAGAAAAATTTATCGGGCTTGAAGAAACAGGAATTTACGGTTTTACATATACAATAGGAACAATTTTAAGTACAGCAGCAGGAGCTTTTGGAAGTGCATGGGTTCCATGGTATTTTAAAAATCTGAAAGAAGAAAATCATCTGGAAATAAAAAATTACAGTAAAAACTATCTTGATTTCTTCACTCTTGTTACTATGGGATTTATTTTTATCTCTCCGGAAATTGTAAGATTTATGGGCTCACCTGATTACTGGATAGGAAAATATTTTCTTCCATGGATAATATTTGGGTGTTATTTCATATTTTTATACAGTTTCCCTGTGAATTATGAATTTTATGTAAAGAAAACAAATTATATTGCTTTGGGAACATCTCTTTCAGCAGTGATAAATCTTGTGCTTAATTATATTTTTATACCAAAATACGGAAGTTTCGGGGCAGCTCTTACAACACTTGCATCATATTTTTTCCTGTTTATTTTCCATGAGATTATTACAAGAAAAAAATTAAATTATAAGCTGTTTGCACCTATACAGTATTTTTACAGAATAGGAGTTATCACAATTTCATGTGTGATTTATACAAAAATAGTTGATTTAATTTTAATAAGATATATTATTATTTTAGGACTTGGAATTGTTTTTCTCTTTGGACTTTTAAGAATAATAAAAAATAAAAAATAATAAAAAGAAGCTGAGCAAATCAACGATATTAAATCATCAATTTGCAGCAGCTTTTTTTTTTGAGATTTTATTTTTTTATGTTATCACACAGCATATCATCTAATAACCTGCTTGATTTAAATTTTACATGTGACTTTTTATCTTTTATCTGTAATACCTCTTCTGGGTTTTTCGGGTTGTTTATCCATGTTCTTTTTGTCTGCCTCACTTCAAAACTGCCGAATTTTCTGAATATTACTTTCCTGTCCTGCTTTAAAGCTGAGGACAGAGAAAATAGAAATTTCTCTATTTTCTCTCTTCCCTCTGCCATATTTTCACATTGGTTTTTAATAGTATAAAACTCTATAAATTCTTTTGTATTCATAAAACATCACTAAAATTTATAACCTATTCCAGTTCCAACAATCCATTCTTTTTCATTATTGCCGTGCTCAAATCTGTATTGTCCTTTTACATCAAAGATAAATCCATTTTCTTTTTCAAATTCATATTTAATATTTAATGCAAAATTATCTTTCTCTTTTTCAGACACAAGAATGTCAAAATCAGTTCCGTTGTCTTTCATTCTTCCTGTGATATATTCTTCATCATAACCTGTTAAGAATCTTTCATAAGATGCACCTGCTGTGAAAATATGTTTTGCTGTTTCCATAGAGATAACTTTTTTAACATCAAGATTAAGTTCTGCTGCCGCATAATCAAAATATCTGCTGTCAGTTTCTATTGATAAATCTTTTCCTTTTTCGCTTACTCCGTCTTGGTCAACATAGCTGTATTCAATATTTAAGCTAGGTTCAAAATAGAAACTGTTTCCTAAATCTTTAGAATATCTAACATCTCCATAAATATTAAATCCTCTGTCGTGATAATTTTCAGAATAACTTCTTGTGTCAGTTATTCCATATCCTAAAGCTGTTCTGTCTCCCTTATAATCTCCATGCTCAAATCCAGCTCCAACTGTAAATCTGAAATCATTTATATATTTTTTAGCAAAAGCACCAAAATAAAAAGAATCTCCTTCAACTTTAGATGCTCCTATCTCTGTTTCAGAATTGTTTCCTCCAAAGATAAATCCTGTTTTAACAGTCTCAGATTTTCCATATTCAAATTGAGCAAAAGCACCTGTTATTTTTGAATCAGCCTCAACATCACGAGAACCTATGTCATAAGTATAATATCCTTTTCCATAGAATGTATCTTTTGTTCCTCCGTCAACATGAGTAAGACCACCATAAACAGCCCATTTTTTAACATCAGGCATTAAGTCTTTAGAAAGAGCAGAATCTTTAAACATGCTCATAGATTTTCTTGAAAGCTCGCTTGAATAAGCATAAGGATTTACTGCATAGATATCATTTAAGTAAGCTAAAAATTCTCCTATTTTTTCATCAGTTAAACCTGTAAAGTTTGTTCCAAGCGCATTAACTGAATGCATGCTCTTATATATTTTATTAAGTTTTTCATAACGGCTGATATCTAAATCTGAAGGTGTTTTATGATTTCCTATTACATTATCCAAATTTTCTGCTATCTGTACTTTTATTTCTGATGTTTCATCTTTGCTGCTTGTTTCCTCTGTCATATATAATGGGTTTGTAAAATCAACAACAATATCTTTAAGAATATTATCTCCGAAAGAAATGATATTTTCGTTTTGTCCTCCAATAAAATTAATTTTTAAAGTACCGTCTTTTGAAGATGAAATAATAGTGCCGTCATTTCCATATAAAGCATGTCCTGTTATTTTATCAGTTCCTGTTTCTTTTTCTAAAGCATTAACTCTTAAAGCAAGTTCTGCATTATCTCCAATATAAATATTTTTTGCTCCTTCTATTTTTGTTTCTTCAAAAAGAGTAGTGTTGTTATTAAATGTTATTTCCTCTGCTCCTGATATTGAATGATAAAGGTTCATATTTCCTTTTTCAAAGAAAATTTTGTCCTCTCCTGTTCCCATGTCAATATTACCGTTTATTTGAGAATTTTCTTCAAGAATAAGAGTATTTTCTCCTTCATCTCCTTTTATTACAGAAGTTTCTCTGTCTAATCCTCCTCCGTTAACTGTAATATTATTTCCATGAAAAACTCCGTCTGTTATATGAACGGCAGTTTTATAACCATTAATTATACTGTCTGATAATTTTAAATCTTCATTAACAGTAAGAGTGTTATATACTCCGTTTAATATTAGTTTTGAATTATCTGAACTATTTAAATCTGAAGAATTAATAGTTCCTTTTTCAATATCTGCAGTATCATTAATATCAGTTTCAAAAGCGTTGATTATAGTATAATCTCCTGCTTTTGTGCTATTTGCTGTTCCTGTTTTAACTTCTGTTACAATATTTTTATCTGTTTCATCAAAAGTTAAATACAATCCATAGTTTATATCTTTACCTGTAATTTCAGTTCCATCTTTATCTTCAATAACAACAGCATTTTTTCCTCCAACTACACCATAGTTGTTAAAATTCTCTTTCATTGTAACATTATGCAGATATACTCCATTTTCACTTCCGATTATAAGACCTGTGTTTGTAATGTCATTTACTGTACTATTAAATGACTCTAAACTATATAAACTTATTCCATTTCCTACATTTGAAAGTAAAAAAACATATGGTACTTGTACTACTCCTGTTGCATTTCCCACAATAGTTCCGCTGTTAGAAATATTATTTAAAGATAATGTTCCAAAATCCATATCATAAAATGCTATTCCATTTCCTATATTTGAATTCATAGAAAAAAGAAGATTACTTTCAACATTTCCTACAATGGTTCCTTTATTAATTATATCTTCTAAAGAAAAAGAATTTGATTCCTTTGTGTCAAAAGTAAAAAAACCTATACCATTTCCTAGACTTACAGCATCTACTTCTTTTTTTGTTTCAAATGTTTTTACATTTCCTGAAACAACCCCTTCATTAATTATACTTGTTAATTTTATTGCGTTAATATTAAAATAACCATACAGTCCTATTCCATTCCCCATACTTCTTGTATTTGCCAGAAACGAATCTAATTTGTTTTCTCCATTACCTGAAATTATACCGTTATTTTTTATAATATCTAATGAAATATCGGCATCACCACAGTTATAAAGCCCTATTCCATTTCCTGCATTTCCATTTCCTTTAAATGCATTTTTTATATTTCCTAAGATTATACCATTATTTATTATTTCTTTTAAAGAAATGCTGGAAGGAGATATACTACAAACTCCTATTCCATTTCCTAGATTTGAGAGTAATATTACACTTTCTGTAATATTGTTTATTGTATCTCCTAAAATTACACCATTATTTTTTATATTTTCTAATATTATGTTTTCTATATCACTTTCTTCTCTTCCCGCATTAAGAATTCCTATTCCATTTCCAATATTTGAATGTAGTATCTCCTGGGATTCAAGACTATTTATTGTTAATTCACCTGATATCATACCGTTATTCGTTATATTTTTTAAAGTTAAATTTTTTATTTTATCTGTTTCATCTTTATAATTATAAATTCCTATACCATTTACTAAGTTTTTTTCTGCTGCAAGAACTGTATTTTCTGATTTACCTGAAATTATACCGTTATTTATTATATTTCCTATTTTTCCATCTTCTGCTGTATTAAAAATATTTATTCCATTAGCCTTTCCAGTATTATCGCTGTCATCAGCTGATATAATTCCATTGTTTTCAATATCTAAAATAATTCCACTGGTAAGAATTTCATTATTTAAAACTACTTCACTTTTTATTTCCTTGTCATTTATCCATTTGTTCCCTTCTATTTTCCCCTCTGTTATATCTCCTTCTGTTTTTCCGTTAACAGTTATTTTATTGCCTTTGTACCCTATTTCCACAGCTGAAAAAGAAACTGTTCCGGTTATCATAAAAGCAACTACTAACCCTAAAGTTATTTTTACCTTTCTTTTCAAATACTTTTTCAATGATTTTTCAATTAAATTCCCTGCCATAAAAGCCCCCTTTATATAGTTAATCTTTATTTTTATCAAGAAGTTGACAATAAATATAATTCTTGGTATAATTGACTTAAGAAACAAAACTCTTACTGCGAATAGGAGTATAAACTTTGTAACAACCTTGGATATATGTAGAAAAGGGACTAATCATAGTCTCTTTTTTATTTTATGCTGGATTTTTAAGTTAAATCATGTTATACTACTAAAGCAGTAATTATATTCGCAGTATAATTATTGTAAAAATATATCCAAGGAGGTGGTGTCCATGTATGATTACATCATTACAGAGATACTAATTCCTGCCCTTATCAAAGCTTTAAGTTATATTTTCTATGATGTAATTTATGTGCTTTTAAATAAGAGCGCGGAATTTATCCTGCATCTGCTAGGTATGTAGGATAACCTTTAACAGCGGGACAGGTTTAGTGCTCACTCTGCCACATTCCGAACCAGACAGTTAAGACTAAATCTGCTTAGGATACTTAAAGGGAAGCCTTTCGGGAAAGTTAAGTCTGCTGACACCTAGCTCAAATATTTTGTATTCACTCTCCTTTATTCAGGAGTTTTTTTATTTTAAATAACTTCTGTGCTACCATATTTTCATATTAGTTTTTAATAGTGTAAAATTCTATAAATTCTTTTGTATTCATAATCTAAAACCTA
>UQOH01000047.1 GCA_900542625.1 uncultured Fusobacterium sp.
GACAAATCTCTTTTTCCCAAAGCTTTATGGAATTTTTCAATATCTACCTGTGCTTTTATATATCTGAAAAGAGTATCTCTGTTTATTCTCTCATCTTTACTCGTATAAAAAGAGTTTGCTACAATAAAAACAGCCTCTTCAGAAGAAATCTCTGTTTTCAGAAGTTCATCAAACATATCCAAAATTTTATCAATTTTTTTCATAATATTTTCCTTATGATAATTTTTTATAACACTATTTTATTATAAGTTCAACAGGGCAGTGATCAGAACCAAGTATTTCTGTGTGAATTTTAGCAGAAACAAGTCTGTCTGCCATACTTCCGGATGTTAAGAAATAATCAATTCTCCACCCTGCATTTTTCTCTCTTGCCTTAAATCTATATGACCACCACGAATAAATTCCTTCCTGCTCAGGATAGAAGTAACGGAAAGTATCAATAAACCCGGCATTCATAAGCTCTGTGAATTTTCCTCTCTCTTCATCAGTAAATCCTGCATTTCCTCTGTTTGGCTTAGGATTTTTTAAATCTATCTCTTTATGTGCCACATTTAAATCTCCACACACAACAACAGGTTTTTTAGTTTCAAGATTCTGCATATATTTTCTAAATTCATCTTCCCAAACCATTCTGTAATCAAGTCTTTCAAGCTCTGTTTTAGAGTTTGGAGTGTATACAGTTATAAAATAGAAGTCTTCAAATTCAAGAGTAATAACTCTTCCCTCTTTGTCGTGTTCTTCAATTCCAAGCCCGTAACTTACAGATAAAGGCTCTTTTTTAGTAAAAACTGCTGTTCCTGAATATCCTTTTTTCTCAGCGTAGTTCCAATACTGGTGATATCCATTCAGCTCAAGTTCTACCTGTCCTGCCTGTAATTTTGTTTCCTGAAGGCAGAAAATATCTGCATCCACGTTATTAAAAAAATCCATAAATCCTTTTGTAAGACAAGCTCTTATACCATTAACATTCCATGAAATAAATTTCATTTATCCTCCTTAAAAATTAAACTATGCAAAAAATTTCTCTAAAAACAGTCCCACTCCTCCAGCTTCATTATTTTCTTCTGTATGAGTTTTAATCTGTTCTTTTACAAAATCTTTTCCATTTATCATAGCCACAGGATATCCCACAGCTTTCAGCATTGATAAATCGTTTTCGTTATCACCAAACGCCATTATCTCATCAAGAGCAATTCCCATTTCATTTGCAATTATTTTAAGCCCTGCACCTTTTGAACACTCTTTGCTTACAATATCAATTACTTCATCTCCTGAACCGAAAATATTAACTTTATCAGAGTATTTATCTTCTACATAAGCTCTTAACACTTTGAATTTATCCGGATTTCCAAAGAATACTATTTTTTCAAAATCAAAAGCCTTTAAGTTATTTCCATCTTCATTTGAGTGGAAAGTATATTTTGTTTCAGGTGATTTAAATTCATTGAAATATTCTGTATCAAGCTGTGAATAGCATACATCATAACCAGAGGTTGCACTGTAATTTAAATTAAGTTCAAGCCCTTTTCTCAAAATATCAAGACACATCTCCTTATTCATTTTTACTGAATAAATAAGCTCTTCTCCTCTAAAAATTCTTGCTCCGTTAAAGCAAGAATAATATTTTATCTCTTTAATATCTTTTAAAAGATCTTTTATACTTGGAAGATCTCTTCCGGAAGAGGGAACAAATGCCATTCCTTTTTCTGTCAGCATATTTATCATTCTGCTGTTTGCCTCAGGAACATTTTTTTTATTGTCTACAAAAGTTCCGTCAAGATCTGTTGCTATAAGTTTTACGCATTTGTCGTCAGTAACAACTCCGTTATCAAGATATTCTTCCATATACCCTCTTATAAATCCATAATAAACTTCAGGAGCATAATTGAATATAGGTCTCATACGATTCATTAATTTTGATTTTGTTACATGGAATTTTCTCCAAGTATGGGCATCAGAAGTTACATTTTGTATAAATCCTTGGAATCTGTCGCAGACATTTGCAAATTTAGCCTCATTTGTTTCTTTTTTCTCAAATTCAAGCCAGATGTTCATAAGCTCATCTCTCTGATCATCTGGAAGTGTTCCATATATTTTTTTTGCAGCTTCCAGTTCTTTCTGCTCTTTTTCTGCCTGAGAAAAATCTCCATATGCCGGAGTATCTCCTGCCACAATCTCCACAATATCATGGATAAGAATCATTTTTATTACTTTCAACATATCCACTTCTTCATGAAAATATTCTTTTAAAAGAACAGCACACATAGCCATATGCCAGCTGTGTTCTGTGTCATTTTCCTGTCTTGACCCGTTAAGCACAAGCCCTTGACGAAGAATTCCTTTCAGTTTATCTATTTCAATGATAAATTTTAATTGTTTTTCTAATCTATTCATTGTTTTCATTCCCTCCCATTTTTAACTAATTATAATTTTATCATAGATAGAAAGAATATTCCAGTGTGCACTTTAGAAAAACATAAAATCTATTGCTTTAATAATTTATTTTATCATACTAACAGTTTATTTTTGTATCATGTATCATTTTTAACAGTTTGACCTTTAAAATACAAATGTGATAGTCTATATTTATAAATAATCATATTACCTGAGGTGAGTTCAATGGATATCTTAGATTTGTTCAGTTTGCAAGGAATACTCTTTGCATTAATGCTTGTTGGAACAGGGCTTAAAATTTGTGGAATTATTGATGAAAATGGAAAAAAATGTTTAACAGATTTATGTGTCAATGTTGTAATTCCGTGTAATATCTTTAAATCTTGTCTTATAAAATTTAATATGTCAATTTTTAAATCTTGTGCCATGCTTTTAGTATCTGCTGTCTTAATGCAGTTAATCTGCCTTTTACTGAATAAATTTATTTTTAATCATTACAATCCACAACGAAAAAAAGTTTTGCAGTATTGTACTATTGTTCCTATGAGTGGTTTTTTAGGAAACCCTATTGCAGAGGGGATTTATAATGAACTTGGTGTATTATATACTTCTATTTTTTTAATTCCTATGAGAATTGTTATGTGGTCGGCAGGTACAACTTATTTTGTTGCAGATATGGAAATCAACAGAAAAAAAATTATAAAAAATGTTTTAACTCATCCTTGTCTTGTTGCAATTTATTTTGGTTTATTTTTTATGGTCACACAAATACAATTACCTTTTATTTTAACTGAAACTACCCGTTATATAGGAAATTGCAATAGTGCATTAACAATGTTTATTGTAGGAACTATTTTAGCAGATGTCAAAATAACTTCAATTATCAGCAAAGAAACTATCAAATTCAGTATTTTCAGATTAATTATATTACCTGCTATTGCATTTGGTATTGGAAGTTTCTTACACTTAGAAAGTATATCACAGGGAATCAGTGTTATTATGACAGGTATGCCGGCAGGAGCTACTGCAGCAATCTTTGCAGCCCGTTATCATAGTGATGCAGATTTTGCAACTAGATGTGTAGTTTTAACAACTCTGCTTTCTATGCTGACTCTTCCTTTATGGTGTTTTATTGCAGGGTAAAAATAAAAAATCACAACCTATCATTTTAACCGGCAGGTTGTGATTTTAAATTAATTTTCCTGTTAAATGGTATTTATTCTGTTATTTCTAATGTTAAATCATATTTTTTACCGTTGATTTCAACAGAATAGCTTTGTACTTTATCTCTTTCAATAATATAAGCATCTGAATTGTTAATAATATCATTCATAGCTTTTAATGAATCTATTGCCTGAGCAAGCTCATATTTAACAAATCTTACTTTTGTTCCGGGAGTTGCCTGAGCAAGTTTTACTAAATCAGAAGATATAACGTTTCCTATTTTTGTATATCCTCCTGTTGTCTGTCTGTCTGCCATCATTACTATTGGCTGACCGCTTCCGGGAACTTGAATAGCTCCGAAAGTTATTCCGTCAGAAATAATATCTGCTCCGTTTTTATGTTCAATAGTATTTCCTGAAACAGATGAAAGTCTTATCCCCATTCTGTCGCTTTCCTGAGTTACAGTATAAGTTTCAGTGAAGAAAGTATTTATTCCTGCATCTGTAAAATGGTCATCTTGTTGTCCAAGAACAACTCCAACCTGAATTTCTTTTGAGTAAGAAGGTATATATTTAGAATCAAACTCAACTATTGTTTCAATGTGCTTTTCATTTACAGACAACACATCATTAACCATAAGTTTTCTTCCGCTGAATCCTCCAACTTTAGCTTTTAAGTTAGTTGATTTACTGTTCATTACAACCGGAACATCTATTCCTCCGGCAAAAGCAAGGTAGTTTCTAAGCCCTGATTTGCAGATTCCCATTTTAAGAGTGTCACCTTTAGATGCTTTATAACTTTTCCATAATTTTATTTTTTCACCGTTTAAAGTTGAATCGCATATTCCGCCAGTTACAGCAAAAACACAATCTCTTAAAAACTGAACTGTTACTCCTTTTAAAGTAGTTTCAAGAACAGCCTCTCCCTGTTCATTTCCTACTAAAATATTGGCAACTTTTGCAGAAAATTCATCCATTACTCCAGAGGCAGAAACTCCATATCTTTGATAACCATATCTGCCTAAATCTTGGACTGTTGTTAAAAGCCCGGCATCTAATATTTTTAAAGTTTCCATTATTAATCCTCCTTCATGTAATGCTTTACAGTATAAGTTCCATTTTTAACCTGCTCAACAATAGCATGATATTCCTCTTCTGTAATAGCTTTGAATTTTATATATTGTCCTGCTGCCACAATAAATGGATTTTCTTTAGCAGAATCAAAGAAATTTAATGGAGTTCTTCCAAGCAGCTGCCAACCTCCAGGGCTTTCTATTGGATAAAGTCCTGTCTGCTCACCTGCAATTCCAACTGAACCTGCAGGAATTTTTGTTCTTGGTGTTGTCAAACGAGGAGTTGCTATTCTTTTGTCCATTCCTCCAAGATACGGGAACCCAGGAGTAAATCCAAGCATATAAACTAAATATTCACCAGAAGTGTGAATATCTATAACTTCCTCTATTGTAAGATTATTGTGAGATGCTATATTTTCAATGTCAGGACCATATTCTCCTCCATAAAGAACAGGAACTTCTATAATCTCTTTTTTCACTGACAGCATTTGTGAATCATCTGCAGCACAGTTTTTCTCAACCATTTCTTTTAATTCATCAAAACTTATCATCATTGGATCATAATAAACAATAATTGATCTGTATGTTGGAAGTAAATCTTTTATAGCTTTATGATTTAATGAATCAAGATAATCTGTAATTTTCTTTAAGTTATAGTTTATTATTGGAGAAATTTCGTTCCCTAATTCTATAATTAAGGCAGAATCTCCTGCTTTTAAAAATTTCATAATCCCTCCTAAGATATATGTTTTTTATTGAATCTTAAAATAGGGCTGTTACAGTTATAAATAAGAATAAAATTTTTTCTGAAAAAATATCAGCTATTTATATTGCTCACAGAAAGAAAATTTGAAACTCGGCTAAAGCCTCAAACAGTCAAATTTTCTGTATTCTGTTTCGCTGCATAAATTACGTAGATATTTTTAAACTCAAAAATTTTATTCTTATTTTATATCACTGGTAACAGTCCCTTTTATTTTAGCTAAATAATTTCATGATTCCTTTTAAAGAAATAATTCCTGCATATCCTGTAATAAATACAACTATTGTTCCAAGAACTGTAAGAAGCATAGAGTGTTTATATTCTCCAACAACCTCTTTCTTTCTTGATCCAAGAAGAATAACTCCTAAAGTTATAGGAAGAATTAATCCGTTAAGTGAACCTGCAAGAACAAGTAATGTAACTGGTTGTCCTAAGAAAGCCATTACACAAGTTGAGAAAACTATAAATCCTATTATAAAATATTTTTCATTGTCCATAACTGTTTTTGATAAAGTTTTTAAGAATGAAACAGATGTATATGCAGCTCCTACTATTGAAGTAAGTGCAGCAGCAAATATAACAAGTCCAAATATTTTATACCCTATTACTCCAGCACCGATTTTGAAAGCAGATGCAGGTGGGTTTGCAGGATCAAGTTTAGCTCCTGAATAAACTACACCAAGAACTGCAAGGAATAACATTATTCTTATAATAGAAGCGATTGATACTCCCATAATAGAACTTTGATTAATTTTATCAAGGTTTTCTATTCCTTTTGTATCAGCATCTATAAGTCTGTGTGCTCCGGCAAATGTGATATATCCTCCAATTGTTCCTCCAATAAGTGTTACCATTGAAAGAGTTAAATCGCTGTAGCTTTCAGGGAATATTGCACCATGAAGAGCTGCACCAACAGGAGGATCTGCAACTACTGCAACATATCCCATTACAACTATCATAAGTGCTCCTAAAAACTTAGTAAGTTTATCCATTACAGGTCCCATATCTTTAGATAAGAATACAAATACTGCAAGTGCTCCTGAAATAATAACTCCTGCTGTAATATTTACTCCAAAAAGTGTATTTAAACCAAGAGCTGCTCCTCCAACGTTCCCTATATTAAAAGCAAGTCCTCCAAGTGAAACAAGCCCTGCTATAAAATAACCTAATCCTGGAACAACTTTGTTTGCTATGTCTTGTCCTCTCATTCCAGAAACACAGATAACTCTCCATATATTAAGCTGAACTATAAGAGTTGCCACTGTAACAACTAAAATTGTAAATGCGAAATTTTCTTTAAATTTTTCTGTAAATACTGCTGTTTGTGTTAAAAATCCTGGTCCTATTGCAGAAGTTGCCATCAAAAACGCAGCTCCCACTATTGCCCCTTTATTTTTGTTATCTGCCATTATTTATCACCTCTTAAAGAAGATATTTCTACACCTTCATTGATTAAAGCTTCTCTTATATTTTTAGAGAAAACAAGTGCTTCTGGATTATCCCCGTGAATACAAATAGAATGAACTGTAATTTCTACATCTTTTCCATTTATACTTTCAACTTTTCCTTCTTTTACCATTCTGATAACTCTTTTTATTGCTAAATCTTTATCGTGAATAACTGCTCCTGGTAAAGTTCTTGCAACTAATGTTCCATCATCATTATATGCACGGTCAGCAAATACTTCGTTTGCCACTTTAAGTCCTAAAGCCTCTCCTGCTTTTATCATTTCACTGTTTGCAAGTCCCATAAGAATTAAATTATCATCTACCTCTTTTATTGCCTCAGCTATTGCCATAGCAAGTTTGGCATCTTTAGCAGCCATATTATATAAAGCTCCATGAGGTTTTACGTGCTGAAGTTCTACTCCTGCAGCTTTTGCAAAAGCCTGTAATGCTCCTAACTGATATTTAATATATGTTTTTACCTCTGCTGGTGATGCGTTTAAATTTCTTCTTCCAAATCCAACTAAATCAGGAAATCCAGGATGTGCTCCAACTGCTACACCGTTTTTCTTAGCAAGGTCCACAGTTTTTTCCATTACCATAGAATCACCTGCGTGCCAGCCACATGCTACGTTTGCAGAAGATATATATTGAAGAACATCTTCATCCATTCCTATTTTATAAGCTCCAAAACTTTCCCCTAAGTCACAATTTAAATCAACTCTAACCATGTTTTGTCCCTCCATTTTTTAATTTAGTATACATTATTCACATCAAACGTTTAATTAACGATAGTTTAGCATTTTTTTTGGCAGATTACAATAATTTTTTATTGATATTTTAATTGAATTATGTTAGTTTTTTATAGATTAAAAAAGTTTAATAATTATTTTATATTATAGGTCTTTTATTAATAGGGAATAAAAAAAGGTATAAAATATTACAAAATTTTTTTCAAATTTTTAATACAATATACCTAAATACATTAAATCATTTATATACTTCTATATTTTCTTATAATATGTCGCTGGTCCTCTTCCCTCTTTCTTAACTAATCCTTTTTCCTGTAAAGAATTTAAAGTTTTTCTTATCATCCTTTCACTTAGTGATAACTTTTCCTGCAATTCTTTTCTCACTGCTTTTTCTGTAATTAACTCGTATACTTTCTTTTCTGTTTCAGTTAATTTTTCCTCTTTTACTAATCCGGCACTATCCGGCACTAATCCGGCACTATCCGGCACTAATCCGGCACTATCCGGCACTAATCCTTTTCTATAAAAAGTTAATACAATAGAATCGCCTGTTTCTTTTATATCAGGAGATTTTAAACCTGCATTTTTACACAAATTTATCATTCTGTTTATTCCGCTGCCCCACTTTTCAATAAAATCTAATTCTTTAAAAACTCTGGCAAGAACTCTATTTCTTATTTCTGATCTTCCTGAATAAATCTGTTCTATTGTTAAAGTGCTTGGCAGTCCGCCCGGTGATATTACCTCTACAATATCATCATATATTCCTATTTTAATATCTCTTCCCTGATTAGAATAATCCCTGTGAACAATAGCATTTATAATTCCCTCTCTTAAAGCTGTCATAGGAATTTCTAAAATATCTTTTCTTCGAAATCCTTCAAATTCACTTTTTATATTTAAATGATTTTCTAAAAATATTTGTATATTTTCAATTTTTTCAAATATATTTCCTGTAAACTCTTTTTTATCTAAAAAGATATCCATTGTCTGCCCTTTAAATCTGGCACAATTTATATTAGAATTTTCATATAAACCGAGAAGAATGCCCAGTCCTTTTGTAAGTTTTAGTTCTTTACCCTCTTTTTTAGCAAGCCCTAGATTTATAATTTTTTCTTCTGATAAATCTTTTCCTTTTTCATCGAATTTTTTCTTTAAAAAAGAAAAATCTATATCTTTATAGTCTAATTCCCAATCTATTTCTTCATCAAAAGTAATATTTTTTCTTTGCCTTTCTAATTCTAAAATATTTTCATAATCAGCTTTTCTATTACTTGCCCCAACTCTTATATATACTCCATTTTCTTTTCCTAATGATTTTATATAGTAAGGTTTCAAATTGCCCGGAAAAATTTCTATTACAATAATAGTTTTTTCTTCTGCATTTTCTGTATAAATACTCGTATTTATATTAGGATAGCATAAGTCATAAATTATACTGTTTAAACTATCAATAGTTTTAAATATATCCATTTCTTCTTCTATTCCTACTATTTTTCTATCATCTGTAATCCCAATTAAAATTTTTCCTCCTGCACCATTGGCAAAAGCTACTGCTGTTTGAGAAATTTTTTTTGAACTTGGTATTGTTTCTTTAAATTCAATAGTTTTATTTTCTCCATTCTTAAGAATTTTTGATATATCCAAAATAATCACCTGCACTTTAAAGTCTAAAGCTCTTAAATTAATTTTTATTAGTTCTTTAATATTATTTTATCATATTTTGTTATATTTTTTTATAAATAAAACTAAAAAATACAATTATTCAAATCTCTTTTTCTCAATAAATCTGTAATAAATATATGTGCATAAAGGTATCAGCCATATATAAAAAGCATATGGAACAAATTTAAAACTGCTTATTCCAAGCATTGTACAAGGAAGATAGCAGGCTATATTCCATGGTATAATTGCAGGGATAACTATTGCAGAGTTTTCTATATCTTTTGCCAGATCAATTTTTTCTATCTTCTTTTCATCATAAACTTTTTCTATAATCTGTTCTGTCATTATAACAGTTATAGTCTGGTTTGCCCCTATCATACTTGTAATAATGCTTACAATAACTGTATTTCTGAAAAGCTCAGCTCTTGTTTTTATATTATCAATTTTGCTTTTTATAAAATCAAGAATTTTTAACTGCTCAAAAACCCCTATAAGAGCACACGAAACAACTATAAGAGCAGAGGCATTAAGCATTGACTTTACTCCTCCGCCTTTTATAATCTTTTCAAGAGCAGTCCCGTCAAACTTATAAAATCCTAAAACAAGATAATTAACTATATCCATAACTTTTTCCCTCTGCACCATAAAAGCAACAAAAGAGGCAAGAACAATACTCACAGCCATAGAAATTCTTACATTTATTCTCAGAAGAGAGAAAACAATAATAGAAACAAGAGGAATAAAAATAAATCTTGCATCTAAATTATAATTCTGAAGAATTAAATTAGGAAGATTACTTTTGCTCATATCAAGAACATAGCTTTTTGACAGAAAAGTATAAAATACACTTGTCAAAATATATGGAACTATCATAGATTTTATCATGTTTTTTAAGTTTGAATATATATCAACTCCTGCAAGGCTTGAAACAAGATTTGCACTTGAAGAAAGAGGCGACCACCTGTCCCCGAAATATATTCCTGAAATTATTGCAGCCCCTACAATATTTACATTTATATCTCCGCTTTTAGCTATTGCCATAAGAGCAACACCTATTGTACTTGCTGCTCCAAGAGAACTTCCAAGGAAAAATGCAACAATGCTTGTTATTAAAAAAGTAAAAAAAACAAAAAAAGTAGGATTTATAAATTTAATTCCATAAAAAACTATTCCGGGAATTGTTCCTGATGCAAGCCAGCTTGCTGTTAAAGCTCCTACAAAAAGAAAAACACTTAAAACTATTTTAGATTTTTTACTGTATGCATACGAAATATTTATTATAGACTCAACAGAATTTTTCTTTGCTGCAGACAAAAGAAAAAAAACTGCATACACTGTAAAAACTGCCATGCCCAAAAGAAACTTTGTTTTTATAATATAAAACAAGATTACTGATAAAACTCCTAAAAATAATGCCTTTTTCATTTCCCTCACCTTTTTTATTATGTATGATTGCTTATAAATATAAAATATCACATTTATATTTTAAAGGTCAAACTGTTAAAATTGATACATGATACAAAATTTAGCTGTAACTATTTAAAAAACAAAGTTTATTTAATATTTTCTGTATTATAATTATATTATAACTTTTATATATAAAATGTCTATATTTCTTAATTTATTTTTTTTAAAAGAAAGTTTGAAATATTTTCAAAGTAATAATATAATGTAAAGAAAAAGGGAGGAGAAGGTAAAAAATGTCATACTTATTAGTTATAACAGCAGCAGCTTTATGGGGAGCAATAGGTCTTTTCTCCAAAACAGCAGGAAATATAGGTTTTGTACCTGTGGAAATATGTTTTATCCGTTCTGTTTTTTCTGCTTTGATTTTAGGAGTTTTCTATTTTATAAAAGACAAAAGTATTTTTAGACTTGAAAGCGTAAAAGATTTAAGATATTTTATTGGAACCGGAATTATAAGTTTTTCTTTATATAACTGGAGTTATGTAATTGCCATAAAAGAAACATCTATGGGAGTGGCTGCCATTCTTTTATATACAGCACCTTCGTTTATAATGATTCTTTCTGTTTTTCTTTTTAAAGAAAAAATTACAAAAATGAAACTGGCTGTTCTGGCAGTAACATTTTTTGGGTGTATGCTGGTTACAGGAATTTTTGAAGGCGGAAACAGTATTTCTTTAAAAGGCTTTATATATGGTATAATTTCAGGATTTGGATATGGACTTTACAGTATTTTTGGAAAGTATGCTTTAAGAAAATACTCTTCTGTTACAGTTGTTTTCTATACTTTTCTTATGTCTGCAGTGCTCCTTATAATTATCGGAAATCCTATTTCTGTAATTACAAAAATTAACAACACAGGTTCATGGATATTTGCTTTTGCATTTGCTGCATGTACAACAGCTGTTCCATATATTTTATACACAAAAGGACTTTCAAATATAGAAGCCACAAAAGCATCTATTCTTTCAAACATAGAACCTGTTGTGGCTGCATTAATTGGTATATTTGTTTTTTCCGAGCACGTAGGAATTTTAAAAATCTTAGGAATATTTTTAGTAATTGGTGCTGTATGTATGCTGAATATTGCAGAAAAAAAGAATTAATTTTAGAAAAATTTAAATAATCCTGCTCCAATTCCTCCGCCTATATACGGTCTTACAGGAACTTTTTTTGTGAAATCAAGCCCGATGCCTACACCTACTCCTGCTGTTGGAGTCAATCCTGAGCATCCGCTTAAAGAGAAAACCACAGCAAGCAGTATTATTAATTTTATTATTCTATTCATAAAGAAGTCCTCCTTAATTACTATATAAAAGATATAAACAGTATACCCTTAAAATCTGCTTAAAGCAAGGGTATTTATTATTTTTTATATATATTAAATAACTGCTTTTTTCATGCTGTACAAGAGAAATATATGGTGCTGAATTCCTAAAATTTGCTTTTTTTAAGAAATAATGATATAATAACTGTGTGAAGTAAAAATTTAATAAAAATCGCTTAATTTATCTGATAAAGCGGGGGACCCACTTTTTTGGGGCGTATTTCTCTTTTGAGAATAGGATAACTCATTCAATCCGAGCCCGTCAGCTAACCTCGTCAGCGTTGATTGGGAAGCCTTGGCTTTTATATTTTTTGTATTAAACACCATGACTTTTCATGGTGTTTTTTTGTTGTTTAAATTTTTGCGTAATAAAGTGCTAAGGAGGAAAAAATATGAATTTTTTAAACTATTTGATTATGAATAAGGAGCAGGTATTTACACTTTTAATAGAACATATTAATCTTACAATTTTATCTGTAACCCTTGCAATTATAATAGGTGTCCCTTTGGGAATTTTAATCAGTCATTTTTCAAAAATCAATAAACCTGTTATGATTCTTGCAAATGTTATTCAGGCAGTGCCGAGCATGGCTCTTCTTGGTTTTTTAATCCCGTTTCTTGGAATAGGAATTGTTCCGTCAGTGTTTATGGTGGTTCTTTACTCTCTTCTTCCAATAATAAAAAATACTTTTACAAGTATAAGCGGAATAAACCCACAGGTTATAGAAGCAGCAGAGGGAATAGGAATGACAAGATTCCAGATTCTGTTTAAAGTACAGATACCTATGGCTCTTCCTGTAATAATGGCAGGAGTAAGAATTTCAGCTGTAACTGCTGTAGGACTTATGACAATGGCTGCATTTATAGGTGCAGGAGGACTTGGATATCTTGTGTTTTCAGGAATAAGAACAGCAAACAATTATCAGATTCTTGCAGGAGCTGTTCCTGCATGTTTCCTTGCTCTGTTTATTGATTTTACAGCATCGATAATAGAAAAAGCTGTTGTCCCTCAAGGAATAAATCTGAAAAACAAAACAAATAAAAAAGGACGTTTATTTCAAAAAGCAGTTATGGGAGCTGTAATAATCTGTATTTTCTACACATTTTTTAACACAGGAATACAAAAATTTGCAAAGCCTGTGAAAAAAATAGTTGTAGCAAGCAAGGACTATACAGAGCAGGAGATTATGGGAAATATTCTTGCTGACCTTATAGAAAACAAAACAGATTTAAAAGTTGAAAGAAGGCTTGCCCTTGGAGGAACACAGGTGGCATTCGGGGCATTAAAAGCAGGAGAGGTTGATATCTATATGGAATATACAGGAACTCTTTATGCAGATATGCTGAAACATAACCCTTTGGAAACAAATGTAACTTCAAAAGATGTATATGAAATTTCCAAAAAAGAGATTAAAGAAAAATATAATGTAGTTGTTGGAAACGAGATAGCTTTTAACAATACTTACAGACTGGCAGTAAGAAAAGATACAGCAGAAAAATATAACCTGAAAACAATAAGCGACCTTAAAAAAGTAAGCAGTAATATGATAATCTCTCCAACTTTAGAGTTTACAAACAAGCATGACGGATTATCTGGATTACAGGAAAAATATAAAGGTTTAAAATTTAAAGATATTATCTCTATTGACGGAGCTCCACGTTATCAGGCTCTTAGTGCAGGAGAAAGTGATGTGATAGATGCCTTCTCAACAGACGGACTGATAAAAACATACGACCTTGTAATATTGGAAGATGATAAGGAATTTTTCCTGCCATACCACGCTGTTCCTATTATGAAAGAGGAAACTATGAAAAAGTATCCTGAGCTTGCAGGAATAACAGATTCTTTAACTGAACTTTTAACAGATGAAGTAATGCGTAATCTTAATTATCAAGTTGACGTATTGAAAAAAACTCCTGAAGAAGCAGCACATGAGTTTTTAACAGAACACAGTTTAATCAATTAATTTGAGAGAAGATAAAAGGAGTGATAAATCAATGATAGAATTTAGAGGAATAAATAAAATTTTTAAAAACAACATAGTTTTGTATGATATAAATTTAACATTAGAAGAGGGAACAATAACAGTTTTTGTAGGTCCCAGCGGGTGCGGAAAAACAACAACAGTAAAAATGATAAACAGGCTGATAAAGCCTACATCAGGAAAAGTGCTTATAAACGGAGAAGATATTTCTAAGAAAAATGTAATATCTTTAAGAAGAAATATTGGTTATGTCATCCAGCAGACAGGGCTTTTCCCTCATATGACAATAAAAGAAAATATAGGGATAGTTGCAAAAATGCACAAAATGAAACCTAAAGAGATAGAAGAGAAAACAAGAGAATTAATGGAAATGGCAGGATTAAGCTACGAAAAATTTGCTGACAGATATCCTGCTGAACTGAGTGGAGGGCAGCAACAGAGAGTGGGAATAGCCAGAGCTCTGATAATCAATCCTGATATAATTTTAATGGACGAGCCTTTTTCAGCTTTGGACCCTATAACACGTTCTCAACTGCAGGATGAGCTGATAAATATTCAGACACAGTTTAAGAAAACAATAATATTTGTAACTCACGACATGGACGAGGCTATAAAAATAGCTGATAAAATATGTATAATGGGAAAAGGAAGAGTTATTCAGTATGATGATCCTGAAACAATTTTAAAAAATCCTGCCAATGAGTTTGTAAGCGACTTTGTTGGAAAAAACAGAATATGGTCATCTCCTGAATATATAAAAGTAAAAGATATTATGATAGAAGACCCTATAACATGTTCACAGGATATCTCTCTTTTAAAATGTATTAAAAAAATGAGATATGAAAGAGTTGATACTCTTCTTGTAACAGACAGAAAAGGAAAGCTTAACGGAATAATAACAGGAAAAATGATACAGAAAGAAAAAGAGCACTACAAACTTGTAAAAGATATAATGGAACAGCCTCGTGCTGTAACTGCACCGGATAACTCTATTATAGACATTTTAAAAGAAGTGACAGAAAAAAATCTGTCAAGCCTTCCTGTTACAGATGAAAATGGAATACTTAGAGGACTGATTACAAAAAGCAGTCTGGTAACCACATTAAGCCAGCAGTTTGAATAACTTTTTTTGAAATTTGACTTTTATATTTTTTTGTTATACTATTAGTTTATAGGGAACTATAAATTTGTTAAGAAAGGAGAAATGTATGGCATTTTTTAAAGAGTTCAAAGAGTTTGCAGTTCGTGGAAATGTTATGGACATGGCAGTTGGGGTTATAATTGGAGGCGCTTTTGGAAAAATCGTTACAAGCCTTGTTAATGATATTATTATGCCTTTAATCGGTCTGGTTACAGGAAGAATTGATATATCAAAACTGGCTGTTGAAATTCCATCAGGAAAAGTAGACGGAGCACCTGTTATAATAAAATATGGGGTTTTCCTTCAGACAACTTTAGATTTCATTATAATAGTTTTCTGTATTTTTGTGATGGTTAAGATAATAAACAAATTAAAACACAAGGAAGCTGAAGCTCCAAAACAGCCTCCTGCTCCATCAAAAGAAGAAGTTCTTCTTACAGAAATCCGTGATTTATTAAAACAAAAATAGTAACTACGAGAGTATAACTTAAATCTAAAAAAATAAAAAATTTAAAAAGCTAAGCTGAAATAATCGGCTTAGCTTTTTTTAATTTAAATTTTTATTTGTTCATATTATCACACAGCACATCTTCCAGCAGCCTGCTTGATTTAAATTTTACATGTGACTTTTT
>UQOH01000048.1 GCA_900542625.1 uncultured Fusobacterium sp.
CTCAGCTTTAAAGCAGGACAGGAAAGTAATATTCAGAAAATTTGGAAGTTTTGAAGTGAGGCAGACAAAAAGAACATGGATAAACAATCCTAAAAACCCCGAAGAGATATTACCCATAAGAAAAGGAAGAGTCCATGTAAAATTTAAATCAAGCAGACTGCTGGAAGATATTTTGTGTGATGAAATTAAAAAATAAAATCTCAGTGAAATTATAAAAAACATGCTGTAATTAATGAATTAACACTAATTGCAGCATGTTTTATTATTTTATAAACTGTTTTTTAAATATTTTTTAAATCTTCCAAAAGCTGTTTTTTATCTGTGTCAGCTGAATATTCTAAAACCAGGTTTCCTTGTAATTTTTCTTCAGTGACAGTTTCAAAGAAATTTTTGTAATCATATTTTCCATTAAATACAGGCATATGAAGGTCTTTCTCTCCGTCATTATTATGAAGATGATATCCTATTATTCTGTCTTTCAGCTCTTTTATAACCTTTGTTATATCCCAGCCGTTTATAACAGCATGTCCTATATCTATTAAAGAATAATAATTATTTTCTCTGATAAGATTTATATATTCCTCTTCACTGTACAGCATGTTAGTTTTTACGCCGACATTTTCTACTGCTATTTTTACACCTTTTTCATCAGCATATTTTATAAGTTCTCTTATTCTCTCTTCTATTGTTTCTTTCAGCTTTTTTCTGTCTGCATCTTTTTCCAGTCCTTCATTAGTGTGAAGAACTAAAAATTCTCCATTATATTTTTGTGTCATCTCAATTGCTGAGTAAAAATCTGCTCTTATTTTTTCCCATTTTTCTGCTGATACAGTTAATGCAAAATATCTGTAAGGTCCATGAAAAGAAAGAGATTTCACTTTCATATTTTTTAAAAGCTTTTCCAGTTTTACAGTATGTTTCTCGTCTGCAGGCTCTATAAAAAATTCAATATTCTCTATTTTATTCTCTTCAAAGAATTGTTTTGTGTTTTCATATGTATCTTTTGCACATATTAAATCACTCACATATATTTTTTCCATAATATATTTTTCTCCTCATTGTTATTTCATAAGTTTCATTATTTCATTTTGTGCATCTTCAAGTGCTTTATCTGCAGGTTTTTCTCCGCTTAGGATAATATCTCTTACATCAATTAAAATCTGTTCTGCTTTAAGTCCGTTGCTTCCAGAGAAACTTGCCCATTTTCCCATATCAGACATCTGACTTGATGCAACATTCATTAATTGGTTTTCTGTAAGGAATTTATCAAGTCCTGTTCCTTTCTGCTGAATTGCAGAAGGAAGATATCCTGTTCCTTTTGTCCATTTTTCTGCTGAATCAGCACTTAAAAGGAATTTCATAAATTTCCAAGCAGCTTTTTGTTCTGCAGGATCTTTAGCCATTATCATAAGCATGTTTCCTCCGGCAGGAAGTTTTCTTTCTTTTCCTTCAAATACAGGGAATTTTGCCCCGACAAGATTAAATTTTGCACTTCCTTCAAAGTTTTCTCTTTTTCCTATTGTTGTTACTACCATTCCGATTTTTCCATTAAGGAAACTTTGGAATCCTTCATCATTGCTTACATGAACAGCTGTTTTATTTTTTACCATATCTGCTATTGTCTGATAAGCTTCAGCTGACTCTTTAGAAGAGAAAGTAGGAATTGTTGTACTTCCTTCATATTTTAACATCTGACCGCCGTTTCCTTCAAGAAGAGCCTGTTGTGCCCAGTTGTCTGCATATTCCTGCATAAAGAATCCTGCATTTCCTGTTTTTAATTTTATTACTGCAGCTGCGTCTACAACTTCTTTCCATGTTTCAGGGAATTTATCTGTGCTAAGTCCTGCTGCTTTAAACAGATCAGCATTGATATACATAATAGGGTTGCTTATTGAATAAGGAATTCCAACCTGAACCCCGTCTACCTGTCCAAGTTCCAATACATTTGGTAAGAAATTCTTATTGAAATAGTCTTTATCTTCTGGGAAATATTCGTTAACTACATCCTGTGCAGTTACATAATCAAAATTGTCTTTAGCATAATTTAAATATGAATATCCCATCTGCACAATTGCAGGATATTTTTTAGATGCCACTGCAACCTGAAGATTTTGAGTCAATCCTTTATACATATCAGGATTGAATTTTTCAATAACCTCAATATCGCTGTTTTGTTCGTTAAACTCTTTTATAAGTTCTTTTATTGTTCCTCCTCCAAAAGATTCAGAGGCAACGTGCCAATATTCTATTTGTACTTTTCCGTTATTTTCTGCCTGCTGGGCTCCTTTTCCCTGAGAACATGCAGCTGTTGTAAGTATCATTCCTGCTAATAAACCTGCTTTTAAAAAATTCTTTTTCATTAATTTTCCTCCATTTTTATATTAGTTTATTTCTGCTGTTTCAATCGTTTCTAAATTTTCTTCTGTTGCTATATCAAAGAACAGCATATTTTTCTTACTGAATTTTATATATACATCTTCATATCTTTTAAATTCTGTGTCATTAGGTACTGATGCTGTTATTTTTTCAGTTTCACTTATCATTATCTGAAGACATTTCTGGCTTCCGTAGTTTTCTATTTTAGCAATATTTCCTTTTATATAATCTTCATCTTTTGTATAGCTTACTTTTACATATTCAGGTCTTATTCCAAGATAAACCTCTCCTCTTGTTCCGATGGCCTCTCTCTTCTTATCAGATATTTTTATTCTGTCATTTTTTAAGATAACTTCTTTTCCGTCAACTTTTACTCTAACTATATTTATCTGAGGTATTCCTATAAATTTTGCTACGAAAACATTTACAGGATTGTTATATATTTTTTCAGGAGTGTCAATCTGTTGTAAGTATCCTTTATTAAGAACTGCTATTCTGTGCCCTATTGTCATAGCTTCTATCTGGTCATGAGTAACATATACAAATGTAGGTCTGTATAAATTGTGAAGTTTTACAAGCTCCTCTCTTGAACTGTTTCTCAGCTGTACATCAAGGTTTGATAAAGGCTCGTCAAGGAGAAAGAATGGTGATCTTTTTACAACTGCACGGCATAAAGCAACTCTCTGTCTTTGTCCTCCTGAAAGCTCTTTTGGAAATCTTTTTTCAAGTCCTTCAAGGTTAAGAATTTTTATAGCCTCTCTTGTTCTTTTGTCTATTGTGTTTTTATCAACTTTATTCATTCTTAATCCAAAAGTTATATTATCCCATACTGTTAAATGAGGATAAAGAGCATAGTTTTGGAAAACCATTGCCACATTACGCTCTCCTGCAGGAATATCATTTACAACATCATTTCCAAAATACAATTCACCTGAACTTATATTTTCAAGCCCTGCTATCATTCTTAAAGTTGTACTTTTACCACATCCTGAAGGTCCTAAAAGTACAAGTCTTTCTCCTGAATTTATTTCTAAATTTAAATTTTTTACAACTTTCACATTATCATAATTTTTGCAGACATTTTTTAAAACTATTCTGTTCATTCAATTCTCCTTATCCTTTAATTCCTGATTTTACAAAACTTGTTATTATCATTCTCTGACATATAATGTATAAAATTATTGGGAAAATAATTGTTGCAACAGCAACAGCCATTGTTACTCCCCAGTTGTTTCCTCCTTCAGAGCTTATAAACATCTGTAAAGCAAGAGAAAGAGTATAATTTTCTTTGCTGCTTAACACTATCAGAGGCCAGAAATATTCATTCCATGAGTTTATGAAGAATAATATCCCCATTGCTACAATGCTGTTTTTTATCATTGGAATAATTAAATATATCAATGTTTTCATTTCTGAAATCTTATCCATTTTTGCCACTTCCAAAAGAGATTTTGGTATTCCTCTCATATTCTGAACCAGAAGAAATATACCCATTCCGTCTGCAAGCTGAGGAAGAATAACACCAAAAGCTGTATTTAAAAGCCCAAGCTTTGATATTGTTAAATAATTTGGAATCATTGTTACTGTAAAAGGCACAAACAAAGTCATAAGTATTAAGAAAAATACTATATTTTTTCCTCTGAATTTTTTATATGTAAGAACATAAGCTGCCAGAATACTTGTAACTATTTTTCCTGCTGTTATACTTGCAGAGATAAAGAAAGTATTCCAGATATAGCTGATTATCGGAACGTTTTTCCACATATAAATATAGTTCTCAAATGTAATCTTTTCAGGAATCAGTTTTAACGGGTCAGCGAAGATCTGCTCCATATCCTTGAAAGAGATTGAAAACATATATACCAAAGGAAACAGCTGCAAAACAATGATTATGAAAAATACAACATGCCATTTTATTTCTTTAGTTTTCATAGTAAACTCCTTTTTCTAGAATTTTTATTTTCAACACTATTAAAACAAAGAAAAACAATGTAGTTATTATTGCCAGTGCTGAAGCTTTTCCTGTCTGGAAAAATGTAAATGCGTATTGATAAGTACTATACACAAGGTTGGTACTTCCGTTGTTAGGTCCTCCCTGAGTAAGAACATTTATCGGTACAAAAACCTGCTGTAAACCATAGACAACTGTCATAACCAAAACATAAAGCCCTGTTGATGATGTCATTGGAAGTATGATATAAATAAAAATCTGAATATTTGAAAGTTTGTCTATTTTAGCACTTTCTATTAATTCTGCAGGAACTTCCAAAACACCTGCCAGTAAAAGCAGAAGATTGTATCCAAATATTTTCCATGCTGTGATTATAGTAATTACAATAATTACAAGCCCGTTTGTTTTCAGCCAGAATGGTGAATCAAAACCTAAAAAATTATATATTTTTGCAATAGGTCCTATCAATGGATTAAATATCCACAAGAAAACCAGTGATGCAACAACCAGAGAAATTATACTTGGGAAAAATATCATTGCTCTGTAGAAATTTTTCAGTCTGCTTATCAGCTGTGCCAGAATATATGCTGCAATATAAGGAAGTACAAAGTTAAATATCATTAAAAATATTATGTAAATAAATGTATTTCCCAATGATTTATAAACTGCTCCGTCTGTGAGTATTTCAAGATAGTTATCTAGAAATATAAATTTTTTATTTTTACTTATCATATTCCAGTCAAAAAAACTAAGATACATACTGTTTAATATAGGCCAGAAAACAAATATTGTAAAAATACTCATTGCAGGAATTAAAAATAATAAAGTAATCCTATCTTTCTTTTTTTTCATTTTCACCTTCTCCTAAAATTTTATAGGATAAATTTATCATATTTTTGTAAACTGTATATAAACTATCAGTAAAATAAATGTATAACCCTTTAAATACAAAAAGGCTTAAACTCATTAAAAACGATTAATGAATTTAAGCCTTAAATTTCAATTTATTCTTTTGTAAAATTTAAATTTTAATTAAAATCCAAACTGGTCTTTTTTAGAAAATAACCCAAAAATTCCTCCTGTATGGATAAATAAAATATTTTCAGAATCTTTAAAAGTACCTTTTTTTATCTCTGTGCAAAGTCCTCTCATAGCTTTTCCTGTGTATACAGGGTCAAGAACTATTCCCTCTGCCTCAGCAAAATCACAGATAAACTCAAGCTCTTCAGGTCTGCTCAATGCATATCCATCTCCCACATAACCATCTATAATGCACATATCATCTTTTGTGATTTCAAATGGTTTATCAGGAATATAATCTTTTACTTCTTCTAAGATTTCGCATACTCTGTCTTTAAAAAACTCTGCTGTATCACAGACATTAACTCCTACTATTTTCTTTCCGCTGTTTGTAAGTTTGTTTCCAAGATAAAGTCCTGCATAAGTTCCTCCTGAACCGACAGCAGCAACTATTGTATCAAAATTAATTCCAAGCTCTTTTTCCTGCTCAAGAATCTCTTTAAAACATTTTATATATCCAAAAGTTCCTACTCCGTTAGAAGCCCCTTCAGGAATTATATATCCTTTTTTCCCTTTTGCAGCAAGTTCTTCCACAATTCCTTCCATTATTTCCTGTCTTCTTTCTCTATAATCTTCGCTGGAAATAATTCTCACATCAGCTCCCAGAATTTTATCTATAAGATAGTTTCCTTCTGTTTCAGGTTTTTCGTCTGATCTTAAAACCAAAACAGATTTAAGCCCAAGCTTTATTCCTGCAGCGGCTGTTGCTCTTGCATGGTTTGACTGAATACCTCCGCATGTGATAAGAGTGTCGCAGTCGTTGCTTATAGCCTCCCATATGGAATACTCAAGTTTTCTTATTTTATTTCCTGAAATCTCTGTTCCTGTCTGGTCATCTCTTTTAACATAAAGATGTTTCCCCACAATTCTTGAAATTTTATCCATTCTTTCTATTCTTGTAGGAAAATTTCCAAGAGTAAGTTTTTTTGTTATCATTTGTCTACCTCCAAAAGTTGTTTAACATAATTAGTTTTCGTATCTTGTCCAGATCTGCTTTTTACCGATTAATCCTTTTTTATCAATAGAACCTTTTACTAACAGTTTTCCGTCTTTCTGCAGCTGCATATAGCTGTTGTATGTTTTTCCGTTTGTAGGATTATATATTTTTCCATTTTCAAATTTGTCATCTTTTTCTGAATAATCAAATCCGCTTACAAAATCTATTCCTCTAAGAGTACGGTGTTTTAAATTTTCATCAGGATTTTCAAGGTCCATTTTCTCTTTTCCTTTAAACTCTCCTTCAGTATAAACAGGCATAGTAAGCTCTGTTATTTTTCCGCTGTATTTTCCGTCTGCTTTCTGATAAATCTCAACAATTATCTGGTTTCCATTGTCTGCCTTCTCTGTTATCCATTTCCCCAAAACATCCTCTGCCTTTGCAAAAGCTATGTTTGCAGTTAATATAAATAATAAAAATAATTTTTTCATGATAAATCCTCCTTGATAAATTAAAATTAAATTACAGGTGTATTATATCATATTTTTAATTTTTCTATACAAAAAAGAGTTGTATAACCCTTACAACTCTTTCGTATTTTATAATCCTTTTGCTATATCATCTAATTTTACTGCTGTTGCAAGAACTGATTCCAAATCATCAAGGAAAAGCATATTTGGTCCGTCACAAGGAGCTGAATCAGGATTTGGATGAATCTCTGCAAATACAGCATCAACACCTATTGAAAGTGCAGCCTTCATTAGAGGGAAAACATATTTTCTGTCTCCTCCTGAACAATTTGAAAGTCCTCCCGGAATCTGAACTGAGTGAGTAGCATCAAAAACAACAGGTGCTCCAAACTCTCTCATTTCTAAAAGCCCTCTCATATCAACAACAAAGTTGTTATATCCAAATGTATTTCCTCTTTCACAAAGAAGAACATTTTCATTTCCTATTTCCTGCATTTTTGTTACAACGTTTTTCATATCCCACGGAGCAATAAACTGCCCTTTTTTTACATTAACAGGAAGTCCTGTTTTTCCTGCTGCAATAATAAGGTCTGTCTGTCTGCAAAGAAAAGCAGGTATCTGAAGCATATCAACTACTTCTGCCACTTTCTCACACTGCCATGGCTCATGCACATCTGTTATAACAGGAACTCCTACTTCTTCTTTTACTTTTTTTAATATTCTAAGTCCCTCTTCCATTCCAACACCTCTGAAAGAATAGATAGAAGATCTGTTTGCTTTGTCAAAAGATGATTTAAAGACAAAATTTATTCCGAATTTGTCACAAACTTCTTTTATTTTTTTCGCAACCATAAGTGACATCTCTTCACTTTCAATAGCACATGGTCCTGCTATAAGAGTAAATCTCTGTTTTCCTCCAATAGTAAAGTTTCCCACTTTTATTTCTTTTGTTGTTTTTAAAGTATCTAACATTATTTTTCTCCTTTTAAGACTAATTTTTCCATTGCAGCTTTTACAGCTTCTCTGTCATCAAAGTGTATTTTCTCTCTGCCTATAATCTGATAATTTTCATGACCTTTTCCGGCTATTACTATTATATCATCTTTTTCAGCATTTTGCATTGCAATCTCAATAGCTTTTGCTCTGTCTATTTCAATTATGTGATTATCCTGCTGTAATCCTGCTGCAATCTCTCTTATAATCTCTTCAGGTTTTTCTGTTCTTGGGTTGTCAGAAGTTACTATTGTAAAGTCGCTGAACTTCTCAGCAATTCTTCCCATAATAGGTCTTTTTTCTCTGTCTCTGTCTCCGCCGCAGCCAAAAACAGAGATAACTCTTTTTGTTTTAAGTTCGTTTACACTTTTTAATATATTCTCAAGAGCATCTCCAGTATGAGCATAGTCAACTATTACTGTAAAATCTGCTTTTACATCAACCGGCTCAAATCTTCCGGGAGCTCCATGTATATTTTTTATTTTATCAAGAATCTCTTCATCTTCCATTCCAAGACATTTTACAGCCCCTATTGCTCCAAGAAGGTTATAAAGATTAAACTTTCCAAGAAGTTTTAGTTCTGTTTCATATCTGTTGTTGAAAATTTTAAGTTCTATCTTCTGCCCGTGTCTTGAAATATTTTCAATTTTTCCTGTGATATCTCCTTTTTCAAGTCCGTAAGAAAGCCCGTTTGTATATTCCATATATCTTTGTCCATAGCTGTCATCTATATTTATTACAGCATTTCTTGTGTCTTTTAAAAGGTCAAACATTTTTTTCTTTGCAGAAAAATAGTTTTCCATTGTTCTGTGGAAATCAAGATGATCTTCAGTAAGATTTGTAAATATTCCCGCATCAAGTTTAAGCATATTTACTCTTCCAAGATCAAGCCCGTGAGAACTTATTTCCATTACAAGATATTTTAATCCTTTATCCACAGCCTTTTTACACATTTTAACAATATCAAGCGACATTGGAGTTGTGTTTGGAGCAGGGATGATTTCATCTCCTATTTTATATTCAATAGTTCCCAGTCTTGCTGTTTTGTCTTCACCAAGAAGAGCCTCTAAAATATATGTTGTTGTTGTTTTTCCATTTGTTCCTGTAACACCAACTATATGCAGACTGTTTTGAGGGTATCCGTAAAAGTTTGAGGCTATTTTTCCCATATCCTCATTAAGATTTTTTATATAATAAAAATTGATTCCTTCTATAACAGCAACGTCTTTTTTAGATACAAATACTGTTTCAGCTCCATTTTCAACTGCCTTGTTTATGAAATCATGTCCGTCAACAACATGCCCCTCAAGAGCTATAAAAATATCTCCTTTTTTTATTTTTCTTGAATCATATTCAATTCCAACAGCATTAATGTCAGCTTTAACTTCTTGTAAAATTTCATAGTCAATTCCATTTAATATTCTTTTTATTTCCATATGTTTCTCTCCTTCTAGTAAGCATCTTTAATACTATATTATATAATTTTAGTATTGTTCAGACTATTCAGCAAATTTCTATTTTATTTGTTCATATTTATATCTTTGACGTTCAATTTTACAATATTGTTCATAAAAAATTTGTTCATATTTTTTGAACCGGCATATTAATTATTTACAAGACTGCTTTTTTTGGCTGTGAAAAAAATCTTTTCTGCAGAAAAAGTTACTGCTCCATTAAATACGAAAGCTGGAATAATTTCGTAAAGATAATCTCCATATCCTAAATATTTCCATAAAATAATTGTTATTGTTCCTGTAATCATTCCTGCAAAAACACTCTTCCAATTCATATTTTTAAAGTAAAGAGTAATAAGAACTGCTGGTCCGAATACTCCTCCAAATCCTGCCCAAGCATAAGCTACCATTGAAAGGACTTTTGCGTTTGGATTCATTGCAAGAACATATGCAATAGCTGCAATAATTATTATACATATTCTTCCTGTCCAGATTTTTTCTTTTTCAGTTGCATCTTTTTTAATGTATCTGTAAAAATCTTCTGTAAGAGTTGAAGATGATACAAGAAGCTGAGAATCTATTGTAGACATTATAGCTGAAAGAATTGCTGCAAGAAGAACTCCTCCGAACCATGGATTAAACAGCTTGCTTATTAAATAGATAAATACTTTTTCTGCATCTCCTCCAAGTTCGCTTACAGAAGGGAACACTGCAATTCCTGTGATTCCAACTGCTATTGCTCCAACAAGAGAGATTATAACCCATATCATAGCTATATGTCTTGCTTTTACAAGTTCTTTAACTGACTTTACACTTATGAATCTTACAAGAATATGAGGTTGTCCGAAATATCCAAGTCCCCATGCAAGTGAAGATATCATAGCTAAGATTTCTGCCTGTCCTCCTCCATTAAAAATTCTAAGTGATATATCTTTTGCTTTCATAGCTGTTTCTATTCCCTGCATCTCTCCTCCGTGGAAATATGCCACAGCTGGAACAACTATAATTGCAAAGAACATTAGTCCTCCTTGGAAAAAGTCTGTCCAGCAGCAAGCAAGATATCCTCCCATAAATGTGTAGAATATTATTGTAAATCCTCCAATTATTACTGCTGTTCTGTAGTCTATTCCAAGAATGCTTTCAAAAAGTTTTCCTGCTGCCACAAGCCCTGATGCTGAATAAATAGTAAAGAAGAAAAGAATTACAACAGCAGAGAAAATTCTTATATATCCCTTATTGTCTCCAAGTTTTCTGCTTAAAAAGTTTGGTAAAGTCATTGTGTCTGTTTCTTCTGTCTGCACTCTTAGTTTTGCAGCTACAAATTTCCAGTTTAAATATGTTCCAAGAGCAAGTCCCACAATTATCCAGATCTGACTCATTCCAGAAAGATAAACTGCTCCAGGCAGACCCATAAGAAGCCATCCGCTCATATCACTTGCCTGTGCTGAAAGTGCTGTTACCCAAGAACCAAGCCCTCTTCCTCCGATTATATAATCCTCAGAACTTTGAGTTCTTTTATAAAAATAAACTCCAACACCCATTAAAAATATTAAATATATTCCAAAAGTTACTAATGTTTCTATCTTTGCCATTTTAAATTCCTCCTAAAAATTATCGTTCTAAAATTTTATATTTTTCTCTGATTATATATTTATCAAGCAATATTTCTACCCTTGCGGGAAATCTGTTTTTAATTTTTTTAATATTTTTCATATATCTATCCTCCAATATTTTTATCAAAACAAAAAGACCATTCAAAACGATCACACGTCTGAATGGTCTTTATAATTTTAAGAAATAAAAAACATTTTTAAGTTTCTTTCAATCATGGTTCCATAGACGCAAATCCAATTCGTCTTAAATTACAAAATGAATTTGCATCTATGAAAAATAACTCACAAACACAAATTCCTTCTAGGGAACCATCGGGCTATTAATAACTGAAAGTAAAACTTTATTAATCATTTTTTATCTCCTTTAATTTTTTTATTTTTATAAAATTGATTATACATATTTTTTATTCTGCTGTCAAATTTTTTTTATAATATCTCTTCCAAAAGCTCAACAAGCTCATTGATACTTTCGCTTTTAACAAGTTTTTGCACAAGTTCTTCGTTATCAATAATCTCCATAAGTTTTAAAAGTATATTTATATGGCTGCTGTTATCTACAGCTCCCAAAACAAATATAAGATAAACTTTTTCATCAAGAGCCTCATCAAAAATAACACCTTCGTTTATTTTCAAAAGAGAAAGACAGTTTCTCTCTGCTCCATCTTCAGGTCTTGCATGAGCCAGAGCCAGAACATCGTTAATTACAATATATGCTCCGAATTTTTTTACATTGTTTATCATTGCTCTTACATAATTTTCTGTAACGGAATTGTCAAGCAGCAGAGGTTTTGCTGCAAGTCTTATTGCGTTTTCCCAGTTTTCAACTTTATCTACGATATTTACTTTTTCCCTTATCTGCATTTTTTTTTCTAACATAGAGTATCATCTCCCAGCACTTTGTCCATTATAATTATACCACATTTTTGAAAAGAATTAAATATTATGGATTATTTTTTTTATTTTTCCTATTTTTCTATTTTCAAAACAAACTATCTATTTTTAGGATTTTATGATACAATGATAATAAACTGAAAAAAATTAGGTGAGGTTAATTATGTTTTTGCCTACAACTTTTGAAGAAATAAAAAAACTAGGCTGGGATTCTCTTGATATCATTCTTGTATCAGGAGATACATATATCGATTCTTCTTACAACGGATCTGCGCTTATTGGAAAATGGCTTATGAAAAAGGGATTCAGAGTGGGAATAATTGCACAGCCTGATATAAATTCTCCGGATGATATTACAAGACTGGGAGAACCAAAGCTTTTCTGGGCTGTATCAGCAGGCTGTGTTGACTCTATGGTTGCAAACTATACAGCAACAAAAAAGAAAAGACACAAAGATGATTTTACTCCGGGAGGAGAAAATACAAAAAGACCTGACAGAGCATCTATTGTTTACACAGGTCTTATAAAAAGATTCTTTAAAAACAGCAAAACCCCAATAGTTCTTGGAGGAATTGAGGCAAGTTTAAGAAGAATAGTCCACTATGATTACTGGTCTAATCAGCTTAGACGTTCTCTTATTTTTGATGCAAAAGCAGATATTCTTTCTTATGGTATGGGAGAAAAATCTATGCTTCAGCTGGCTCAGGCTATTCGTGACCAAAAAGACTGGAGAGATATCAGAGGACTTGCATATATTTCTAAAGAACCAAAAGAAAATTATATAACTGTTCCCTCTTTCGAAGAGTGCAGAGAGGATAAATTTAAATTTATCGAGATGTTTAACACATTCTATAGAAACTGCGATTCAATTACAGCAAAAGGATTAAATCAGCAGCACGGTGACAGATGGCTTATTCTGAATCCTCCTTCAGAAAACTTTTCTTCTGAGCTTTTAGACGAAATTTATGGAATGGATTTTGAAAGAGATGTGCATCCTTACTATAAAAAAGAGGGTATTGTAAGAGCATTGGACACTATAAAATATTCACTTACAACTCACAGAGGCTGCTATGGAGAATGTAATTTCTGTGCTATTGCAATTCATCAGGGAAGAACTGTTTCCTCAAGAAGTGAAGATTCTATTATAAAAGAGATTACCCATATTACAAAGGATAAAAAATTTAAGGGAAATATATCTGATGTGGGAGGACCTACAGCAAATATGTATCAAATGGAATGTGCAAAAAAATTAAAACTTGGTGCATGTTCTGATAAAAGATGTCTTTATCCGCAGACTTGTCCTGCTTTGAAACCAAATCACAGCAGACAGATAGACCTGTTAAAAAAACTTAGAAGTATACAGGGAATAAAAAAAATATTCATAGCATCAGGTATAAGATATGATCTGATTCTTGATGATTATGAAAAAGGTGATAAATATCTGGAAGAGATAGTGGCACATCATGTGTCAGGGCAGATGAAAATAGCTCCTGAACATACAGAAGACAAGGTTTTATCACTTATGGGAAAACAGGGAAAGGATTATTTAAAAGAATTTAAAAATCGTTTCTACAAATTAAACAAAAAACTTGATAAAAAACAGTTTTTGACATATTATTTAATAGCAGCACATCCCGGGTGCAGTGAAAAAGATATGCTGGATTTGAAAGTTTTTGCCTCAGAGGAACTTAAAATAAGTCCTGAACAGGTACAGATTTTCACTCCTACACCGTCTACATATTCAACTCTTATGTACTATACAGAGATAAATCCTTTTACAAACAAGAAAATATTTGTTGAAAAGGATAATAGTAAAAAAGAAAAACAAAAAACTATTATTATTCCAAAGGGGATTTCTCACGACAAATCTTTTACCGGAAGAAAAAATAATAGTTCTGATAAAAAAACTGATAAAAATTTTAAAAGAAGAAGTTTTAAATAGAGATACAAACTACCTTAGGTATTTTTATTTAACAAAGGAGGTAAAATGAAACCAATAGTTGCCATAGTTGGAAGACCAAATGTTGGAAAATCTACATTGTTTAATAAATTGGTTGGTGACAGAGTTGCCATCGTTGACGACCAGCCTGGTGTTACAAGAGACAGACTTTACAGAGATACTGAATGGAGCGGAAAAGAGTTTGTTCTTGTTGATACAGGAGGACTTGAACCAAGAAACAACGACTTTATGATGTCAAAAATAAAACAGCAGGCAGAAGTTGCTTTAAACGAGGCAGATGTAATTCTTTTTGTTGTTGACGGAAAAGCAGGGCTTAACCCTCTTGATGAAGAGGTTGCTTATTATTTAAGAAAGAAAAACAAACCTATCATTCTTTGTGTTAACAAAATTGATAACTATCAGACTCAACAGGAAGATTTATATGATTTCTGGGCTTTAGGTTTTGACAATCTTGTGGGAATATCAGCTGAACACAAAACAAACCTTGGAGATATGCTTGATTTAGTTGTTGACCTTATTGATACTGTTGAAATGCCTGAAGAGGAAGAGGGATTAAAAATTGCTATCATTGGTAAACCAAATGCAGGAAAATCTTCTCTTGTAAACAAACTTTCAGGAAAAGAAAGAGCTATTGTAAGCGATATTGCAGGAACAACAAGAGATGCAATAGATACTCCTATTGAATTTGAAGGTCAAAAATATGTCCTTATTGACACTGCAGGAATCAGAAGAAAATCAAAAGTTGAAGAGGCTCTTGAATATTATTCTGTATTAAAAGCATTAAAAGCTATTAAAAGAGCTGATGTATGTTTCTTACTGTTTGACGGTAAAGAGGGGCTTTCTGAGCAGGATAAGAGAATTGCAGGAATTGCTCACGAAGAAAAGAAACCTATTGTTATTGTTGTAAATAAATGGGATTTAATCGAAAAAGAAAAAAATACTATGAAAGAGATGAAAGAGTATCTTTTAGCAGAACTTCCATTCCTTTCTTATGCACCAATCGAATTTATCTCTGCTTTAACAGGACAGAGAACAACAAAACTGTTTGGTATTGCAGATAAGATTTATGAAGAATATACTAGAAGAATTTCTACAGGACTTCTTAATACTGTAATCAATGAAGCTGTTATCATGAACCCTCCTCCTACAAGAAAAGGAAGAGTTACAAAAGTTAACTATGCTACACAGATTGCAACTGCACCGCCAAGATTTGTATTGTTCTGTAACTATCCTGAGCTTATGCACTTCTCTTATTCAAGATATATTGAGAATAAGATAAGAGAGGCTTTTGGATTTGAAGGTTCTCCAATAGAGATTATATTTGAAAAGAAAAACCAGGAAAAATAAAATAATTAAGAAGCTGCTGTTATTAAATACAGCAGCTTTTTTATTTCTATAAACTTACTGTTTTTATGGTGCAATTTTACACTCTGTTTTTTTCTGTTAAAATTTATATATCATACATATTCAGGAAGATTATAGCAGAAAATTCTTTTTATTACAAACGAGATAGATATTAAAAATTGACCATCAAAAATAAAAAAATAGATTTTGAAAACAAAAAATAAGAAAGGCTGTATAAAGTAAAAAATATGAAAATAATACAGTTGGTTTAAAACAGTTCAAAAATTTCTATAATAGTAAATAAAAACATAAAAAAAGGTGTATAATTAATTATAATTTTTTATACAGTTTTTTTAATTTTAATTTCACAGTGA
>UQOH01000049.1 GCA_900542625.1 uncultured Fusobacterium sp.
GTTGTCGTTGGTTCAAGTCCAACAAGAAGCGCCATTTTTTATTTTTTGGAAAAAATAATTATATATAAAATGGACTGTTATAAAAACGTAGCAGCCCATTTTTTTATTATATGATATTTAAAAATTCCCACCAAGGAATACAGACATACAAAATAATAAAAAACGTTAGAATAGTGAGAAACAGCCCATATTTTATAATTATTTTGTTGCCGTATAAATTTTCTCCGAACCCAACCATTACAGTAGCATGATGAAACGGAAGAATATATTGAATGCTCACTACTGTGTAAACAAAAAGAGTAAGTACAGCTGAATTAGGAGGAAGTATATTTAACTGAGCTATTGTAGGGATTACAACAGATGAAGTTGTTACAGCACTTCCAAGAAAGAAATTTAGTATTAATGTGATTATTATCAAAAATATAATTTTCATTTGGAAACTGCTGTGAGGAGTAATTTTTATAAGCTGGTTTACAATGATATCAGCAGCTCCTGATTCATTGAGAACACTTCCTACAGAAAAAGCTCCTGTGAAAAAAATAAGAAGTTTCCAGTTGATATTTTTAATGAAACTTAACTTTATAATTTTTAAAAGATATCCTAAAATTATTCCTGCAAACATAATATATGAGGCTTTTAAATGATGAATATTTTGAGATGCAAATCCGGCAAATATCAGAGCGCATACAAAAAGCATTTTTTTCTGGTCTAATGTTAATAAAACTGTATTTTCAGATGAATTTAAATTTTTAAAACTGCAAGTAAAAATATCTTTTTTAAAAATAATTATAAAGAGAATAAAAGTTGCAATACATGTGATAATTGAAGGGACAGACATATATACAGCCCACTGAGTCCAGTTTATATCAGCTTTGGATATAGCAACTACTACATAGTTAAGGAGCATATCCCCAGTGAGAAAAAACATAGATGTAAATGTAGAGGCAGAGAAGATACTGAAATACAGTATTTCTCTGCTTTTGTTTTCTATATGCTGGTTTCTAAAAAACTCAGTATAAAAAGCTGTCAGCAGAATAACCCTTGGAAAAGGCTGAGGAATAAAAAATATAAGGATAAAACCTGCAATATAGGAAAACAAAATAAGGTTTACGGGATTTTTTACAATTTTTTCCATAATACTTTTTGAAAAAACAGCAGCTACTCCTGTGTCCGTAACTCCCTTTGTGATTATGTAAGACAAAATTATCAGGTAAAAATTTTCAGTAAAAGGAAAATATAAAAGAGTTTTTACAGGAGCAATGGAAAAAATACCTGCTCCAAGAAGAAAAAAGAGGGAGACAGCAGCATTGTCCATTGCAGAACTTCCCCATAAAATAAGAGCCTCAACAGAGAGAAAGACAGCCATTGTCAGTTTAAAATTATAGGGAGAAAAAACAAAAATGAGAATACCTATAAAAAAAGAAACCAAAACAGTTTTTGGTTTTATAAATATTTTTTTTAATATATTTTGAAAATTATTATTGTGTGTAAGCATATTATTCATAAAAATCCCTCCTAATATTTTTTACTCCTAAATGGATAATTTTCCTTTAAAAAATATAAAAATATTTTATTTAATACCTTTTTTGGATTTTTTACGTCTAAAGAATATGAAAACTAAAGTAAATTAGGAGGGATAATATGAAAAAGTTAGCAGCAGCTTTATTTTTTCTTGCAGGAGCAGCATCTTTTGCAGGACAGTTTGAAAGAGAAGAAAGTATAATTCAAAATAAACTTTATACAAATTTTCCGGTTTTAGAGGCCAATAAAAATATAGTAGTTGAAGAGATAGAAGTGGATATTGAAAGAGATGGTGTAATTGAAATAGATGTTGAATTTGCAAGAGGTTCTCAGGTAGATACAAAAGAGTATAAAAATTATGCTGACAAAATTGTAGATTCGGTAAATGTGATTTTAAAAGATATGGACAATAATAAACTTATTCTAAAAAAAATAGAGATAGATACATCTGGAATTAAAAATGACAAAGAAGTATTTAGATACTAATAATTATATACTTTTATAAAAACAAAAAGGTCTTAAGAAGAACTGAATTGTATTCAGATTCTTAAGACCTTTTATTAATTCCCCCCAGAATTACATTAGTATTATACTTGAGGATATAAGAAAAGTCAAAAATTATTTAAAATTGCAGACTTTATATTATTGATTTAAAGGTTCTTTTTCTTTTAATATCCAGTTTTTACCTTCAACAAGTCTTGCAACAAGCATTGAGGCTATTGTATCTCCGCTGGCATTAATCATAGTTGCAGGAGGGTCTACAAGGTAACCTATAGTTGCTATAATAGGAAATGCTTCAGGTGGGAAACCATAGATTGAAACAATAAACATTTCACCGATAAGTCCTCCTCCAGGAACTCCTGACATTACAACTCCTCCAACAAGAGCTATAAGAATTGCACTTATATAAGTACTCATTCCTGTGAATGGAATATCAAATATTCCAAAAAGGAAAGAGATTTTTAAAACAGTACTGAAACATGTTCCGTCCATATGAGCTGTTGCTCCAATTGGAAGAACAATCTCTCTGATGTCTTTAGGGACACCTATATTTTCACATGCCTCCAGATTAACAGGAAGTGTTGCAATGGAACTTTGAGTAGCTACAGCTGTAATTGCAGGGGAGATTACATGTTTTAATGCTTTTAATCCCTCTTTTCCTGCTGCAACATAAGCATAAGCAGGGAAAGCGATTAAAAGATAAGCAAAGCATAGGGGATAGTAAATAAGCATTGCTCTGGCATAAGAACCTAAAAGTTCTTGTCCGTACTGACCTACAAGAGCTCCAAAATAAGCTCCAAGACCAATAGGTGCATAATACATTAAAAGATTAATCATTTTTAAAAATACAGCTGCAAGGGCATCAAGTCCATTTGCAATAACTTTTCCTTTTTCTCCGATCATATTTACACAAAGTCCAAATACAATTGAGAAAATAATAAGCGGAAGCATGTTACTTCTTGAAATAAGCTGAGGGAAATCTGTTACAGTAAGAGCTGCAACAATCTGCTCGCCAGTCTGGAAAGGTTTTAATGCCTCTGCAGGGGGCAGGTTAAGATTTATTCCCTGAGCAGGCGGATAAAGCAGAACAATAATTATTATAATTATTGATGCTATAAATCCTGTTGAAAAGAAAACCAGAAGAAGACTTTTTAAAATATTTCCAAGTCTTTTCATGTTGCTCATGCTTGCTACTGAACTGCTTATTGTAACAAAAACAAGAGGTACAACAATTGTAAACATGGCATTTATAAATAAATCTCCGAAAGGTTTAAGTATTGATGCTTTTTCTTTTAAAACTCCTCCAAGAATACTTCCTAAGATAATAGAACCAAGAAGTATGATGGAGAAACGATAATTTTCCCAAAATGTTTTTTTATTTTTTGTCATAATGGATTCCTCCTGTATTTTAAAATATTTCAAATTATGTTTATAAGAATATTCTATAATTTATACGAGAATATAACTATACTTCAATTACAAAATTATTTTTGTTCATATAAAAATAAAAAAATACTTAAATTTCAGGTTTTATAAAATTATTTTTGTTCATAAAATATGAATTTGTAATATTCTTAAAAAAATGTTATTCTAAAATAAATATCTTAATTAGTGAGGCAGATAATGGAAAAAAAACTTAGAATTACAATTCCGGTTGAAATTTATCAGATTATAGAAAGCGATATAGAGGATTTTGGAATAACCAAAAACTTTTTATGCAACTATATTTTTGAAAATTCAGAAGGGTTTAAGCAGATATATAATTACAAATATAAAAATGCAAAAAAAATTATTCAGTTTAATCTGAATAAGAAAAACAGAGAGAATTATTATTCTTTTCTGGCTGAAAAAAATATAGAGGTAGAGGCAGAATATTTTAGAAATATTTTTCTTTATTATGCACAGAAATCTAAAAAGAGCAGAGAGTTTTTTATTTTTCAGCACATAATAGAAAAGATAAATGATGCAATAGAGGGCAGAAAAAAAATAATTATAACTTTTACAGATGAGAGAACAAAAACAATATCTCCCTATTATATAGCCTCTTCTGAACTTGAGCTGAAAAATTATCTTTTTTCTTATGATGATGAAGAGAAAAAATTTAAAAATTTCAGTATCAGAAATATAAAATCTGTGTATGTAACAAACAAAAAAGTATATGATGAGGAGATGGAATTTGTGAATAATGTGATAGAAAACTTTGATCCATTTCTTTCGTACAGTAAAAGTGTTACAGTAAGATTTTCTGATGAGGGATTGGAGATGCTGAAAACTTTAAAAACATACAGACCGAAAGTTTTGGAAAAAAACGGGAATGTTTATAAGTTTCAGTGTTCACCTCTTTTGGGAAAAAGATATTTTTCTTACTTTTGGAATGAGGCAGAGATTCTTGAACCTCTTGAACTTCGTCAGTGGTTTAAGGAGCGTTCGGAAAAGGCAGCAGAGAATTACAGATAATATTTTTATTGAAATTAAATAGGAAAAACGAGGATAATCTGATATAATTATTTATAGATAAATAAAAATAAAGTTAAATATAAATTTTTATAACCTTATATTTATATAATAATATGTTGTAATTTTAAGAAAAAATTATTTCCGAAAAAATATCAGCTATTTATATTGCTCACAGAAAGAAAATTTGAAACTCACCTCTTACGAGGTTCAGACAGTCAAATTTTCTGTATTCTGTTTCGCTGCATAAATTACGCAGATATTTTTAATGTCATTAATTTTTTCTTGAAAGTGCTATCTTGAAAGGGATATTAAATTTCTTTGGAGGAATTATGATATATATATTTATTATTTTTGTAATAGTTTTGTTTGTTTTTAATGGAAAAGGTATTCCTGTATTTTTATATCATCAGGTAAATCATCTTTCAAATATTACTCCTGAACTTTTTGAGGAGCATTTAAAAATATTAAAAAATAAAAAAATGAATACGATTACAATGTCAGAATACATGAGAAAAGAGACTCCTAAAAACAGTGTTCTGCTGACATTTGATGACGGATATTATGATAACTATAAAGAGGTTTTTCCTCTTTTGAAAAAATATAATATGAAAGCAACAATATTTTTGAATACTTTATATATTGGTGAAAAGAGATGGGGAGAAACAGAGATTGAGAAAAACGGAACAGCCAATTATAAAGCAATGAAAAAATATATGAAACTGAACGACGGAACAACAGAGCAGTATATGACATGGAGTGAAATAAAAGAGATGTATGAGAGCGGGCTTGTTGATTTTCAGGCACATTCACATAAACATATGGCAATTTTTAAAGAAATAAAACTTCTTGGAGTATTTGATAAAGACAGCATGGACTGTACAGATGTATATCTTTATGGAGATGTGGAAGAGGGATTCCCTAAATTCCGTAAAAGAGGGGAATATTCAGGAGAAGGAATAATAATAAACAAAGAGTTTTTTAAAATTTTTCAGGAATTTTATTTTAAAAACTTAAAAGGAAAATCTGAAAAAGAGATAATCTCTTTGGGACAGAAATTTATTGACGAACATATAGAACCTTATATGATAAAAGAAAATCATGGGGATTTAGTAAAACGTCTTACAGAAGAATATACTTTGAATAAAAATTTAATAGAAAAAAATCTTGGAAATAAAGTTGAATTTTTCTGCTGGCCTTGGGGACATAGAAGCAAAGAGACAGTTGAAATATTAAAAAGTCTTGGAGTAAAAGGATTTATAACAACTAAAAAAGGTACAAATTCATATTCACCAGACTGGGATATGATAAGAAGAATAGAACTTAGAAAATTTACACCAGAGAAATTCAAATTGAATTTAGCAGCAGCAAGAAATCTTGTATTAGGAAAGCTGTATGGTTTAGTATCATAGATTGTATCAAAGGACGGGAGATTTATGGGATTATCAGTTGCAATGATAACACTTAATGAAGAGAGAATATTGGAAAAAACTTTGAAATCTGTGGCTGATTTTGCAGATGAAATTGTAATAGTGGACAGCGGCTCAACAGACAGAACAAAAGAGATAGCAGAAAAATATGGAGCTAAATTTATATATCAAAAATGGCTTGGCTATGGGATGCAGAGAAATGCAGCAATAGACAATGCATCTCATGAATGGGTTTTAAATATTGATGCAGATGAAGAGATATCTCCTGCTTTAAAAGAAAAGATAATTCAGATAAAAAAAGGAGAAACAGAAGGAGAAGTTTTTACAATAAATTTCACATCTGTATGTTTTGGAAAAGAATTGAAACACGGAGGGTGGAGTAACTCTTATCACATAAGACTTTTTAAGAAGTCAGCAGGAAGATTTAATGACAATATGGTTCATGAAGAGTTCCAGACTGATAAAAAAGTGTATACTCTTAAAGAGGATATTCTTCATCACAGCTATCTTACTCTTCAGGATTATTTTGTGAAATTTAACAGATATACAACAGAGGGAGCTTTGGAATATTACAGAAAAGGGAAAAAGCCTTCTGCTGCTCAGATTATATTTAACCCAATATATAAATTTATAAAGATGTATATAATAAGACTTGGATTTTTAGACGGAATAGAGGGGCTTATGATAGCCTCAGCAAGTGCTATGTATTCTATGGTGAAATATTTTAAACTAAGGGAAATTTATAAAAACGGAGCATATAATGAAAATAATAATATCAAGAACTGATAAAATAGGGGACTTAATATTATCTGTTCCCAGCTTTTTTATGGCAAAAAAAATGTATCCAGAGGCAGAAATAATTCTTTTTGTGAGAAACTATAATTATGAGATAGTAAAAAATCTTCCTTTTGTAGACAGGGTATATAAGATAGATGATTTCAGACAGGAAGAACTTCTTGAGAAAATAAAATATTTTAATGCAGATATATTTGTTGCCTTATATAACGATTCTTATGTGGCAAAACTTGCCAAAGCAAGCAAAGCATCAAGAAGAATAGGACCTATTTCAAAACTTTCATCATTTTTTGCTTTTAATGACGGAGTTTTTCAAAAAAGATCCAAGTCTGTAAAAAACGAGGCAGATTATAATTTGGATTTGATAAGAAAGATTGACCCTAAAAGATTTGATGAAGTATTTGAAGTGCAGACAAAAATATATCTTGAAGACTCAAACAGAGATGTAGCAGAGAGATTTTTTGCTGAAAATAAAATAGGAGACAGATCTCTTGTGGTGAATCCTTTTATGGGAGGTTCTGCAAAAAATATTACAGATGAACAGTATGTATCCCTTCTTCAAAAAATTTATGACAAAACAGAGGGAATGGATATAATTTTAACATGTCATATTTCTGAAGAGGAAAGAGGGCAGAATATAATAGATAAGATTGGAAGAGAGAGAGTACACCTTTTTGCAAACGGAGGTTCTCTTTTAAATCTTGCAGCAGTAATTGAAAAAGGAAAGGTATATTTTGGAGGGTCAACAGGACCTACACATATAGCAGGGTCACTTCAGAAAGATATAGTGGCAATATATCCAAATAAAAAAACACAGCACCCTGTAAGATGGGGAGTATATCACAATCCAAATGTATCTTATGTGATACCTGACAGACCTGAAAGAAAAGTGAAAGAAAGTTATTCTCATAAGTATTTTGAATCTTATGATGAATCAGTTGAAAAGGAGATACTGGATCTTTTGGAAGAAAAATTACTGAAAAAATAAGAGGTGAAAATATTGAGAATATTAATAATACATACAGCTTTTATTGGGGATATAGTTCTTTCTACTCCTCTTGTAAGAAAGATTAAAGACTCATATCCTGAATCTCATATTACTTATGTTACAACACCTGCCGGAGCATCAATTCTTAAAAATAACCCATATATCAATGAGATAATTGAATATGACAAAAGAGGAGTTCATAAGGGAATAAGAGGTATTTATGACCTTGGAAGAAGATTAAGATATGAAAATTTTAATATGGTAATCACTCCTCACAGATATTTAAGAAGTTCTTTTCTTTCGTGGCTTTCAAGATCACCAATAAGAAAAGGATATGATGTAGCAGCAGGAAGTTTCTTTTTTACAGAAAAAATTCATTATGATAAGTCAAAACATGAAGTTGAAAAACTTCTTTCTTTTATAGATTGTCCTGAAACAAATGGAAAAAGATATGAGATAGAGCTTTTTCCTGACGGGAAATCAAAAGAAAAAATTGATAATATATGGAAATCAAATAATCTTGAAAATAAAAAAACAGTTATTATTGCTCCAGGAAGCAAATGGTTTACAAAGCAGTGGCCTGTGGAATATTTCAATGAAGTGATAGATGAACTTTCAAAAGATGAAACTATAGGAATTGTGGCAGTGGGAGGAAAAGATGAAATAAATATTCCTCTGCACAAAGAGAAAATAGTTGATTTAAGAGGTGCAACATCTCTTTTGGATCTGGCAGAAGTGCTGAGCAGAGGGGATATTGTAATAACAAATGATTCATCTCCTATTCATATAGCCTCAGCTTTTGCAAAAACAAGAATAATAGCTCTTTTTGGTCCAACAGTAAAAGAGTTTGGATTTTTCCCATGGAGCAGAAACAGTGAAGTTTTACAGATAGAAAATCTTTCATGTAAACCTTGTGGAATCCATGGAGGAAAAACTTGTCCTCAAAAACATTTTAAATGTATGAAAGATTTAAAATCAAGCATGGTTTTAGATGCTGTGTACAGATATTTGAGAGGCAGCCATGCATAAAAAGAAGATAGACGGAAATTATATTTATTATAATAAAAAAGATACAACAGATTTTTATACAAGAATAAGAGGAAAAGATTACTCTGTTCTTCGTGTGCTGAAAGATGATAACAGAAGTCTTGTTCAGCTTGTAAGAATAAATGGAAAAAGATACGTTTTAAAAGTTCCCAGAGAGAAAAACAGAAGAAAATGGCAGAGATTCATATCTATTTTCAGAGGGGGAGAAAGCATGAGAGAGTGTAATCAGCTTGAGAAACTTATCTTTAACGGCTTTTATGCACCTAAGCCCTTTTTGGCAATAGAGAAAAAAGTTTTCGGCATGACAGTTGATTCTCTTTCTGTAAGTGAATATATAGAGAGCAGAGAGGGAACTGTGAAAGACCTTGATATGATATGCAGAACTTTAGATGAGATTCATGCTAAAGGCTTTCTTCACGGGGATTCTCAGATACAGAATTTTCTTGTGGCAGACAACAGAATTTATCTGATAGACTGCAAGCTTTCAAAAAATATTTACGGGAAGTTTGGGAAGATGTATGAATATATATACCTTGAGGAAAGCTGTCTGACAGACCTTAAGGATTATGCAGACAAAAACAGTTTTTATTATAAAACAGCAGAAATGCTGAAAAATTATTTAAGGGGCTGGATGCGTTTTAAGAAAAAAATAAGAAATAAAGGTTAGTGATGTAATTGTGAGAGTATTAATTATAAGACTGAGCTCAATAGGAGATATTATTTTAACCACTCCTATATTAAAGCAGCTGAAAGAAAAATATCCTGATATAATAATCGATTTTCTTGTATTGAAGAATTTTAAGGATTCTATTCAGGGAGTGCCCTATATTGACAACCTTATTCTTTTTGATAAGAAAGAGAATGACGGATATCAGAATATGGTAGCTTTTGGAAAAAAACTGGCAGAAAATAAGTATGATTATGTTTTTGACCTGCACAGCAAAATAAGATCAAAAGTTATCTCAAAACAGATAGCTGCTGCAGGAACAAAGATTCTTGTTTATCCAAAAAGAAAATGGTGGAAATCTTTTTTAGTTAAATTAAGACTGATAAAATATCATGCAGACGATACTATTATAAAAAATTATTTTAAGCCTTTTAAAAAACTTGGGCTGAAATACAGAGGAGAGGAACTTCTGTTTACTTTTTCACCGGCAGATGCTGAGAAAGTAAAAGAGTATGAAGGGCTTTTTGTAATGGCTCCGGGAGCCTCAAAAGAAACTAAAAAATGGACAAAAAAAGGTTTTGGAAATCTTGCCAAAAAACTTTTTGAAAAATATAAAATCAAGACTGTGCTTATCGGAGGAAGAGAGGATATTGAAAGATGCGAGCATATTAATAAAATAAGCGGCGGAGTATGTATAAATCTTGCAGGGAAACTTTCTTTAAAAGAAAGCGGAGCACTTCTTTCAAAAGCAAAACTGATGATAACAAACGATTCAGGACCTTTCCATATAGGAAGAGGGGTAGAATGTCCCACATATGTAATATTCGGACCTACTGACCCGGGAATGTTTGACTTTGGAGAGAACAGCACTCTTATATACAGAAATGAAAAATGTTCTCCATGCAGTCTTCATGGAAACAGAGAATGTCCTAAAGGGCATCTTAATTGTATGAATTGTTTAAATGAAGATATCATATTACAAGAAATAGCAAAAAATATAGACTAGAAAACTAAGGAGGATTTTACTACATGGCAGTTAAAAAAAATGAAACAGTTGATAAAAATAAGGCACTTGAAAATGCAATAAAACAGATTACAAAAGATTTTGGTGAGGGGTCAATAATGAAACTTGGGGAAAATGCCTCAATGAATATTGATGTTATTCCAACAGGAAGTATTAACCTTGACGCTGCACTTGGACTTGGAGGAGTGCCAAGAGGAAGAATAGTAGAGATATATGGAGCAGAGAGTTCAGGTAAAACAACTGTTGCTCTTCACATAATAGCAGAAGCGCAAAAAATGGGAGGAGTAGTTGCATTTATAGATGCTGAGCACGCTCTTGATCCTGTGTATGCAAAAGCTCTTGGAGTAGACATTGACGAAATGCTGATATCTCAGCCTGATTTTGGAGAACAGGCACTTGAAATAGCAGATATGCTTGTTCGTTCTGGAGCAGTTGATGTAATAGTAGTGGACTCTGTTGCAGCTCTTGTACCAAAAGCAGAAATAGATGGAGAGATGAGTGATCAGCAGATGGGACTTCAGGCAAGACTTATGTCTAAAGCTTTAAGAAAATTAACTGGTACTCTTAACAAATCAAAAACAACTTTAATTTTTATCAACCAGATAAGAGATAAGATTGGAGGATTCGGGTTTGGTCCTCAGACAACAACAACAGGAGGAAAGGCTCTTAAATTCTATGCATCAGTAAGACTTGAAATAAAGAGAATAGGTTCTGTTAAACAGGGTGACGATATAATCGGAAACGAAGTTGTTGTAAAAGTAACTAAAAACAAAATAGCTCCTCCGTTTAAAGAAGCAGCTTTCCAGATTATGTATGGAAAAGGAATTTCAAGAGTAGGAGAAGTTCTTGATGCAGCTATAAAGGCTGACATTGTTTCTAAATCAGGAGCTTGGTTCAGCTTTGGTGACATAAGACTTGGACAGGGTAAAGAAAATGTTAAAGCAAGATTGGAAGAGGAAACAGAATTATTTGATTCAATCTATAATGAATTAAAAGCTAAGAATGCTATTCAGGCAGGAACAGCTACAGATATAGAAGACGAGGACGTGGAAGAAAATGAAGATTTTGGAGATTCAGAAGAATAAAATTCTTTTTGAAAACGGAGCCTGCTTTTCTCTCACAAAAGATACAATCAGAGAATATAAATTAAAAGAGAGCATGGAGATTGACTATGAAAGTTATAAATTCTTAGCCGAGTCTTCGGCTCTTTCTTTTTCATACTGGCTTTTGGAGAAAAGAGATTATTCCAAGCGGGAACTTGAAACAAAACTTTTGACAAAATACAAAGAAAAAACTATAATATCTAAAGTGATTACACGATTAAATGACATGTGTTATTTAAACGATTATGAGTTTGCAGAATCTTTCATATTATCACATAAAAACTGGGGAAAAAAGAAACTAGAATATCAGCTGGCATTAAAAGGGGTTTCCTCTTCCATAGTAAGAGAACTTCTTGAGGAAAATATTGATAACGAGATTTCAGAGATTCAGAAATTATGGATAAGAATGGGAGATAAGGAATACAGAAAAAAAGTCGAAAGTTTAATGCGGAAAGGTTTTGAGTACGGTACAATAAAAAAGGCTGTAGAGAACCTTTAAAAAGGAGGAATCATGTTTGGAGTTATACTGGCTACTGTTTCTGCTCTTGTATTATTTATATATAAAGAGATACTATATATTCCTGTTCATTTCTACAAAGAAAGAAGACAGCAGATTATAACAGCAAGAAAATATCTTAGTGATATAAGCCGTGGTTTTTTAAAAGTTCTTGGAACAGATATAGAAGTTATCTATAAAGATGAGGAGGCTTTTAAAAATCTTGACAGAGAAAAAGGGATAGTGTTTGTTGCAAATCATCAGAGTAATTTTGATATTCCTGTGATACTTACAGGTATACCTATGGATCTTGGTTTTGTAGCAAAGAAAGAGATGGAATCATGGCCGTTTTTTTACAGATGGATGAGAAGAGGGAAGTATATTTTTATTGACAGAAGTAATGCCCGTGAGGGAATGAAAAGTATAAAAAAAGCAGTGAGTATTGTAAAAGCCGGGTATCCAACAGTGATTTTTCCTGAAGGAGAAAGAACAGTTACAGGTGAAATAGGAAACTTTAAAAAAGGAAGTTTTAAACTTGCTATTGATGCAGGAGGAATTATTGTTCCTATGACTGTATGCGGAGCTATAAATATTCAGAAGAGAGGAAGTATAGCTATTCACAGAAATCAGAAAATAAAGCTTATAGTTGAAAAGCCTGTTGATGTTTCTAAGCTGTCTGATGAAGAGAAGAAAAATTTAAGCACAGAAATCAGAGAGATGGTTGTAAGGAATTATGAGAGATAAAAAATATGGTAAATTGATTGGCAAAGAAAAAATCGAAATAGGAGGGAGAAAATATGATTAGAATAAGACCATATAAAACTGCGGACGCAAACACGATTTTATCGTGGTGTCAAGATGAAATAGCATTTTATAAGTGGACGGCAGGTGTACTTGGAAATTACCCTATAACACAAAATGAATTTCGTTCCGTTGAATCTTTAATGCCGTTTACTGCATTTGATGAAACAGGAATCGTTGGTTTTTTTACGTTAAGAAATCCTAATGAATCATTGGATGAATTGCGTTTTGGTTTTGTTATTATAAATCCCGAAAAACGTGGGAAAAGCTATGGGAAAACGATGCTTCGATTAGGACTAAAGTTTGTGTTTGAAATATATGGGGCTAAAAGAGCAACGTTAGGAGTTTTTGAAAACAATCTTCCTGCTTATTATTGCTATAAAGCAGTTGGTTTTAATGATGTGCTTCTTGATACAACTGAAATATATTGCGTTTTGGGCGAAGAATGGAAGTGCAAAGAATTGATGATGGAAAATGTATAAATCCCAGTTTATTGAGTAGTTGCTATATCATTATAACCGCGGAATAAATGTAACAGATTTGTTTATTTTTTACGACCTGTTTTTCGTTTTTAAAAACATCTTTAACATGATTTATTCCAAAAATATAAAAAATATAATTTACATTATCAGTATCATAAAAAGAAAAAGGATATAAAATTATTGATGTTGAAACTTTTGTAAATGAAAAATAATTATATATAAAAAGGCTGTTTGGTGTGGACAGCCTTTTTTATTTTCAAGTCTTTTTTACAAATTACATTTTCTAATAACTCTGCACGGGTTTCCCACTGCAACGGAATTTTCCGGAATATCTTTTGTAACAACACTTCCTGCTCCAATAACGCATCCTTTGCCGATAGTAACTCCCGGCAGAATAATAACCCCTCCGCCTATCCAGCAGCCATCTTCTATAGCCACAGGAAGTGCAAAAGTACGGCGGAAATCTTTATTGCTTTCAGGTGTCCAATCAGGTGTAAGTCTTTCAGAAAGTTCAACAGGATGTGCAGCAGTATATATTTGAACATTTGAAGCTATAAGAACATTATCACCGATAGTGATTTTATTACAGTCTATAAAAGTACAGTTCATATTAATTGAAACGTTGTTCCCTATATGTATGTTGCATCCATAATCACAGATAAAAGGATTTGCAACAGAAATATTTGTTCCTACACTTCCAAACATCTCTTTTAAAATTTTATATTTTTCATTTTTATTTTCATATGGAACAGAATTATATTCAGACAAAAGTTTTCTTGTTTTTCTTTTAAATTCAAGAAAAATTTCATCGTGACAATCATACCATTCACCAGACATACATTTTTCAAGTTCAGTTTTCATTAATACCACTCCCTTTACAGTAGATATTATAAATTATACCATGTATTTATGAAGAAGGTATATATAAAGTAAAACAGCCTCCTATAAAAAATTTATAGAAAGCTGTTTTAATATATGTTGAGGGTATTATGGTTAAAATTTAAATATTTTATTAAATGTAACAGATTTCTTTATTTTTTACGACCTGTTTTCCATTTTTAAAAACATCTTTAACGTGATTTATTCCAAAATTATAAAAAATATAATTTATATTATCAGTGTCGTAAATAATAAAATCAGCTTGTTTTCCTGTTTCTAAAGAACCTACTATTTTTTCTTTTTTTACAGCTTTGGCTGCATTAATAGTAACTGCTTTAAAAATTTCTGTTGGTGTCATTTTCAGCTGAGAAGAGCATATCTGCATAACTAGCTGCATATTTTCACAAGGACATGATCCAGGATTATAATCACTTGAAACAGCCACATCAACACCTTCATTTATCATTTTTCTTACAGGAGCATAAGTTTTTCCAAGATTGAAGGATGTTGCAGGAAGTATATTAGCAATTACATTATTTTCTTTTAGACTCTTAATTCCTTCATCACTTACAGCCATAAGATGTTCAGCTGACACAGCTCCAACTTCTCCTGCTAATTCTGCTCCTCCTAAAGATACAATTTCATCAGCATGTATCTTCAGCATAAATCCATTTTTTTCAGCTTCACTTAATATTTTTCTGCTTTCTTCTACAGAAAAAACTTCATCCTCACAGAAAATATCACAAAATTCTGCCAGATTTTTTTCTTTTATAACAGGCAACATTTTAAATAATTCTTTTGTATATTCTTTTGGATTTTTTTTATATTCTTCTGGAACAGCATGAGCACCCATAAAAGTTGATACTACATCAATAGGATGTTTTTCATTAAGAGATTTATTTACTTCTAATTGTTTTATCTCGTCTTTAAGATTTAAACCATATCCGCTTTTAGCCTCAACAGTAGTTACTCCAAAACA
>UQOH01000050.1 GCA_900542625.1 uncultured Fusobacterium sp.
AGTACTTTTGAAAAAAAAGTAAAAAAAAACGAACATTTTTTCAAATGTTCGTTGGGTTTATAAAAACTTATGATTAATTATACTTATTTTGACACATTTCTCATTATCTCTAGTATATACATTTCTTTAACAAAATTCAAGATATATTTTTATTTTTAAGATTTTTATTTCTCTTGTGATGCAATTTTTGCTGAATATAACTATATTTTATTTTTCTAATTAAAGATTATTTTTTATTCAGTCATCTCTTTCTTAAGCTGTTCTGTCCATTTCACAATTCTTTCTTCTGTCAGTTCTTTTTGATTTTTGTCATCTATTACAAGCCCTATAAATTTTCCTCTTTCCACACTTCTTGATTCTTCAAAATCATATCCCTCTGTCGATGTTCTTCCAATAAGTTTTATGTTGTTATATTTTATATATGTGTACAGAACACACATTCCATCTACAAATGTTTTTCCGAAAAATTCCTGATCCCCTACACCGATAAGAGCTGCTTTTCTTCCATTAAAATCTTTTTTCCCTAAAAATTTAAGATAATTTTCCCAGCTCTTTTGTACATCTCCACGATTCCAGCTTGATGTTGCAAAGATAAGAACATCATAGTTATCTATTTTTTCTTCTATTTCAGATACATTCATTACATCAGCTTTCAGCAGTTCTCCTGCTCTTTCTGATACCCTTTTTGTCACACCTGTTGTACTTCCATAGAAAATACCTATTTTCATCTTTTTATTTTCCTCCTGATTAAAGTTTTTTTATTATTGTTCATGTTAAATATAAAAATACAAAAAAAGTATATTATTACAGCAACAAAAAAAGAGATACAAAAGATCTCTTTTTTATGTGAATTATTTTTCAATTCTTGTGTAAGGAATTAAAGCGATATTTCTAGCTCTTTTAATAGCTTTAGCTATTTTTCTTTGTAACTTAGCGTTAGCACCTGTTACTCTAGAAGGATTGATTCTTCCTTTGTCAGAAACAAATCTTTTTAAAAGGTCTACGTTTTTATAATCAATTTCTGATGCTTTAACTCTTAATTTAGCTCTTCTTCTTCTGAATTCAGCCATTTTAAATACCTCCTCTTATTTGAAATAAACTTTTTGATAACAATAATTAATAAATTTTAGAATTAGTCTTGCTTAACGATGATATATCTCATAACTTCTTCAGTTATGTTAAGCTTTCTTTCTACATCTACTAATTTTGTACCGTCCATTTCGAACATAGTTAGTACATAAAATCCTGTTTTCTTTTTATCGATAGGATAAGCTAACTTTCTTTCTCCCCATTTCTCAGTTTTAGAAATAGTAGCAGTAGCTTCTGTTAAAACAGCGTCAACTTTAGCGATTACTGCATCTCTTCCCTCTTCTAAGATAGTTGGGTTGATGATGTACATAATTTCGTATTTAGTCATTCGTAATTTACCTCCTCCCTATGGTTTTAGCCCAAAAAACTTTTGTTTTTGAGCAGGGCAAGTATTATTATAGCACAACATTCTTTTAATATCAAGCGTTTTATAATAATATTTTGAATTTTAATATTTTTATTTAGAACTTCTTATCCAAGGCGGTAAATCAAGCTCTGTTCTTTTTTCCTCTTCAACAGCTTTAGTTTCTGCCTTTTCTTCTCCTTTGTTTATAGCAACATTAATAAACGGCTCATTTTTTTCTACAGCATCAACAAAGTTGTTTGCTATAATAGTAACCTGAATTCCGTCTTTTAATTCTTCGTTAAGGTTTACACCGAACATAACATCATCTGCACTCTTTCCAGCTGCGTCTTTTACTATATTAGCAATAGATTGTGCTTCCATTAGAGTAAGGTCTGATGAACCTGTTATATTTAAAAGAATTTTGCTTGCTCCTGAAATTGATTTTTCTAATAAAGGTGACATTAATGCTTTTTCAGTAGCTTTTATAGCTCTGTTTTCTCCGTCTCCCTCTCCAAATCCTAATACAGCCACACCTGAATTCTGCATAGTTGTTTTTATATCAGCAAAGTCAAGGTTGATTAATCCGTTTCCTATCATAAGATCTGCTACACCTTTAATACCAATTTTTAAGATATTGTTTGCTTCTTGGAAAGCATTTTTAAGAGTGATAGTTTTATCTGGAAGTTCAAATAATTTGTCATTAGGAATTACAACTAAAGAGTCTACAAACTCTTTTAATTCTTCTATTCCTCTTTCAGCATTTGCTCTTCTCTTTCCACCTTCAAATCCAAAAGGTTTTGTTACTATACCAACTGTTAAAACACCTAATTCTTTAGCTATTTTAGCAATTACAGGAGATGAACCTGTTCCAGTTCCTCCACCCATTCCAGCTGTAATGAAAAGCATATCTGTGTCTTCAAGAAGCTGTTTTAATTTATCTAAATCTTCTTCTGCTGATTGTTTTCCTATTTCAGGATTAGCTCCTGCACCAAGTCCTCTTGTAAGTTTTTCTCCTAATTGAATTCTTACATCTGCAAGTGATTTTCCTAAGTCTTGAGCATCTGTATTTGCTGCTATAAATTCAACTCCTGACACTCCTGCTGAAATCATGTCATTAATTGCATTTCCTCCGGCTCCACCAGCACCAAGAACTTTTATTTTTACGATATTGTTCTCCATATTTAACCTCCCAATATTTTATATAAAGTTAGAAAGCCATTCTTTAACAGCCTTAAATCTCTCTTTTTTCTCTTTTGGTTTTTCTTCAGATTCTTCTTCATCTACTTTGATTGACGGTTTTAGTAAGTTCTCTTGTTCTTCTTTTGCTTTTCTTTCTTTTTCAATTTTATTATATTCTTTTTCCATTACTTCTAAAAGAATACCTACTGCCACTGACATCTCAGGCTTAACATCTTCAAGCCCTGCAAGCGGGAATGGAAGAACTCTTTTTACTGAATATCCGAGATTGCTTTTTACACCCTCAAATATTTCGTCCATTTTTGTAGCTCCTCCTGTAAGGTATATTCCCTTTCCAAGATATCCTGTAAATCCTGACTCTTCTATTGCTTTTCTTATAAAAGTAACTAAATCTCCTGTTCTGGCATCTATTACTCTTTTTATGTCTGCAGCAGCAACTCTCTTAGTATCTCCAACATTAATAAACTCTTCTTTTTCTTTTGAATTAATAAGCTGTGTTACCATTTCCTGAGCTTCTGTCTTAGTAACTTTATATAAATATTCCAAATCGCTTACATAATGCATTCCTCCAAGAGGAAGTGATTTTGCATATATTAATTTATTATTTTTATAAATAATAATATCCGTTGTTCCCTCTCCTATATCTATAAGAGCAACTCCCATATTTTTGTCTTCTTCAAGAAGAGTTGCTTTTGCAGATGCATAAGGATTAAGAACAATACTGTCTACTTCAAGCTTTGCCCTGTTTACAACCTCTGTAAGCTCATCTACTTCTGCTTCATTTACAAATATAAGATGAATATCTCCCTGAAGTTCTCTTCCTGTAAGCCCTACAGGATTTTTTACAATACCTGAATTATTAACTCTTATATTATAAATTTCGCTTTCAAGAACCTGCTCTCCTTTCCCTTTAAGCTCTTTTTCAGCTGTAAGGAAAAGTGACGCAATATCTTCATCTGTTATTACTTTTTCTTCATTAAAAGATAATCTTATATTTTTGGTTTTAGAACGGATATTTGTTCCTCCTATTCCAAGAACCACTTTTTTAATTTCCATACCTGTTCCGTCTTCCAGAGCTTTTGCTGCTTCAGCAATACATTCACTAAGAAGTATCGGATTTTCTATTACATTTTTTCTTATTCCTTTGCTTGGAACTTCCACATACTTTAAGACTCTTAACTTCTCTCCAAAGTTGCTAAGCTCTCCTGCAAGCATTTTAACCTTTGAATTTCCAACATCCAGGATAAACTTTACAATGCTATCTTCCATTTTTTTTATCCTCCACATATTTGACTATATAATCTTCGTATCTCAAATCTATATAATCTATTTTTTTCTTGCTAGAAAGGTCAAAGAAAAGGTAACTTCCAATGTCATATTTTTCTTTTTTTACCTCTCTGTCTGTATTAATTACCGCTCCATCTGAAAGAACTATCTTTATACAGCTTTTGTCTGCTATATAAATCTGTGATATTACATCTTTAAAATCTGTTGCCTCCACCTTATCAAGTATTCCTAAAATTGTTTCAATTTCCTTTTCTGATTTCACTGTAATAAAAAGAAAATCTTTTGTCTTTAAATCATTTAAATAACCATATATTTTTCCTGTTTTATCAAGAAGATATATTTTTTTATTATACTGCAGATAATATTTAGGCTCTTTTTCCTCAATTGCTATTGATATTTCATTAAGTTTATCTCTTGTTACAGTCACCTTGTCTGTTCTTATATCTTCTGAAATTCTTTTTTCAATTTTTTTCAAATCAATTTCATTTATATTTCTGCCTGTTAATTCTTTTTTCAGACTCTCAAGACTCTTTTCCAGTTTTTCACTGGCTCCTGTTACAGTAATTTTTTGTATCTGAAAAACAGGTTTTTTTAAAAATAAACTGTTTGTCTTTATTATTCCAAAAGTAAGAAGAACTATTAAAGCTACTCTAATGATTAATTTCAAAACACTATCACCTGCATATTTTTATTATCCATTATTTATCTAAATTTTTCAACAGTTTTTCTTGTTAAATCATCAAAAGTATATCCTTTTAATGTTGCAAGCTTTGGTACTAAACTAGTTTCTGTCATTCCCGGACAACTGTTTACTTCAAGAAAATATACCTTTTCATCCTTAAGTATAAAATCACTTCTGGAAATTCCTTTCATTTTTAAGCTATTATGAATTATTGTAGCATATTCCATAGCTTCTTGGTAGGCTTTTTCACTTATTTTTGCTGGATATTCATATTCTGTCATTCCGGCTGTATATTTTGATTTATAATCGTATAGCCCAATTTTTGGAGTTATCTTTAAAACCCCTAGAGCCTCTCCATCCATTACACCCACTGTAAGCTCTTCACCTTTTATAAATTCTTCTATAATTAAATCTCTGTCACCGGAAACTTTTACAGCCTCTTTAAGCTCCTCTAAGTTATGGCAGATATATAATCCTACTGTTGACCCTTCTGTTGCAGGTTTTACAACTATTGGATATTCTGTAATTTTTTCTATATCTTCTCTTGTATATGATTTTGCAATTCTCACACCAACTGCCTGTGCTATTTTTTTAGTAAGATCTTTATCCATTGATACTGCACTTGATGTTACTCCGCATCCTGTATATTTTTTTCCAAGTATATCAAGAAGAGCCTGTATTCTTCCGTCCTCTCCATATTCTCCATGAAGAGCAAGATAAGCTAAATCATACTCGTTCTCTATAAAAGCTGTAAGCAGATTTTCTTCATTAAGTGTAACTCCGTATGCGTCATATCCTTGTTTTACCAAACTGTTTAATATTGCTGTTCCTGTTCTCATTGAAACTTCTTTTTCAGAAGAGATTCCTCCCATAAAAACTGCTATCTTCATTTTTACACCTCTGTAAACATTTCTTTTTAATTATTTTAAAATTATTATCTCTCTTTCAAGTTCTATTCCTGATGTTTCTTTTACTTTTCTTTTTACCTCTTTTATAAGGTTAAGCACATCTTCAAAAGTTGCAGTTCCGTCATTTACTATAAAGTTAGGATGTTTCATAGACATTTGTGCTCCGCCTATTTTAAGCCCTTGTGCTCCTGCCTCTATAATAAGTCTTGCTGCAAAATATCCTTTTGGATTTTTAAATGTACTTCCTAAATTAGGCATTTCAAGAGGCTGATTTTTTTCTCTCTTCCCTTGAATTTCTTTTACCAGTTCTTTTTTATAACCTTTATCAAACTTAAAGTTCGCACTGATTATAACCCAGTTGTTTTCTTTTATTTCTGTTTTTCTGTAATCAATTTTTAAATTTTCTTTCGGGATTACTTTTATATTCTTTTCCTCGTCTAATATTTCAACAGATTCTATACAGTCAAATATCTCTTTCCCGTATGCTCCTCCATTCATAAAGACAAGTCCTCCAACAGTTCCCGGTATACCTGCAAGTTCTTCCAGTCCTGTTAAATCATTTTCTCCCATATATTTTATAAGCTTTCCAAAATCAAGACCGGCTTCTACATTTATTTTTCCATTTCCCAAGTCTGTGATTTTATTTAATTTTTTTAATGATATAAATGTTATATCTAAAAATTTATCATTTAAAAGAGTGTTTGTTCCGTTCCCTATTATAAAATAATTTTTAAGTTCTTTTAAAAGTTCAGGAAGTTCCTCTTTATTTTCTATTTCTATGAATTTCTTAGCACTTCCGCCTATTTTCATATTAGAATGATTTTTCATATTATGTTGTTCTAATATATTCATTAACTAATTTCCCTTCTCTTGTAATTTTTCTGCAAATTCATGGGCTGCACTGGAAATACTTCCTGCTCCCATAAACAGATAAACATGATCTTCTGTTCTTGTTAAAAGATCCTCTTCAAGTTTATCTTTATCTGTAACAATTTTTCCGTTTCTATGATTTATTTTCTTTAATAAGTCCTCAAGTGATACTCCAAATTCATCTTTTTCTCCTGCACTATAAATAGGCATTAAGATAAGTTCATCTGCATCACCAAAAGTATCTGCAAATTCCTCTAAAAGAAATTTAACTCTGCTGTATCTGTGAGGCTGAAATATTACTGTTATGTGCTTTTTCTCTATACTTCTTGCTCCCTGAAGAGTAGCCTGTATCTCTGTTGGGTGGTGTGCATAATCATCAATAACTTTTATATTTCCATTATCAAAAAGAATATCATATCTTCTTTTTGCTCCTGTGAACTCCTCTATTTTTTCTTTAACTCTTTTCATATCAAGTCCAAGTTCTCTTGCAAGATAAATTACAGGAAGAGAGTTATATACATTATGAGTTCCAGGAATTGAAAGACAGAACTCTCCTGCATATTCACCTTTCACATATACGTCAAATCTTGTTTTATCCCCTGACACTTTTATTTCATCAGCAAAAATATCTGCACTTCTGTCTAAAAGACTGTATGATACAACATTTTCTTTATACCCTATGATATCTTGGATATTTTTATTGTCCTTACATACGATTATCTCTCTTTCAGTCTGCTGCATAAACGTATTAAATGATTTCTTTATATTTTCAAGACACCCGTGTTTTTCAAGGTGATCTGCCTCTATATTTGTTATTACTGAATATTTAGGTCTCATATAAAGAAAAGAGTTATCACTTTCGTCTGCCTCAGCTATAAAATACTCTCCTGCTCCATATTTTGCATTTGATTTTATACATGATACTATTCCGCCGACAACAACTGTTGGATCTTTTTCTAAGAAAACTGTTGCAAGCATTGAGCTTGTTGTAGTTTTCCCGTGAGTTCCCGCAACAGCAATTCCTGTTTTCTGATTAAGAAGTTCTGCCAAAAGCTGTCCTCTTTTCAATACAGGGATTCCCTCTTCTAAAGCTCTTTTATACTCTGGGTTTTCTCTGCTTATTGCTGTTGATACTATTAAAGTATCAATATTTTGTATATTTTCTCTTTTATGTTCTGAATAAATTTTTATTCCTTGTTTTCTCATATCTTCTGTAAGATAACTGCTGCTTGGATCTGAACCTGCAACATTATAATTAAGCTCTCTCATTATCTTAGCAAGACCACTCATTCCTATCCCGTTTATACCAACAAAAAACACATTCTCCATTAACTAATTCCTCCAAATATCTAAACTGTTGATTATGCCCTCAGTTGCATTTGCATTTCTCAACGCTTTGATTCTCAATTTCATTTTTTGAAGTTGATTATCATCTTTTATTAAATCAATAGCAGTCTTTACTGCTTCATCAGCATCACTGTTGTTAAATATAAGTGCTCCCTCTCTCTCTTGAAGAATTACAGCATTTTCATACTGCCCGACTTTTACAGAGTTGTAAGGTATTAATACTGACGGCTTTTTAAGTTCAATAAGCTCTGATATAGTAAGAGCTCCTGCTCTGCATATAACCAGATCTGCTGCTGCCATTATATTTATAAGATTATCAAAATAAGGCTTTATAATATCTTTCATATTTCTTTTTTCTATCTTGCTGAAAATTTCATCATAATGTGTTTTCCCTGTTGCCCAGTATATTCTTATGTTTTTTTCCTCTTTTAATTTTTCCCATTCATTTAAAACAGCATTGTTGATACTTTTTGCCCCCAGACTTCCACCTGTTATTACAAGAATTTTCTCTCCCTCTTCAACTTTAAGGCTTTCTCTCTCTTTTCTGCTTTCAATAGAGTAAATCTCCTCTCTCAAAGGATTTCCTGTTACTTTAAACTTATGCTGATATTTTATAGGAATATCATCATAAGTTTTTTCAAAAGCTAAAAATGTTTTTCTTGCAAATTTATAATAAAACTTATTAGTCATACCTAAGTTTACATTCTGCTCCTGAAGATAAAAAGGAGTTCTTGTAAGAAATGCAGCAGTTATCATAGGAAGTGAAATATAATTTCCAAATCCTATAACAACATCAGGTTTTTCTGCTTTTATTATTTTTATAGACTTTCTTATTGCTCCAAGAAGTTTAAAAAAAGTCTTTATTGATTTTATAGGATATATTTCAAGTCCCTCATATCTGAATCCCTCTTTAGGAACCATATCTTTTTCCATTCTGGAATCACTTCCAACAAAAAGAATATCCACTTCTCTTTTTTGTAATCCTCTTGCTACTGAAAGTGCCGGATAAATATGTCCTCCAGTTCCTCCTGTAGTTATTATTGCCCTTTTCACAGTTCTTCTCCCTCTACAAAATACTTCTTAACAAGTTCTTTAAATGTTCTTCCTCTTACTACGAAATTAGGAAACTGGTCATAGCTTTCTGTTGTTGGAGATAAAAGAACCACTTCTTTCTCTTCTCCTGAAAGTTTGTTTCTTAACTCTTTAACTACATTTTCCATAGTCACAAGAGGGAATATTCTTTCGTTTGGATATCCTCCAAGAAGAAGTTCCTCTCTGAATCTTTCTGACATCTGCCCGATAAGATAAACTGCTTTTATATTTGAGTTTATCTGTTTTACTAAATCCTTAAGAGGAAGTCCTTTATCTTTTCCTCCGCATATAAGAATTGCATCTTTATATGCATCAATAGCAAAACTTGTTGAGTCAAGATTTGTTCCCTTTGAATCATTTACAAAAAGCACATTTTTCCACTGCCAGAATCTTTCCATTCTGTGCTCAAGCGATTTTGTATTATATAAAAATTCTCTTATTATCTCTTCATCTACTCCAACCTGCTCTGCTGTTGTAACTATAAATAAAGTATTTTCAAGATTGTGTTTTCCTTTTAAAGATAGTTTTGCATTTTCTGCAATTTTTCTTCCTCTGTACACAACATTTTCTCCGTCTGTACAACATACAGCTTCATCAATTCCTTTTTCTGTTACAGTTACTCCAAGTTTTGTTCCTGTTATTTTTTCCATTCTCTTTAATGAATCTGCATCATTAAGGTTGTATATAAATATATCTTTTTCTGTCTGATTTTTTCCTATATTAAATTTTGCATCAAAATATTCCTCTTTTGAAGGATATCTGTTTAAATGGTCTGGTGAAAGATTTACAACCATAGCTATATCAGCTTTAAACTCTTTTAAGTTTTCTAACTGGAACGAACTTAGTTCAAGAACAACATATTCTAAATCATTTCTGTCAAGTATAAGCTGACCGAAAGAGTTTCCTATGTTTCCTGCATGTTCGCATTTATAACCTGCTTTTTGTAAAAGCTCTGTTATTTTGCTTGTTACTGTTGTCTTACCGTTGCTTCCTGTAACAGCAATTATTTTTGTTTTCATATCGTTTAATTTCATGTATCTGTAAGCAAGTTCTATCTCATCTATTACTTCAACATTCATTTCAAATGCTTTTTTTACAAGATTATTGTATGGAACTCCCGGACTTTTTATAAATAAATTTACTTTATCTAAAAGCTCTTCAGCTGAATCTGAAGGCATTCCTGTCTTATCATCAACTAAAATAATTTCATACCCCATTTTCTTCAATATCTCTTTAGCGCCTTTTCCGCTTACTCCATCTCCAAAAACCATTCCAACTTTCATTTCTAAAAAACCTCCCAAAAAAATTTTATCTAATCAACAAGTAAAACCACGGGGTTTATTCCATGGTTTACAAAATTCCTCTTAATCTTATCATACCCAGAGCAACTATTCCGAATAGAAGAGATACTATCCAAAATCTTATTGTAACTTTATTTTCCGGTACTTCCATCAGCTCAAAATGATGATGAATAGGTGCCATTCTGAATATTCTTTTTTTTCTTATTTTATATGAACCTACCTGTAATATTACTGAAACTGCCTCAAGAACAAAAGTTCCTCCAACAATAGGAAGAAGAAGTTCCTGTTTCAATAATATTGAGATAACTCCTATTATTCCTCCAAGAGCAAGCGATCCTGTATCACCCATAAAAATCTGTGCAGGATAACAGTTATACCATAAGAATGCAAGTCCTGCTCCGATTATACTTGATAAAAATACTGCAATCTCTCCTGAACCGGGAATAGAAAACAATGCAAGGTGTGTACTCATCTCTATATGTCCGCTGAAATAAGCTATTACTCCAAGTATAGAGCAGCTTATTATTACAGGCATAATTGCCAATCCGTCAAGTCCGTCTGTTATGTTAACAGCATTTGAACTTCCGTTTACTACAAGCATAATAAATAAAAGCATGAAAAAACTTCCTATGTAAAAAGTTGAATCTGCCATTATTGGATTTGATAAAGAAAAATCTACAGCTTTAGAACCTGTTAAACCAAATTCTTTTATAAAAACCCAGACTATTATAGAAATTAAGCTTTGTCCAAAAAGTTTTTTCTTCCCAGAAAGCCCGTCTTTATTTACTGTAAATTTTTTATAATCGTCTACAAAACCAATTGCACTAAAGCAAAGTGTCGTTATTATTAAAAGTATTGTAAATTTATTATAAAGATTTCCTGAAATAAGATTTGTAAGCATAGCTCCTATAAGCATCAAAACTCCGCCCATTGTAGGTGTTCCCTTTTTGCTGTAATGAGATGCAGGACCACATTCTCTTATCTCTTCTCCAAATTTCTTTCTTTTTAAAAAATTAATAAACGGTCTTCCAATCATCAAAACTAAAAGAAATGATAAAACAAATCCTATAAATGTTCTAAAATATATTGATTTTAAAAAACTTAATTGAGGATAGTATAATCCAAGTGCGTATAACATTTAATCTAATCTCCTTATTCCATTATCTCCCAAAGATGATTGAAATTTGACCCTTTAAGCAGAATTACTCTGTCTGCAAAATCTTTTTTTATAATCTCTTTTATTTCATCTTTTGTTTCTGCTGTTATAAACTTATCTTTATTTTCTATTTTCTCCAATGCACCTTTCATCAGCGGTCCAAATAAAATAAATTTATCTATATCCAAATCTGCTGCATATTTTAAAACTTCTTCATGATATCTTTTTTCATTCTCTCCAAGCTCTCCCATATCTGCAAGAACTGCTATTTTAGGAATCCCTTTATATGCATTCTCCAAAGTTTCAAGAGAAAACCTCATTGATATAGGACTTGCATTATATGCATCATTTATATATTTAATTCCATTTTTTTCAATTTTTTGAAATCTCATAGGGGTTACAGTGCAGTTTTTCAATCCTTTTTCAATCTCTTCATAAGAAAGTCCTGCTGTTTTTCCTATTACAACACCTAAAGCTGCATTTATACAGTTATGTTTTCCATTCATATTGAAACTGTATGTTTCTCTCTCTATTTCAAAAGAAACTCCATCAGAATTTTCTTTATAATTTTTTATTACATAATCATTCTCTTCCTCAAAACCTGCTTTTACTCCTTTGAGAGTTTTTAAATAAACATCATCTCCAAAAAGAATTAAGTTTTCAGGAGCAACATACTCTTTTATTTCACCCTTTTCAGCAAAAACATTATCTCTGTTTAACAAAAATTCTAAGTGAGAATCTCCTATATTTGTCATCACTCCATAATCAGGAGCAGCAATATCACAAAGAACTTTTATTTCACCACGGCTGCTCATTCCCATTTCAACAACTGCAAAATCATCTGTTTCTTCTATTTGCAGCAGTGTATAAGGAACGCCTATATGATTATTGTAATTTCCTTCTGTTTTTTTGCATCTATATTTTGATGACATCACAGAATAAATTATATCTTTTGTTGTAGTTTTTCCGTTGCTTCCAACTATCCCTATTATTTTTACAGAAACAGCTTTTCTGTATGCGGCAGCTATTTCCTGCATAGCTGTTATTGTATCCTCAACTACTGCTACTTTCTCATTATCTTTCCATTTTTCGTCATCACAGATAACAAGAGCTGCACCTTTTTTCAATACATCATCTATATAATTTTTCCCGTTATTTACAGCAAAAAAGATATCGTCTTTTTCAACCTGTCTGCTGTCCATTCTTACTTTATTAACTCTTAAAATTTCTGTTTTTAACGGTAATAATTTTGTTATAATTTCAATCAGTTTTTCCATTTTTTCGTCCTTTTACATATCTTTTATTTTATCATTTTAAGATATTTCTAACAACTTATTTGTCTGTTTTTTATATTTAATTTTTTACTTTTTTAATAAATCTTTTGCAAAGTCATATAATGACGGATAAATTTTAATGTTTTCATCATCTGTTTTCTCTACAACCTCAAGTCCTGTCTGGACTATTACTCCTTTTATTCCTGCTCTTATTCCAGCCTCTGCATCAGATAATTTGTCCCCGACTATATATGAATTTTCTACATCTACGTTGAACTCTTTTATTCCTTCCAGCACCATTCCCGGATTTGGTTTTCTGCAGTTACACTCAACCTTATATTTTCCCAATCCTTTTTCTGCGTGATGAGGACAATAATAAGATTTTTTTATTTCAACCCCATGTTTCTTTAACTCTTCTGCCATATAATTATTCAAATCTTCAAGCTGCTCTTCTGTATAATATCCTCTTGCTATACCAGATTGATTAGTTACAACAATAAGAATATATCCTAAATCTGTTAAAATTTTCAATCCTTCTATTGCTTTATCTAAAAATTCAAATTCTTCTTTTTTATAAAGATAACCTTTATCTATGTTTATTGTGCCATCTCTGTCAAGAAAAATTGCTTTGTTTTTCATTTCTCTCACCTGTTTTAAAAAAATTTACATTCATTATATTTTATCATAAATATGGAATTATTTCTTATATTTCAATAAAAAAATTTAAAAAAATCCCTGTTTTAAAATATTTCATATTTATAGATACAAAAATATTTTTACAGGGATATTTTTATTATATTTAATTTATAAATTTTTTTAATACTCTTTGATTTTCACTTATAAAAGTTGAACCAAGAATAAGAACTCCTCCTATTATCTGCAAAATTGACATTGATTCTCCCAAAAATATTGAAGAAATTATCACTGCAAAAATAGGATCTATATAGCTTAAAACTGCTATTGTCTGTCCTTTCAACTCTTTCAATGATGAAAAATATAAGAAATATGCAAATCCAGTATGAACAATTCCTAAAATTATTAAATATGCTGCTGAAACATTTGTCATTTTTGAAAAATCAAAACCTGTTGTAAAAATCACATAGGGAATAAGAACAATTGATGCCAGTACAAGCTGTGTAACTGTTGTTTCAATTCCTCTAAGATTTTTTATAAATTTATTCATAAGCACAACACTTGCATAAAAAACTGCTGCTGAAAGCCCATAAGCAACTCCAAGGATATGATTATAATTTTCTGAGTCTGCACTGCTGTTTCCAACAATACACACCATTCCAAACATAGCTCCGCATATACAGATAATCTTCACAAACGAAAGTTTTTCTTTTAATACTATCGGCGACAATAAAGTTACAAATATTGGAGCACAATAATAACTTAAAGTTGCAATAGATACTGTGGTATATTTATATGCCTGAAATAAAAATATCCAGTTAAGCCCCACTCCTATTCCTGAAAACAATAATATTTTTATATTTTTTCTTATTTCAGAAAATGAAGTTTTCTCTTTTGAAAACATCATGACTGTTATTAAAAACAAGCTTCCTATAACCCCTCTTAAAACTGCTATCTCTTTAGAAGTTAAATTTATATTTTTTACAAAAATTCCTATTGTTCCAAAAATCAGCATTGCTGTAATATTTTTTAATTCGCTCTTCATTTCCTGTGCCTCCCTAACCCTTGTTATAAAGAATGATATAACATCATTACAGGAAATGTCAATTTTTTTATGCTTTAATTTTCTAACTCTTTTCTTACCTCTTCTGAAACAATTTCAAAGTTATTATAAAAATCAGCAATATGTATTCCATCTACAAGACCATGATGAACCAATAAAGACAAAGGCATATATATTCTTCCGTTCATCTCAAATTTTTTTCCAAAAGTTATTCTTGGATTACTGTCTGCCGGAACAGGAACCGGCTGTGCCAGTGAAGTATAAGTTATCCAAGGAAGACTTGATACAAAAAATAAAGCTCTGCTGTCTGTTTCATCTTCCAACCCGCCTTTCAGTTTTGCCTCTTCCTGTTTTAACTTTCCTATTTTTACATACTCAAAATAAGGCATATTTGAATCAAGTTCACAATAAACATATGTTCTGTTTTCCAATGCCACTGTGTGAGATGTTTTACAGTTATCATATTCTATAATCTCTCCTTCATCATTTATTCTTCTTCTGATTTCAGGAACTCTGTTAGCAGCTTGTGAAGCTATATAAAGAACAGTTAAAAAGAAAGGCATATTTTTTTCTTTTCTCAATCTTTCAATTTCTGTTATATCAACATTTGATGTAATTCCTACATAGGGAAATGCAAGTTTTTTAAAATATTCAAAACCAGCTTTTCTTTCATAGGTTTCCATATCTATTTTCTTAAAATTCATCCCTTCTTCTCCTTTTAATAAGATACTAAAATTATATATTATTTTTCTCTATTTTTCAATTATCTTCAAAAAATAAAAAAGATTGGCAAGTTCCTATCCTCCCAAAGGGCTGCCCCCTAAGTAC
>UQOH01000051.1 GCA_900542625.1 uncultured Fusobacterium sp.
CTGCCTGTCACGTAGGAGGTCGCGAGTTCGAGTCTCGTCGCTCCCGCCATTATAGAAATTCAAGACACAGAAATGTGTCTTTTTTTATGTAAAATTATAAAAAAGTTGCTACTATATAGTTAATTATATTATAATAGTATATTAATAATATTTTAGCAAGTAGGAGGAAAATTTACATGGAATCATCCATTGTTAAACCTTTTTTAAAGTGGGCAGGAGGGAAAGGACAACTTTTAAACGAAATAAGAAAATATTATCCTTTTAATGATAAAATAAAAAAATATGCAGAGCCTTTCGTAGGAGGAGGTGCTGTGCTATTTGATATTTTAAATAATTGTGAATTAGAAGAAATTTATATAAGTGATATTAATTATGATTTAGTAAATTCCTATTTAGTAGTTCGTGACAATATAGAGGAATTAATAATTTTACTTTTTAAATATCAGGAAGAGTATATTATTCTTGAAAACGAAGAGAGAAAAAAATATTTTTTAGAAAAAAGAGAAGAATTTAATAAATTAAAAAATAATGAAGAAGATACAGATAAAATATTGAGAGCTGCATTGATGATTTTTTTAAACAAAACATGTTTTAATGGACTTTATCGTGTTAATAAAAAAGGACTTTTTAATGTTCCTATAGGTTCGTACAAGAAACCATGCATTTGTGATAAAGAGAATCTTAAGATGATATCAAAAAAATTACAAAAAGTAAAAATTATTTGTGGCGATTATAAAAAATCTATAGATTTTATAGATGATAGAACTTTTGTTTATTTTGATCCACCATATAGACCTTTAACAAATACGGCAAATTTTACAGCTTATACAGAAAATGATTTTAAGGAAAAAGAAGAAATAGAGTTAGCGGAGTTTGTAGAAAGAATAGATAAAATAGGAGCAAAAATTCTTATTAGTAATTCAGATTCTAAAAACTTTGATGAAAACGATGATTTTTTTGATAGATTATATTTTGGTAAAAAAATTATGCGTGTTAATGCAACAAGAATGATTAATAGCAATAGCCAAAAAAGAGGAAAAATAAAAGAATTGTTAATTTCTAATTTTTAGGGAGGGGTATATTGAAAAGAGATTTTTTGGATTGGTTAAGCAGTTTTAGAGAAAGTATAGCTGATTATGGTTATTATATAGATTTTAAAAAAGTTCATAAAAATATTGAAGAAATAAAAATAGAATTAAATATTTTAAATTCTTTAATAGGAGTTGAGAACATAGAGGAAAAATTTGAAGAAATTATAGAAAAATATCCGGAGGTTTTAAAATGTATACCTCTTTTGCTTGCTGTTAGAGCAAACGAGATTTATGCAATGGATAGTGAAGGAAAATATACATATAATTTTAAAGAAAAGAACTTACCTATTGAAGATTATAAAATTTTTATGAGAAAAACAGGTTTATTTGATTTATTGTCAAAACATATAATATGCAATTTAATTGATTATGCAACTGGAGTAGAGACAGGTTTAGACTCAAATGGACGCAAAAATAGAGGCGGACATTTAATGGAAAATCTAGTTGAAAACTTTATGAAAAAAGCAGGATTTATAAAAAATGAAAGTTATTTTAAAGAAATGTATATTCATGATATAACTGAAAAATGGAATTTAGATCTTTCGGCTATTTCAAATAAAGGGAAAACAGAAAAAAGATTTGATTTTGTAATAAAAACAGAAAATATGATTTATGGAATAGAAACTAATTTCTATGGCAGCGGTGGCTCTAAATTAAATGAAACAGCTCGTAGTTATAAGACATTAGCTCTTGAAATAGATACTATAGAAGGATTTACATTTGTATGGTTTACAGATGGAAAAGGTTGGACAAGTGCTAAAAATAATCTTGAAGAAACATTTGATATAATGGAACATATATATAATATTAAAGATTTAGAGAATGGAATCATTACAGAGGTATTTAAGTAATGAAAAAGAAAAAAATAGAACAATGGGAACCGAATGATTTTGAGTTGGAAATGACTACTGTATGGAGTTTTCCTAATAGAGGAAATTGGGCAACTCATGATGCGAAGTGGCGTGGGAATTGGTCACCTTATATTCCAAGAAATATATTATTAAGGTATTCAAAAGAAGGCGAGCTAGTATTAGATCAATTTATTGGAGGTGGGACAACTCTTGTTGAGGCGAAACTGCTGAATAGAGATATTATTGGCGTTGATGTTAATGACATTGCTCTTGAGAGATGTCGAGAGAAAATAAATTTTGAATATGAAAAAGCTAAAGGAAAAGTGTATTTAAAAAAAGGGGATGCTCGTAATCTTGATTTTATTCCTGACAAAAGTGTAGATTTAATATGTACACATCCACCATATGCTAATATTATTTCTTATAGTGATAATATAGATGAAGATTTATCCAGATTAAAAATTCCAGAATTTTTAGAAGAAATGAGAAAAGTTGCGGAAGAAAGTTATAGAGTTTTAAAAGAGGGAAAATTTTGTGCTGTCCTTATGGGAGATACACGACAAAAGGGGCATATGATTCCTTTAGCTTTTAAAGTATTAGAAGTTTTTCAAAAGTCAGGTTTTAGACTAAAAGAATTGATAATAAAAGAACAGCATAATTGTAAAGCTACAGGCTATTGGAAGACTAACAGCATAAAATATAATTTTTTATTAATAGGGCATGAATATTTGTTTATATTTAAAAAATAATATTATTACAGGAGGCAGTATAAAATGAAAGTTGGAATTATCAGATGTATGCAGACAGAAGATTTTTGTCCGGGAACTACTGACTTTAAAATGATAGCAAACAAAAAAGGAGCTTTTGAAGGAACAGAAGAAGATATAGAAATAATAGGATTTATAAATTGTGGGGGATGTCCGGCAAAAAAAGCTGTTCTAAGAGTAAGAGAACTTTTGAAAAGGGGTGCTGATACAATTGCTTTTGCTTCTTGCATTCAAAAGGGAACTCCTATTGGATATCCATGTCCTTTTGCTCAAGAGATGAAAGTTTTAGTTGAAAAAGAGGCTGGAGAAAACATTAAAATTTTAGATTATACTCATTAATTATAAAAACATTAAATAAAAAATAGAGTGAGCTGTTGGGGCAGATAAAATAACAGCTCATTTTTTATTTAAAAAATATGAAACATTGAAAAATTTTGAAAAAAATCATAAAATGAATAATAACAGATAATGAGGACGGTATAAATATGATAATAGGACTTACAGGAGGAATAGCCTCAGGGAAAAGTACAGTAAGCAATATTTTAAAAAGTTTTGGAATAAAAATAGCAGATGCAGATGTAACAGCAAAAGAGATTTCTGAAAGAGAAGATGTAATTCGAGAAATGACAGAAATTTTTGGAAAAGAGATTTTGGGAGAAGAGGGAAAACTAGACAGAGCAAAATTAAAAGAAATGGTTTTTTCTGATAAAAATAAACTGTCAGCACTGAATAAATTAATTCATCCTAAAGTAAAAGAAGAATTTAAAAAAATAAAGGAAAATGCAGCTAAAAATGATATAATAATATTTGATATACCTTTACTGTTTGAATCTGGAATGGACAAAATGTGTGATAAAATAATTCTGGTTTTTGTAGACAGAGAAACACAGATAAAAAGAATGTTTGAAAGAGACGGAATTTCAGAAGAACTGGCAGTAAAAATAATAGATGCTCAAATGAGCCTTGAAGAAAAAATGAAAAAGTCAGATATTCATATTAATAATAATGGAACTTTAGAAGAACTTGAAAAAAAAGTCAAAGATATTTATATAAGTTTAAAAGGAGAATAAATTTATGAAAATAGTAGCCCCAGCAGGAAATATGGAGAGATTTTATTCTGCAGTAAGTGCAGGTGCAGATGAAATTTATATGGGACTAAAAGGGTTTGGAGCAAGAAGAAATGCTGAGAACTTTACATTGGAAGAATTTAAACAGGCTCTTGACTATGCACATGAAAGAGGAACAAGAATATTTCTTACTCTTAACACTCTTATGAAAAATGTAGAGATAGAGTTTTTATATCAGAACTTTAAAGCTTTGTATGAGCACGGGCTTGATGCTGTAATTGTGCAGGATTTAGGATATTTCAGATTTCTGAAAGAGAATTTCCCTGATATAGATTATCATGGAAGCACGCAGATGACAGCAGCAAATCATTTTGAGGCAAACTATCTTAAAAGTTTAGGTTTTAAAAGAGTTGTTCTTCCTCGTGAGATGAGTTTTGAAGAGATAAAGAAAATAAGAGAGAATACGGACATTGAGCTTGAAATATTTGTTTCAGGTGCTTTATGCATATGTTATTCAGGAAACTGTTACATGAGCAGTTTTATCGGAGGAAGAAGCGGAAACCGTGGTATGTGTGCACAGCCGTGCAGAAAAATATATACATCTGACAAGGGAGAAAAAGGATATCTTCTTAGCCCGAAAGATCAGCTTATGGGATATGATGAGATACAAAAACTTAAAGAGATAGGAATTAACAGCATAAAAATAGAAGGAAGAATGAAAGAAAAAAATTATGTTTTTGAGGCTGTTAATTATTTTAAAACTCTTATAAACAATAATAAAACTGAAGAGAGAGTTTCATCTATCTTCAACAGAGGATATTCCAAAGGATATTTTTATGATAACGGAAGCACGCACTCTGTAATGAACAGAAACTATCCTGCAAATATGGGAAAACCTTTAGGAATTATCAGCGGAAAAGAACTTCTTCTTGAGGAAAATATAATGCTTGGAGACGGGATAATATATCTTTCAAAAGATTATGAAACTTTAGGCGGAGATTATATTAACAGAATTGAGAAGAAAAACAAAAAAGACAGATTTAAGACTGCTGAAAAAGGGGACAGAATTATTCTTCTTAATGCTCCAAAAGGTGCAAAATATGTTTTTAAAAATTATGATAAGAATATAAATGATGATATAGAATCAAAATTAAAAAACAGCGACAAGAAAAAAGATATTGTTTTAAATTTTGAAGGAAAAGAGGGACAGCTTCCTGTGTTGGAAGTGTGTGCAGAGAACAACAGAGGAGAAAAAATTTCTGTAACAATAAAAGGAGAAAATCCTATTGAAAAAGCGTCAAAGAGAGGTGCAGACAAAGACAATATTGCAGAAAAACTTTCTGAAACAGGAGATACAACATTTAAAGTTAAAGAGTGTAATGTGTATATAGACAATAATATTTTTCTTCCTTTATCTGTTTTAAAGCAGATGAGAAGAGATGCTCTTGAAGAATTAAGAACAAAACTTATTGAGAGCCACAGAAGAGTTTTAGGAGAAAGAGAGATTTTCAGAATCCCTGTAAAAGAAGATGAAAGAAAAATTCCTGAAATTTCTGTTATGGCAACAACGGAAAAACAGGCAGAAACAGCAAGAAAACTTGGAATAACTAAAATTTATAAACGTGGAGTGGATATAGCAAGAGAAAACAATCTTCACAAGATTGATCTGAACAGTCAGCTGGCAACAAATCTTTATCAGGTTTTGGAAAATAAAAGTTCTGATATAACAGTGGGATGGAATCTTAATATAGGAAATATTTATTCTCTTAATGAGTATGCAAAAATTCCTAATGTAAAAACTGTAATAATAACTCCTGAGCTTAATTTTGAGCAGATTGAAAATATAGGAAAAGTTCCTGTGAGAAAAGCTCTGTTAGGATACAGCAAATTAAAAGGAATGTATCTTGAACTTCCTGTTTTTGAAAATGGAGAGGTTATAACAAATGAGCAGGGAGATAATTTCATAGTTCGCAGAAATGAACTTGGAAATGATGAAATTTATTTTGAAAGACCTTTAAATGTTTTAAGTCAGGTAAAAAGACTTGGAAAAATAGGAATAGATGAAGTGGTAATCGAACTTCTTGATGAAACAGAAGAAGAGATAAAAGAACTGATAAAAAATATTGATAAAAAAGAAAATGCGTACAGTCCTTATAACTATGAGAGAGGTGTATTTTAATGAAAAAAGCAATGGTAAAAAATCTTGCAACTTGTTTCGGGCTTGGAGATATGCCTAAAGCTCCGGGAACATTTGGAACTCTTGGAGGAATTCCAATATATATAGGGCTTATTCTTCTTAGAAAAGTTTTTCCAAACCACATGGTATATAACTCTTTTTATTTTATGTTTCTGATGACATTCTTTGTGGTAGCAGTGTATGTTTCTGATATATGCGAAAGAGAGATATATCATGAGAAAGATCCGCAGAATGTTGTTATAGATGAGGTTTTGGGATTTTTAACAACACTTTTCCTTGTAAATCCTGTTGGTTTATTCCAGACTTTAGCAGCAATAGGACTTGCATTTATAATATTCAGATTTTTTGATATAACAAAACCGGGACCAATATATAAATCTCAGTTTTTGGGAAATGGAGTAGGAGTTGTAATTGACGACTTCTTAGCAGGAATAATAGGAAACTTTTTAATGGTATGTATATGGACTTTCTTTTTTTAAAAAAATAAGTATAATATAAAACAATAAGGAGATGTTTTTTATGAGGGCAATACTTATATTAGTTGGAACAGAACTTTTAAATGGAGGAATGGTAGACACTAACAGTATCTATATGGCTGAGCAGCTTAACAGATATGGAATAGAAATTGACTACAAAATAACAGTGGGAGACAATATAGATGAGATTGTTGAGGCTATTGCCTATGGAAGAAAAAACAGCGACCTTATTATAATGTCAGGTGGACTTGGACCTACTATTGACGACCTTACAAAAGATGCAATAGCAAAATTCCTTGGAAGAAAGCTGATAGTGGAAGAAAAAGATTTAGAAGAGCTGAAAAGAAAATTCAGAGAGCGTCACTTTAAATTTATTCCAAATAATATAAAGCAGGTGGAAAAACCTGAAGGTTCAGTTATATTTGAAAATGGTGCAGGAATGGCGCCTGCAGTTTATACTGACGGAATTGTATGTTTCCCAGGAGTTCCTGTGGAACTTTATGATATGTTCCCTAAATTTTTAAAATGGTATGCTGAAGAAAAAAAATTAGACAAAGATGAAATTTATATAAAAGATTTATTAGTGTGCGGAATAGGGGAATCATGTCTTGATGACACCATAAAAGATATTTTTACAGAAGAAGGAATAACTTATGAATTTCTTGTAAAGGACTTTGGAATTATAATAAGACTGCAGAGTAAGATAAGCAATAAAAACATAGTGGAAAAAATCGTTGAAAAGATATATAATAAAGTAGGCGAGTATATTTTCGGAGAAGATTCTGACAGACTGGAGAAACTTATTATCAATAAACTTATTGAAGATAAGAAAACTATTTCTGTTGCAGAATCATGTACAGGAGGACTTCTTGCAGGAACTCTTGTAGATGTTTCCGGAGCTTCTCAGGTGTTCATGGAAGGAATAGTAACATATTCAAATGAGGCAAAAATAGAAAGACTTGGAGTAAAAAAAGAAACTCTTGAAAAGTATGGTGCAGTAAGTGCTGAAACAGCAAGAGAGATGGTATGCGGATTAAAAACAGATGTGGGAATATCTGTTACAGGAATAGCAGGTCCTGACGGCGGAACAGATGAAAAACCTGTGGGGCTTGTATATATGGGAATAAAAGCAGGAGATGAAGTTTTTATAGAGAAGAAAGTTTTTAGCGGACCAAGAAGAAAAGTGAGAGAAAGAGCTGTTCTGCATAGTCTGTTTTGCTTGAATAAAATCTTGAAAAGGAAGTAAAGAGATGACAATAGGAGAAAGAATTAAAAAGAAGAGAAATGAAAAAGATTTTTCTTTGAGAGAACTGGCAGCAAAAGTTGATCTGTCAGCGAGTTTTCTATCTCAGATAGAACAGGGAAAAGCTTCCCCTTCAATTGAAAATCTAAAAAAAATAGCTACATACCTTGAAGTGAAAGTGAGTTATCTTATTGAAGACGAAGATGAAACAATAGGTTCTTTCCACATCAGAAGAGAAGACAGAAAGTATGTTGAGAGTATTGATTCAAAAACATCAATAGCTCTTTTAACTTCCTCTAAAATAGAAAAAAACATGGAACCGATAATGTATGAAATCAAACCCGGAGGAGAGAGCGGAAGAGGGTTCTTTAACCATAACGGAGAAGAGTTTATATATATTGTAGAGGGAACTCTGGATATATATATAGAAGATCATCTTACAACTCTTAACGAAGGGGATAGTTTTTATTTTAAATCAACATTGAATCATAGATTTAAAAACAACGGGAAAAAACTTACAAAAGCAATATGGGTGGTAACACCGCCGACATTTTAGAAAAGAAGACGAATTTAGCGGAGGAGAGAATGGATATAAAGGTAAATGTGCTTAATGCAATGAGAATGACAAAATTACTTATTGCAGCAAGTAGATGGTTATCTAGACATGCAGACATTCTTAATGACTTGAATGTGTATCCTGTACCAGACGGAGATACAGGAACAAATATGTCTATGACACTGCAGGCAGTAGAGAACCAGCTGATAAAATTGAGTTATGAACCTGATATGGAAGAGCTTTGCGACACTGTATCAGAGGCAATCCTTTTGGGAGCAAGAGGAAATTCAGGAACAATTTTATCTCAGATTATACAAGGATTTTTGGACGGGATAAGAGATAAAGAAGATGCAACTGTGGAAGATACAATAAGAGCTTTTGAACTTGCAAAAGAAAAAGCTTACAAAGCAGTAAGCAATCCTGTTGAAGGAACAATGCTTACAGTAATAAGAAAAGTTGCTGAGGGAGCAAGAGCATATTCAGGGGATAAGTCTGATTTTGTTCCGTTCCTTATTTACTTAAAAAATATAGCAGCTGAGGCTGTTGAAGAAACTCCAAAACTTCTTTCAAAATTAAAAGAGGCTGGAGTGGTTGATGCTGGAGGAAAAGGAATTTTCTATATCCTTGAAGGATTTGAAAAATCTATAAGCGACCCTCAAATGCTTGAAGACCTTGAAAGAATAGTGCAGTCTCAGGCAAAAAGAAAAGAAAGACTTGATGCAAATGCAGTTATTATGGAAGAGATCAAGTTTAAATACTGTACAGAGTTTATTATCGAAAACGGAAAATTTGATTTGGACAGCTACAAAGCTGAAATAGGAGTTTTAGGGGATTCTATGGTTTGTGCTCAAACTTCAAAGAAAACTAAAACACATATTCATACAAATAATCCGGGGCTTGTCCTTGAAATTGCCGGAAAGCTTGGAAACCTTTCAAATATTAAAATTGACAACATGGAACTGCAGCAGCATAAAAATATGATATTTGATGACAATGCTTATAAAACAGAAGAAACTAAGAATAAAGTATTGGTTAGAAATGAAAACAGCAGACCTGTTGCATACTTTGCAATAGCAGACAACAAAGAGATTGGAGAAATGTTCCTTAATGCAGGAGCATCAGCAGCTCTTCTTGGAGGACAAACTCAAAATCCAAGTGTTGCAGATATAGAAGAGGGATTAAACAAAATAGAGGCAAACACTATTGTAATTCTTCCAAACAACAAAAATATAATTTCTGCAGCTAAAATTGCAGCTGAAAGATCAAATAAAGAGGTTACTGTTGTGGAAACAACAAGTATGCTTGGAGGTCACTATCTTGTAAAAAATAAAGACCTTAACTTAGAAAAAATAACTAAGAACTTTAACAGAAACTCATCTGTTGAAATTACAAAAGCTGTAAGAAATACAAGAGTAGATAATCTTGAAATCAATGAAGGAGATTTCATTGCCATGATTAATGGCAGAATAAGAGAAAAAGATTCTTCTCTTACAGGAATTATCGAAAAAATAAAAGAAAACTATATCACAGATTATACTCTTAATGTTTTTGCATCTATTGGTAAAGATGCAGAACCAGAGGCAACAGAGGCTCTTAGACAACTGGGAAATGAAATTGCTTACAGTGATATAGAAGGAAATCAAAACAACTATCACTACTATATTTATATAGAAAACAGAGATCCTAAACTTGCTGAAATAGCAATTGTTACAGACTCTACTTCAGATTTAACACCTGAACTTATAAAAGATTTAGATGTTGAAATTATTCCGCTTAAAGTTAAACTTGACGGAAATAATTACTACAGAGAGGGTATAGATGTGTCTACAAGACAGTTCTGGAAAAAACTTCTGACAGAAGGACAGATTCCAAAAACATCTCAGCCTTCACCAGCTGAATTTAAAGCAATGTATGAGAAATTATTTGCAAAAGGGTATAAGAAAATAATTTCTATTCATATTTCAGGAAAACTTAGCGGTACGCAGCAGGCTGCAAGAGTTGGAAAAGGTATGGTTGCAAGAGAAGGAGATATTGCAATTATTGACTCTAAAACAACAACATTTGCTCTTGGACATCTGGCAATGGAAGCTGCTAAAATGGCAAAAGAGAAGAAGAGTTTTAAAGAGATCATTGATTGGATAGAAGAAACTAAAGAAAGTATGAAGGTTTACTTTGTTGTAAAAGATTTAGAATTTTTACAAAAAGGCGGAAGAATAGGAAGAGCCTCTGCAATGGTTGGAGGATTATTAAAACTTAAACCTGTTCTTAAGGTTGAAAACGGAGAGGTTTCTGTTGAGGCAAAAGCTATCGGAGAGAGAGGAGCTATGCTCCATATGGAAAAACTTCTTAAAAATTGTAAAAACTCTATTATTCTGTATACTGCTTGGGGAGGAACTCAAAACGAACTTTCTAATGCAGATGCATTAAGAAATGCAGCTGAAAAGATGAAGAGAGTAGATTACAGAGGCAGAGTAGAAATAGGGGCAATATTAGGTTCTCATACTGGACCGGTTTATGGTATGGGAGTAATGGATAAGATAAGATAAAATAGCAAGGGGACTCTTTTTCTTAAAAAAGAGTCCTTTAAAATTTTTCTGTCAACAGCATTAAGGGGAATAAATGCGTGGAGGTAAAAATTTAAGATGTTTAAGTTGATTTTTGGTATTGCGGTATTTGTGGTAACTTTTTATTTCATCATTACAGAAAAGTATCCTAAGTCTCTGGTTGCTATTATAGGCGGAGGGCTTATGGTAGTTTCAGGAATTCTTAATGAAGAACAGGCTCTTGAAACAGTGGGGTATAATCTGGAGGTAATATTCCTGCTGGTAGGAATGATGATAATTGTGGAAATTATGTCTGAAACAGGAGTATTCCAATGGGTAGCTATTAAGATAGCCCAGCTGGTTAAAGGAGATCCTGTTAAGATTCTGGTGTTCCTGTCTATTGTAACAGCTGTTTTCTCAGCAGTTCTTGACAACGTAACAACAATACTTCTTATTGTTCCAATAACAATATTTTTGGCAAAAAGACTGGAAGTAGATCCTAAACCTTTCGTACTGCTGCAGATTTTTATGTCGAATATAGGAGGAACAGGTACAATGATTGGAGACCCTCCAAACTTGATTATAGCCAGTCTTGGAAATATGGGGTTCAATGATTTTATTATTAACCTTATGCCTATAATAATCATAAATACTATAGTTCTTCTTGGAAGTGCAGCTCTGTTTTTCAGAAAAAAACTTGTAGTATCGAGAGAGTTAAAAGCCAGTATTATGGAACTTGATTTGGAAAGAACAATAAAAGATTCAAAATTACTGAAACAATCATTGGCAGTATTTGCAGTTGTTATCATAGGATTTTTAACTAACAGTGTTACAAATATAGGACTTGCAATAATAGCAATAGTGGGAGCCATGGCTCTTGTCTTTATCAGCAAGAAAAAGCCGGAAGAGATTTTTGCAAAAGTAGAATGGGAAACTTTATTTTTCTTTGGAGGATTGTTTGTCCTTGTGGAAGGTGTTGAAAATCTTGGAATAATCAAAAGACTTGGAGAACATATATTAAATATTACTCAGGGAGATCTGAAAATGACTTCAGGACTTATTTTGATTCTTTCAACAATACTTTCTCCAATACTTGGTTCTATTCCTCATACATTGTCATTTGGTAAAATTATAGTGGAAATTCTTCCCGAATATCAAGGACATACAGATGTGCTGTGGTGGGCACTTTCACTTGGAGCATGTCTTGGAGGAAATATGACAATAGTAGGAGCTGCTGCAAATATAGTTGGTTCTTCTGTTGCCAAAAAAGTTGGAATAGAGATAAGCTTTAAAGAGTTTTTCAAGTGGGGACTTATAGTCGTAGGTCAGTCAACTATTTTAAGTTTAATATATATTTATGTAAGATACTAATGTATCGGAAAAGGAGGAAAAATGAAGTTTGCAAGTTATTTAGATTCTAATCTTATCTTTACAAACGTAAAAGGAAGCAATATCCAAGAAGTAATAAAAGATATGATGGAAAAACTAGCAGCTAAGGACAAAAAAGTAAACCTTAGAAAAGAAGAGATTACAAAAAGTGTAATCAAGAGAGAGGAAGAGATCTCAACAGCGGTGGGACAAAATGTTGCTATTCCCCATGCAAGAATAGAAAATTTTAATGATTTTATTGTTGCACTTGGTGTAGTAGAGCGTCCTTTTGAGGCAAAAATAGCATGTACTCAAAAGAAAGACAGCATTGAAATAGTATTTTTAATAGTTTCAGATGTATTAAAAAACAAAAATGTATTGAAAATTATGAGTGCTGTTTCAAAGCTTGTAGTAAAATATCCTCATATTGCGGATAAAATAAAAACATTAAATAATCCTGTTGAAATTTTAAAAGCAATACAGGAAGCAGATATTGAAATAGGGCACAAAATAACAGCAGAAGATGTGCTTAGTCCTGACATAATACCTGCAGGTCCTGATTCAACTCTTGAAGAAATAGCAAAAAGACTTATAATTGAGCGTAGAAGCGGACTTCCTGTTGTTGACAAAAACGGAGAGTTTCTAGGAGAGATTACAGAAAAAGAGCTTATCGAATTTGGTATGCCTAAATATCTTTCTCTTATGAAAGACTTAAACTTCCTGACAGTAGGAGAGCCTTTCGAGGAATATCTTGTAAATGAAAAAACAACAACAATTGAAAATTTATACAGACCTAAAAATGATATAATCGTCATTGACAAAAAAGCTCCAATTATGGAAATCTGTTTTATCATGGTCAATAAAGGTGTAACAAGACTTTATGTTGTAGAAAAAGGAAAATATCTTGGTGTTATAAAAAGATCAGACATAATTAAAAAAGTCCTTCACATTTAATCAATTAAAAAACATTAAGGGAAAGTTTACATATGATTAAGGAGGAAAAATGACTTACCTGATAATAGGTGTTTTAATATTTTTGGCAGTATTTTATTTAATGATAACAGAGAAAATTTCAAGTGCGTGGGCAACTATGCTTGGCGGACTTGTAATGGCTCTTATTGGAATAATAAACGAAGAAAATGCTTTAGAGGCTGTATATGAAAGATTGGAAATAATCTTTCTTCTTATAGGAATGATGATAATAGTTCATATTATTTCTGAAACAGGAGTGTTTCAGTGGTTCGCAATCAAGGTGGCACAGCTTGCAAAAGGTGAACCGTTCAGATTGGTAGTTCTTCTTTCAGTTGTAACAGCATTATGTTCTGCCTTTTTGGATAACGTAACAACAATTCTGCTTATGGCACCGGTTTCAATACTTCTTGCCAATCAGCTGAAATTAGATCCGTTTCCATTTATCATAAGTGAAGTAATGTCAGCTAATATAGGAGGAGTTGCAACACTTATTGGTGACCCTACTCAGCTTATCATTGGTTCAGAGGGACACCTTGGATTTAATGAATTCTTATTTAATACATCACCTATGGCTGTTATCTCAATGATAATTCTTATAACAAATGTTTATTTGATTTACGGAAGAAAGATGCAGGTTTCAAGAGAATTGAAAGCAAGAATTATGGAATTGGATTCAAGCCGTTCTCTTAAAGATGTAAAACTTTTAAGAGAGGCAGCTGTAATTTTCAGTCTTGTTCTTGTAGGATTTATTCTAAATAACTTTATAAACAAAGGACTTGCAATAATAGCTCTTTCAGGTGCGATTTTCCTTGTAGTTCTTGCAAAAAGAGAGCCTAAAGAGGTTCTTAACAATGTTGAATGGGATACTCTGTTCTTCTTTATAGGATTGTTTATGATGATAAGAGGAATAGAAAATCTTCATATTATAGACATTATAGGTAAAAAACTTATTAATATCACAGCTGGAAACTTTAATTTGGCACTTGGTGCAATAACATGGCTTTCTGCAATCTTCACATCAGTTATTGGAAACGTTGCAAATGCAGCTACTGTATCTAAAATAGTTGAAGTAATGGTGCCTTCATTTGATAAGCTTGGAAATACACAGGCTTTTTGGTGGGCATTATCATTTGGATCTTGTCTTGGAGGAAATATCTCAATGCTTGCATCAGCTACAAACGTTGTGGCAGTCGGGGCAGCAGGAAAAGCAGGATGTAAAATTGATTTTATGAAATTCTTAAAATTTGGTGCATTAATTTCTATACAGACACTTATTGCATCAACAATTTATATGTGGATAAGATATATGAATTAGAATTTTAAATAAGGAACTGTTGTAAAATAAAATCTAAGAATAAAATTTTCTTCGTAAAAATATCAGCTATTTATATTGCTCACAAGAATAGCTGAAGAACAAATTAAAAATTTAATAAATGAAATTTTTAATTCGT
>UQOH01000052.1 GCA_900542625.1 uncultured Fusobacterium sp.
GATTTTTCCAAAATAGCTGTTTTTTCCAAGCCCACACATTTCACTAATAGAAGGTATAGAAAAATCTGTTTTAATAAGAAGGTGACACGCTTTCTGCAGCCTGTAATTTCTTAAATACTCTAACGGAGTGGTATGCAGATAATTTTTAAATATTCTGAAACATTTTCGTTCACTGATAAAGGCTGCCTCTGAAATATCAGAGATAGTAATTTTTTCATTGTAGTGTTCATAAACATATAACATAATTGCTTTTAATTCATCATTAACTTTATTGCTGCTTTTTTTATCTTTAAGTGAAGAAAAATATAGTTGAAAAATATCAAACCATATTTCAGATAAACAAGAACGAAGTTTTATTTCGTAGGCAGAATCTTTTTCATTTATATTAAAAGATTCGGATATTTTTTCTAAAATTTTATTTTGTTCAGGTATATCTGGATACAGTGGAAATATCTCCATATCAATAGATGAAGTAACAGGAGAAATATATTTCTGTTCAATTATACTTCCATGTTCGCCAATAAAAGATGGATCAAATATATGAAGAATTTGTATTGTATTTTTAGAATTTTTTTCAGATTGTGTAGAATGAAGAATATTTGAATTAACTAATCCGCCTGATCCGGCAGAAAAAATAGTTTTTCCGTTTGGAGTATTATAGATTAATGTTCCGTCTTTAATGTAAAACAATTCAACCTCTTTATGCCAATGCCAAGGGACAAATTCTTTTATCTGATTATTAAATTTTTTAAAAGAAGCAGTATATGGAAAAATCGGAGTAATTTCTGAAAGCAATTCTTCTTTTGTGCCGTTTTTAAATTTTATATCATTAACAATATTCAATATTATACTCCTTTCTTTTTTATCTAAATTTTATCATAAAACAGAGTATAAAAACATAGTTATTTATGTAATAAAAATATTAAAATTTTAGAAAACGCTTTCTAAAACAGAAAGAGTTTTATAGTTTTTGATTTATATTTTAAAAATAATTTCTTTATATTTTTAAAGAAAAAATGTAGTTTTTAAGTTTATTATGTAGAGAAAGAGAAAAAAATGTTTAAAAGCTATTGACAAAATTAAGTTTAGAAGGTATATAAAGAGTAAAGGAAATAATGAAAACGTTTTAAAAAGGTGAGCGCTATGAAGATAAATGATGTTGCAGAATATGCAGGCGTATCTCTGGCAACGGTTTCAAGAGTTATAAATGGAAAAAAAGTAAAAGAGGAAACAAGAAAAAAAGTTGAAGAAGCTGTAAAAAAACTGAATTATACGCCAAACTTTATGGCAAGCAGTTTGCAGAAAACAAAAAGCGGAATGCTTTTAATTCTTGTTCCGGAAATCTCAAACCCGTATTATTCTCCTATTCTTGAAGGAGTGGAATTTACAGCAAGAAACAGCGGTTATAATATAATTTTGGGAAGCAGTTATTCGTCAGAAGAACAGCTTTTGGATTATCTGACTCTTTTAAATAAAAAACTTGTTGACGGTGTTATTCTTATGGAAAAGGTTTCCAAAGATAAGATAATGAACAAGATAAATGATGAAAAACTTTATAAAAGAATAGTACAGTGCAGTGAATATATAGAAGAAAACAATCTGCCGTGTATAACAATAGACCATAAAAAAGCAGCTTATGAGGCTGTAAATCATCTGATTTCAATAGGAAAAAAAGACCTTTACCTTTTCAGAATGAAAAAAGATTTTACATATTCTGTTCTTAGAAGAGAGGGATTTTTAGAGGCTCTTAAGGATAACGGAATAGAATTTAAAAAAGAAAATGAAATCGTTTTAGATGAACTTTCTATAAAAGAAGCTTTTAAACAGATGAACATAGTTTTAAATAACAGAGGGCTTGAAAATGCAGGAATATTTGCTGTGTCAGATGTTTTGGGCATAGGAATTATAAAAGCATTAAATATTAAAAATATAAAAATACCACAGGAGGCAGCTGTTGTAGGTTTTGACAACATAGATTTTTCAGCAGTGACAGAACCCTCTTTAACAACAATTTCACAGCCTGGATATGAACTTGGAAAAGAGGCAGTAAAATATCTTTTCAAGGTAATAGAAGATGACAGCATAAAGCCGGAAAAAATTATACTGGACCATGAACTTATAGTACGGGAAAGCACAAATAAAAAAGTTTTAAAATAGGGAAAGTTTTCTCTAATAAAATATAAGGAGGTTTTATCAATGAAGAATTTTTTTAGAGTATTAGTAGGAGTTTTATTACTTGGTACAGTATCTTTTGCTAAGATGCTTGGAATAGTAATGCCAAATGCAACTCATGGATTTATGGGAGAAAGTATTAAACATGCTAAAGCAGCAGCAGAGGAGTTTTCTAAAAAAGGCGGATTTGAATACAAATTCCTTACTTCAGCAGAAACTTCTGAGCAGAATAACCAATTAGATACATTAATTAATGAGAAAGTTGATTGTATTGTTCTTTGGCCTCACAACGGAAACGAATTAAGATCAGGAGCAATGAAAGTTGTTGAAGCTGGAATACCTCTAATTATTTATGACCGTTTAATCGAAGGATTTAAACCTACAGCAGAGGTTATGGGAGATAACTTTACAGTTGGAGAAGAAACAGGAAGATATTTAAATAAATATTTTGCAGAAGATCTTAAAAAAGGTCCAGTAAATATTATTGAGTTCAAAGGGGATAACTCTACAGTTCCTCAACAACGTTCAGACGGATTTGCTAAAACTGCTGACAAAAATATAAAAATAGTTCAACAGTTCAGTACAGACTGGCAGAGAGCAAAAGCTCAAGAGCAGATGGAAACTTTCTTAAACAGCGTAAGCAAAGAAGAAGCTGAAAGCATAAAAGCTGTATTTACTCACGATGACGAGCCTATGCTTGGTGTTATAGATGCGATTATGAACTATCAAGGTCCGGCTAAACTTAACATTAAATTAGTAACTGGTGTTGGTGGAAGAAGAGAGAACATAGAAACATTTGATATTTATAAACAAGAATTAGGAATTGACCAAGTTACATTCTTATTCTCACCTGTAATGGTTAGAGATGCTGTTAAGATGGGATCAGAAGTTTTAGAAGGTAAGAAATTTGACGGATTATATCTAATTCCTACTGAAATGATAGACAACAACAACTACAAAGAGTACATGAAAGGTGAGCAGTGGAAAATTAGATATGAAAGCGGAATCTAAGAAATATTAAGTAAACAATACAACATAAAGGGTGGGATTATTTCCACCCTTTCTTTAAAAAAAGGAAATCAGAGGTGACAACACATGCTTTTAGAGATGAAAAATATATCTAAATATTTTGGTCCGGTAGAAGCTCTAAAAGGAGTTTCCTTAAATGTGGATAAGGGAGAAATTCACGGATTATTGGGTGAAAACGGAGCCGGAAAATCAACTCTTATGAATATTTTGGCAGGAACATATCCAGCTACCAAAGGGGAAATCTATTTTAACGGAACAAAAATTGAGAACCTGACTGCTAAAAAAACTCAGAATATGGGAATAAGATTTATACATCAGGAACTTAATCTTGTAAACGATTTAACAGTATATGAAAATCTTTTTTTAGGAGAAGAGATAACAAACAAATTTGGGATTTTAGACAGAAAAGAGATGATAAAAAGGTCTGAAGAAGTTTTAAAGAGAATGAATCTGGATATAAATCCTCTTACAGAAGTGGGACAGCTTGAAACTTCAAGAAAACAGCTTGTGGAAATAGCTAAGGCTCTTCTTTTTGATGCAAAGCTTATAATAATGGACGAACCTACAACAGCACTTACAAACAAAGAGATAGAGATGCTGTTTGTTCTTATGAGAAAGCTTAAAAATGAAGATGTGAGTATGATATATATTTCTCACAAAATGCCGGAGCTTTTCAGTATCTGTGACAGATACACAGTTTTGAGAGATGGTAATTTTATAGAAACAGGTAATTTTAAAGATATAGATGAAAGAAGAGCAACAGAACTTCTTGTTGGAAGAAATATTATTGATGAAAAAATAGAGAAAGAAAAAATTTCAGATGAGATTCTTATGGAAGTAAAAGATATTTCATCACAGGGAAAATTCAGCGATATATCTTTCAATCTGAGAAAAGGAGAGGTTATTGCTGTAACAGGACTTCACGGAGACGGAAGAGATTTTCTTGCAGAGGCTCTTTACGGAGTATGCAGAATAGACTCAGGAGAAGTAAAAATAAATGGGGAAAAACTGTCTTACAAAAATATAAAAGATACAGTCAACCATGGAATAAGTATGGTTCAGAGAAACAGAAAAGAACGTTCTATCATAAAAGATATGAGCATTCTTAATAACTTTTCAGTGGGAAGATTTGTATCAAAGCACAGAAAACTTTTTATCAATGATAAAGAGGAACTGGGAAGATTTGATATTAGAAAACAAGATATGTCCACAAAGATTGGACATTATAATGATTATATAACATCACTTTCAGGAGGAAACCAGCAGAAAATAATAATTGGAAGATGTCTGGAGCTTGACACTGATGTAATTATTCTGGATAACCCTACTCAGGGAATAGATGTAGGAGCAAAATTTGAAATTTATAAAATAATAAACGAATTAGCAAAGATGGGAAAAGGAATTATAATATTTAGTTCAGAATATCCTGAAATACATAAAGTAGCAGACAGGTGTTTTGTTATGTATAAAGGAAAAATAAACAAAGAACTTTCAAGAGATGAGTTCAGTGAAATTAACATAATGCACTATGCTACAGGTGCAAATTTGGAGGAAAAAATATGAGCCAGTTGAAAAAAGATTTAAGTTTTAAAAATATTTATTCTAACTATACTTTTATATTTTCTTTTTTGGTGCTTGTGATAATAGCAACAGCAATTAATCACTCTTTCCTATCATGGACAAACCTTTCTACACTGATGCTGCAGTCATCAATTAAGGGAATAATTGCTCTTGGAATGACTCTTGTAATAATTTCAGGACAGATTGATTTGTCTGTAGGTTCACAGGCTGCTCTTGTGGCAGGGCTTGGAGTTGTTGTGCTTAACAAGACAGAGAGTCCTTTTATAATGCTTTTGTTCTGTATGGCTTTTGGTGTTGTTCTTGGAACAATAAACGGAGTTATAACAACAAAAGGTAAAATGGCACCTTTTATAGTTACACTTGCTACAATGAGTGCTTACAGATCTATAATTGTTCAGCTTGGACAAGGAGGACCTTTTAATATTGAAGATATAAAAATGGTTATGAGTTTCAGAAAAATTGCAGCAGGAAAAACTCTGGGAGTTCCTAACCTTGCAATAATTTTTGTGCTTATTACAATAATAATGATATTGATTATTAAATATACAAAATTCGGAAGATATGTTTATGCAGTAGGTTCAAATGAAAATGCAGCATTTTTAACAGGAATAAATGTAGACAGAATAAAAACTCTGTGTTTCACTCTTACAGGGCTTTTAACAGGGATATCTTCATTCCTTCTTGCATCAAGACTTACATCTATTACAGCAGCAAACGTTGGAAATGCTTTTGAGCTTGATGCAATAGCAGCTGTTGCAATCGGCGGAACAGCAATGAACGGAGGACGTGGAAAAATTTTCGGAACTTTCTTAGGAGCAATAATGCTTCAGATGATAGAAGGAATTCTTATAGCAGCACGTATTCCGCCATTCTTATCAGGGCTTGTAAAAGGTATTATTATAGTTCTTGCAGTTATATTCCAAAGTAAGAAAAACAATGACTAAAAAATGGAGGTCTTAATTATGAAACTTGGATTTTTAACAGGTATTATGGGAGATATTTCAATTTATGAGAAAATAGAATGGGCAGCAGGTGTGGGATTTGAAACTTTAGAGGTTTCATGCTGGCCGAGAACAAATACAAGAGATTATTCAGGAAGTGATATTGACGTAGTAAATTTCACTAAAGAAGAGGCAGACAAACTTAATGCTTTTCTTAAAGAAAAAAATATGACAATATGTACTCTTGCTTATTATGACAACAATCTTGACCATGATTTGGAAAAAAGAAAAGGATATAATGACCATTTAATAAAAGTAATAGATGCAGCATCTCTTTTGGGAGTAAAAAATGTAGGAACATTCATAGGAAGAGATATGACACTTTCTATTGAAGACAACTTTGATGAAATGGTAAAAGTATTTAAACCTATTTTAGAATATGCCAAAGAGAAAAATGTAAGAATTATTATTGAAAATTGCTCAATGCCGGGCTGGCATGAAAGCGGCTGGGCAGGAACAATATCTTATTCCCCGGAGCTTTGGGACGAAATGTTTAAAAGACTTCCGTATGACAACTTTGGACTTAACTATGACCCGTCACATCTTGTATGGCTTGGAATAGACTATATTCAAGGACTGAAAGATTATAAAGATAAAATATTTGAGGTTCATGCTAAAGATACAGAGGTATTCCATGATAAGCTTAAAAATTATTACAGTATCTTAGGTAAACAGCTTGGAAGAAAAGATAACTGGGATATGGGATTCTGGAGACACAGAATGCCGGGTAAAGGAGATGTTGACTGGGATAAATTTACAGCAACATTAAAAGAGATTGGATATAATGATGAACTTGTAATTGAACATGAAGATTTGGAATATCAGGATACTTTAGAAAAAGTTAAAGAGGGATTAAAATTAGGATACGAATTTTTAGGTAAAAAAATATAGTTTTTCAGGAGGCTTGAAAATTATGAAGAAATTAAGAGTAGGTATAATCGGCTGCGGTTCTATAACAGAAAAAAGACATGCTCCGGAATATGCAGGAAATCCTAATGTTGAGATAGCAGCATTTTATGATATAAATAAAAAAAGAGCAGAACTTATGGCAGAGATGTTTGGAGGAAAAGCTGTTGATGATTATATGGAAATTTTAAATGACCCAAGCATTGATGCAGTAAGCGACTGTACTCCAAATGATATGCACTGTATTATCTCTACAACTGCAATGAAATGCGGAAAACATGTTTTATGTGAAAAGCCTATGGCAAAAACTCTGGAGCAGGCAGAAGAGATTGTAAAAGTTCAAAAAGAAACAGGAAAGATTTTTATGATGGACCACAACCAAAGATTTACAGAGGCACATAAAAGAGTAAGAGAGATAGTTGAAAGCGGAGAGATGGGAAAAGTTATAACTTTCAGAACAACTTTCGGACATGGAGGACCTGAATCTTGGACAGAAAGCAAGTCAAAAAATACATGGTTCTTTAAAAAAGACAGATGTGAATATGGTGCTGTGGGAGATTTGGGAGTTCATAAACTTGACCTTGTAAGATTTTTAATAGGTGATGAATTTGCAGGAATTTCAGGAATGGGAGGAATTCTTCACAAAACTTTTGAAAACGGAGAGCCTATAGAAGTTTATGATAATACAGTATGTCTTCTTAGAATGAAAAGCGGTGTTATAGGTACAGGAGCTTTCAGCTGGACTTATTACGGACAGGAGGACAACTCAACGATACTTTATCTTGAAAAGGGAATTATAAGAATCTATGATGACCCTAAATATCAGATAAAAATTATTTATGAAGATGGAAGTGTTTCTGAACTTGAAGTTGAGGCAATTCAGACAAATGATAATCAGACAAAAACAGGTGTGATTGATGCTTTTGTGGAAACAATTCTTGAAGATAAAGAATCTCCGGTACCGGCAGAAGAGGGACTTGCTTCAATTAAAGTTGTTGATGCTTTAATGAGAGCTGTTGCTGAGAAGAAAGAAATAGAGCTATAAAAAAATGAGGAGCTGTTCAACAGCTCCTTTTGTATTAAATAAATATTGACATTAAATTTTTAAGCATTAGCCCTACATTTATTCCAAGTATAGATTCAGCAGTCATTTTGATAAGCACGATTGCTGTCATAGTAAGGAAGAACGGCTTTATAAATTTTGAACCTCTTGCAACAGCCATTTTAGCTCCTAAAGTAGCTGCAACAATCATTATTATTGCCATAACAATTCCGTAAAGATAATTTACTTTTCCAAGAACAATAAATGTCAGAACACTTGAAAAGTTACTTGAAAGGTTTAAAATTTTTGTATTTCCGCTGGCGTTTGTAAAGTCGTATTTAAATATTTTTATAAGCCCGAATATAAGAAGTGAACCTGTTCCAGGTCCGAAGAACCCGTCATAGAATCCCATAGCCAGAGCCATAATCATTCCTTTTTTTATGCTTTTTTCATCAAGCCCTGTAAATTCATTTGTTTCTCCAAGTTTCTTGTTGCATAAAGTATATACTAAAAGCACAAGAAGAAGAGCGATTACAAGAGGATAAAGATATTTTGAATCTATAAGAACAACAGTTCTTACTCCTAAAATTCCTCCTAAGAATGAAAGAGGAGCAAGTTTTTTAACAAGATTCCAGTTTACTTTTCCTGAACGGGCAAATTTGATACTGCTTGCCACAGTTCCTGAACAACATGCAAATTTGTTTACTCCTAAAGCAACGTGAGCAGGAAGTCCTGATGCCAGAAATGCAGGAACACTTATCATTCCTCCGCCACCGGCTATTGCATCAATGAATGCAGCAATAAAACATGCTATTCCTAAAAAGATAAAAGAAGAAATATCTCCCACAAGACTAAACATTTATACCTCCAAATATATTATTAATGATTATTTTTTCCTTATATAGTATATCATGCTCTGAAATCAACTGCAACACTGAAAAAATAAAAATTTTATAAATGAATTTTTAGTGCTTTTTATTTTTAACAACTTTGTAAAGTTTCCATCTGTCGTGCATCCACATCCATTGTTCAGGGTGTTTCATAATTATCTCTTCCATAGCATCAATAAGATTTTGTGTAGTTGTATGGACATTTTCTTTAAAACTCTTATCATGTTCCTTTATAACTGTAATCTTTTTAAAATGAGCATTAACAGTATTGTCTTTATTAAAAACGCAGTATCCAAGAATAAGAGGTCTGTTGTATCTTAAAGCAAGAGTTGCAGCTCCTGTTGGTGCTAAAGCATCCATACCGAAGAAATCAACAGTAGTTCCTTTATCTCTGTGGTCAGAGAAAAGAGCAATATTTTTTCCCTCTTCAGCATATTTGAAAAGCTCTCTGCTTGTCTTTTTGCTTTTCTCCAGAAGTGTAATATTAAGATGTTTTCTGTTGCGGCTTATATAGTTGTTAAGATATGGGTTTCTCTGTTTTTTTGCCACAGTAACAAAAGGATATTTTTCAGAAAACTTAAGCATAGCCTCCATGTTTCCAAAGTGCATTGTAGCAAAAACAACAGGTCCGTCACTGCAGCTTTCTGTAATAACTTCCCAATCGTGTATGTGGAAATTACTGTCATCTTTTGTATATTCCTCAAGCCATATAGTTCCAAGAAAAGCCTTTCCCATAACCTTATATGATTCAACAGCAATTTTTTTTCTTTCTTTTTTTGTTTTGTCAGGCATAGCATATTCTATATTTGCAAGAGTGGTAACTCTTCTTGATTTTATAAGATAGTATGCAAGGACAGCAATTTTTTCACCAATACTGAAACGGATGTTTTCAGGAAGTGAAAGAAAGAAAGCTCTGAAAATTCTAAAAATTCCATATTGGATTTTATATATTAAATTTTTCATTGATAGTGCCTCCCAAATTAAAATACCTTATTTCTAAAGGAAATTATATCATAAAAATTAAAAAAATGCCTATATTCAAATTATAAAAAATATAAAATAAAGTGAGAGAGAGAAGAAAATATGATATACTTTTAATAAAGAAAAAGTTAAATCAGGAGGAAAAAGATAAATGAGAATAGGAATAATAGGTGCAATGTCAGAAGAGGTACAAGGGTTTAAAAAAAGACTTTCAAACCTTGACGAAGAGAGAATAGGAAATCTTGTATTCTACACTGGTGTTATGCACGGGAAAGATATAGTATTGCTTGAAACAGGAATAGGAAAAGTAAATGCAGCAATCGGAGCAACTCTTATGATAGAAGCTTTTGATGTAGAGGAAATTATTTTCACAGGAGTTGCAGGAGGAATAAACGAAGATCTTGATTTAGGAGATGTTGTTATATCAAGAGATCTGATTCAGCATGATTTTGATACATCAGCTTTCGGAGATAAACTTGGAGTAATTCCAAGAATGGATAATTCAGTTTTCAGAGCAGATGATGAACTTATAGAGCTTGCAGTGAATGCAGGGAAAAAATTAAACGGCAAAAAAGTTATTGTAGGAAGAATTTTAAGCGGAGATCAGTTTATAGCATCTCCTGAAAAAATAGCTTTCCTTAAAAAAGAGTTTAATGGAGATTGTGCTGAAATGGAAGGCGCTGCAGTGGGGCATGTATGCCAGATATTTGACATTCCTTTTGTAGTGGTAAGAACAATGTCTGACAAAGCTAATTCAGATGCTCACACAGATTATGCAACATTTATGAGAATTGCAGCAGAGAACTCTATTACTTTAGTAGATGAGATGCTTATAAATATGAAATAGGAGATGTGCATTCTATGGAAATGAATGAATTATTAGATGAGTTGTATTCATACTCACTTTTTGGAATAAAGCTTGGACTTGAAAATATTCAGAAAATATGTGACTATCTTGGAAATCCTGAGAAGAAATATAAAATTATTCATATAACAGGGACAAACGGGAAAGGTTCTACGTCTACAATAGTGGAAACTGTGCTTTTAGAGGCAGGGCATAGTGTAGGAAAATATACATCCCCTCACATTTTAAAATTTAACGAAAGAATAAGAGTAAACGGAGCAGATATAAGCGACAAAGATATTGCCGCCGTGTATGAAAAAATAAAAAACGCTGTGGAGAAGATAGGAATTACTCCTACATTTTTTGAAGTCACAACTGCTATGATGTTCCAGTATTTTGCAGAGAAAAAAGTGGAATATGCTGTTCTTGAAGTGGGAATGGGAGGAAGATTTGATGCTACCAATGCAGCTGACGGAGATATCTGTATTATTACAAATGTTTCCTTAGACCACATGGAATATCTTGGAAAAACTATATATGATATAGCTTTGGAAAAGACAGGAATAATAAAAGAGAAAAGCAGAGTTATAGTTGGAGATAACAACGAAGAGTTTTTAAAAGCTGTCTATACTAAAAAAACAGATATAATAAATACAGCAGAAAAATATAAAGATATAAAATATAATCTTGATTTCAAAAATTTTGTAACAGAAATTGAAATAGGAGAAAACAGATACAATCTTTCTCTGTTTGGAGATTATCAGGTAAAGAATTTTCTTTGCGCATATGAGGCATTAAAAATGCTTGATATAAACGAAGATATTATTAAAAAAGGTGTGTCAAAAGTTCAGTGGCAGTGCAGATTTGAAATATTTTCAAAAAATTCTCTTACTGTTCTTGAAGGAGCACATAATATTGACGGAATAAATAATCTGAAAAAAATCTTGGTTCACGAATATAAAAAAGATGAAATTGTAATGGTAGTTTCTATTTTAAAAGATAAAAAAATAAAAGAGATGCTGAAAGTGTGCGAGTCTTTAAGCAGCAACATAATTCTTACATCACTTAATGAAAATCCAAGAGGAATATCAGGAGATGAACTTTTGGAATATACAGATAAAAGCCATGTGTTTACAGTGGAAAACAGTATGAAAACAGCTTATGAAAAAGCTGTAAAAGCAGAGAGAAAAATAATTGTTGTATGCGGTTCTTTTTATACATGTGAAAAATTTAAGAAAGAAATTAAGAGGTAAAAATAACAATTTATGAAAATTTTTAGAGTTTTTTATATAATATTGGTTTTTGGAGTTTTATGTGCTCTTGCTTACAAAGAGTATAATTTCATAGAAGAACTGAGAGTGATTAAAAACGAAAAAGAGATAAGCAGAGAAGAGGCAGAAAAAAGATTAGACGAGATGTATAAACCAAGAAAAGCAGATTTCTATAAGGAAAAATAGGAGGACTGTAAATGGAATTTGATGAAAAAACACTGACAGTCAGAGAGATAATAAATCATTTTAATCTGGAGATATTGTCTGATGGAAACCTTGACCAGCAGATTCATAAAAATGATATATACAGAGCAGGTTATGAGCTTACAGGATTTTTTTCAAAGGATGTGACAGAGCTTAATACAGCTATTCATGTGCTGGGAGCTAAAGAAAGCAAATATCTTTCAAGAATATGTTTAAAAGAAAAAAGAAGAATATTGGAAGAATATTTTTCTTATCCTTTTCCCGCTCTGGTTTTAAGTTCTAAAGTAGCAGATCATAAGCTTCTTTTGGAAGTAGCAAAAGAAAAGAAAAAAATAATTTTAAAATGCAATATGAGAGCCACAAGATTTATAAAAGAACTGAATTTTTATTTGAGAAATGCTCTTGGAAGACAGGGAATAATAAATAATCAGATACTTCTTGAAGTATATGGGATAGGAATACTTTTAAGAGGAGAGCAGGATTTAAAGCTCGGAGCAGCTATAGAACTTCTTGAAAGAGGGCATAAGTTTATAACTGATAACAGACTGGGAATAAAAGAAACAGAAAGCGGACTTTCAGGTATGAACAGTAAAGCGGAAATAGTTCCTGAAAGAGATTATTATCTGGTTGTAAATGGTGAAAATGATATAAACGTCAGCAATTATTTTGGAATAAAATCTACAAGACCTGCTAAAAAGATAAATCTTATAATAAATCTTGAAGTGTGGCAGGATAAAAAGTTTTATGACAGGCTTGGACTTGATGAGATTCGTGAAGATATTTTAGGATATCAAATTCCAAAAATAACTCTTCCTGCAAGAAAGGGAAGAAATCTGGCGGTTATTATAGAAGCTGCTGCAATTAACTATAGATTAAAAGCTATGGGATTGGATTCAGCTAAATATTTTATGGAAGAATCAAAAAGACTTATCAAAAAAAATAAAGAAAGAAGGGAACGTGGAGAAATGGTAGGAGAAGACAGTCTTTCAGTAAAAGTATTTGCAATGGAAAATAAACTTGAAATATTGTTGGGAAAAGAGATAGCAGATGACAGATATCTTGAAGATACAAGTATTCACAGACCTGCTCTTGCTTTATCAGGATATTTCGATTTAGATGAAGAGCCTTTTGAAAATAACGGGCTTCAAATATTTACTATTGTAGAACTTAAATATTTAAATAGTTTAAGTGAAGAAAAAAGAATGGCAAATCTTAATAAGTTTTTCAGTTATAAGTTTCCGGCAATGGTTGTATGCGGGAAAATAGATGTCCCTGATTATATCATGGATTTAGCAGAGAAAACAGGAAAAGTTCTTTTAAAATCAGAAGAGAATGTACCATCTTCAATAATAGCAAGACTGAATACATATCTGGAACAGCATTTTGCTCCTTCAGTGTCAATTCATGGAGTATTTCTGGAAATGTATGGTTTTGGAGTGCTTTTAATGGGAAAAAGCGGTATTGGAAAAAGCGAAACAGCACTTGAACTTATTCACAGAGGACACAGACTTATTGCAGATGATATGGTAAAATTTAAAAAACGTCCAAATGGTGATTTGGTTGGTACAGCAGCAAAACTTCCTTATTTTATGGAAATAAGAGGTCTGGGGATAATAGATGTAAAAACTCTTTATGGACTTGGAGCAGTAAGAATCAGAAAAAGACTAGATGCAATCATAGAGATTAAAGAACAGGATAATGATAATTACCTTACTGCTGTAAACTATATGAGCAGCAAGGCAGTTATTCTGGACAAAGAGGTTTATAAATCAGAACTGTATATGTCTTCTGGAAGAAACGCTGCTGCTATGGTAGAGATAGTTGTAATGAATCTTATGGCACAAAGATTAGGACATAAATCAGAGCTTATCTATACTGACAGAATGCAGAAACTGACAGAGCAGGAGAAGAGAGAATTATTCTCTGATGAAATATAATAAAGAAATTTCTTGAAAAAATAGTAAAATAATATTAAAATTTTAGTAACTAAATTGAGGAGGATATTTTATGGATTATGATATAGTATTTTTTAAGCCTGCAAGATTTGAAGATTGTATGAAATGTATAGAATATATAAAAAAAGATAAAATAGTTCATGTAAACTTATTTGGGCTTGAGCCTGATTTACAGCAGAGAATATTGGATTTTTTAAGCGGAGCTATTTTTATTCAAGAAGGAAAGATAATTAATCCTGGAGAAAAAGTTTTCTGTACTATTCCAAAAACTAAAGAATATTACATGGATTATGTAGACAAATCAAAAGTAAATCAAAGATATGATGAAGAAGAAGAAATAATTCCAATTTATAAGTAAAAATAAGTATTGTGTATTATTTAAAAATAAAAATCAAAA
>UQOH01000053.1 GCA_900542625.1 uncultured Fusobacterium sp.
TATCAAAGTATATTTTATAAATAATAAAGTATAGAAGTTGAATAAGAATTAATCCAAAAAAGATTTTTAAAGCAATACTTGTTTTTTTATTGATATATATTTCTACTGAATCCATTAAAAGAAAAATAGAAAAGAAAATAGGAAAAGCTCTAACTGTATTTTGTAAAACTAAAAGAAAAGCAGCGTGAATTAAATCCTCTTTATCCCATAAATCTATACTTTTTTCAATATAGTCATAAATGACAGAAGTTCTATAAAGCAGAAAATTAGGAAGAAGAATACTTATAAAAATCATAAGTATACCAAATGAAAGTTCTGTCTTATGTATTTTATAATTAAAATCTTTATTTAATATTTTCATTTATTCTCTCCAAAGATTAAATATATATTATAAATTAAAATCTTTTAAATTATTTTAATAATAACATATTTTTAGAAAAAGTTATAGAAAAAAGTTACATAAAAATATTTAGAAGGAAAAAGAGGAAAAAGAGAAATAAAAGTATAAAATTTACAAATTATTTATCTTAAAATATACTATATAGTATAGAATACAAAATAAAAAATTACAAATAGAACAAAAAGGAGGGAAGTTGTATGTTTTCAATGAAAAAAATTTTTAAATCTAGCAGTTTATTAATTGGATTATTTGTAAGCAGTTTCACTGTTTCAGAAGCAGCTAATCCAGAAAATCTTTATGGAAGAGGAGCTATAGGAAAAAATGGAATAGTAGCAGCTGCTAATCCAGAAGCTTCAAGAATAGGAGTAGAGATAATGAAAAAAGGTGGAAATGCTGTTGATGCAGCGGTAGCAACAGCTTTTGCCATTAGTGTATTTGAACCGAATGCATCAGGAATAGGTGGTGGAGGTTTCATGCTTATCAGAATGGCGAAAACTGGTAAGACTGTAGTTATTGACTACAGAGAAACAGCTCCTGCAAAAGCTACACCTGATATGTTTGTTTTGGATGAAAATGGAAAAGTTTTAAACAATGAAATAGTTGAAGGTGGAAAAGCATCAGGAGTTCCTGGTACTGTAGCAGGACTTTTAACTGCATTAGAAAAATATGGTACTATGAAAAGAGAAGATGTAATGGCTCCAGCAATAAAATATGCAGAAGAGGGAATAGACGTATCAAAAAATCTAGAAGGAATTATTCAAGATAACTATGAAAAACTTGTTAAATTTGATGCAGCAGGAGAAGTTTATTTAAAGGATGGTCTTCCATATGAAGCAGGAGATAAACTTATAAATAAAGATTTAGCAACTACTCTTAAGAAAATAGCAAAAGAAGGAAAAAAAGGATTTTATAAAGGAGAGATTCCTCAAAAAATAGCAGCAGAAATTCAAAAACAGGGTGGACTTATGACTGTTGAGGATATTGAAAATTATAAAGTTGAAGAAAGAGAACCGGTTGAAGGAACATACAGAGGATATAAAATTATATCTTGTCCTCCAGCAAGTTCAGGTGGAACACATATAGTTCAAGTATTAAATATGATGGAGAATTATGATGTTAAAGCGTTAGGAGATAATACTCCGGAAAGCTGGCATGTATGGGCAGAAAGTTTTAAACAAGTATTTGCTGACAGAGCTGAATATATGGGAGATACTGCATATGTAAATGTTCCTTTAAAAGGACTTATTTCTAAAGGATATGCAAAAGATTTAGTTGAAAACATTAATTTAGAAAAAGCAAGTAAAGACATTGAAGCAGGAGATCCAAGTAAATATGAAAGCGGAAGTACAACTCATTTCTCTGTAATGGATAAAGAAGGAAATATGGTTGCAGTAACTCAAACTATAAACTACTTCTTTGGTTCAGGAGTAATGGTTCCTGGAACAGGAATTATGATGAATAATGAAATGGATGACTTTGTTCCTCAAAAAAATATGAAGAACTCTATCGAAGGAGGAAAAAGACCTCTTAGCAGCATGTCTCCGACATTAGTTCTTGATCCTCAAAACAGACCATTTATGACACTAGGTTCTCCAGGTGCAACAAGAATTATTCCAGCAGTTGCTCTTACAATTAGTAATGTTATTGATCATGGAATGTCTATACAAGAAGCTATTTCTGCTCCAAGAATTGCACAATTCCAATCAGGAGCTTTAAATGCAGAAGGAAGAATGTCTCATGAAGCATATAACAAACTAAAAGAAATGGGACATAATGTTGAGCTTAAAGGAAGCTATGATTTATATTTTGGTGGAGTACAAGGTGTAATGATGGATTATAATACTAAAACTCTTTATGGAGGAGCAGACCCTAGAAGAGATGGGCAAGCAATAGGATTCTAAAAATAAATTATTAAAATATACAGGAGGAAAAGTAATGAAAAAATTACTAGCAATGGCAACATTTTTATTAGCAACAGCAGCTGCAATGGCAGCAAATTTTGAAAAACCAATAATGCTTACTTCAATTGGGCAGAGTGCAGATGTACAAATGGTAAAAGCATTATTAAAAAAAGGTGGGTTAGAAGCTGGATTTGATAAATCAATTACAGCAGAAAACTTAAAAGATGAAAAAACTCTTATTCTTGCAATAGGTGGAAGTTCTAAAGGTCTTGGAGCAGCAGGAATTAAAGTTGAAGATGAACTTGACAGAACAACAGCACTTATTGAAGCAGCAAAAGCTAAAGGAGTGAAAATAATAGGAATGCACATTGGAGGAGCAGCAAGAAGAGGAGAATTATCTGATAAATTTGTATATGCGGCAGCTCCATACGTAGACTATTTAATCGTTGTTGAAGAAGGAAATAAAGATGGTGCATTCACAAAAATGTCTGAGGAAAAAGGTATTCCAATGGATATAGTTCCAAAAATTACAAGCGCAGTAGAACCTTTAACAAAAGCATTTGAATAATTTAGTTAATAGGGGACACGAAAATGTCCCCTATTATTTAAAAGGAGGAAAATAAATATGTCACTTGAACTTATATTGTTTATAGCTATGGTTACAGTATTTGCTTTAGCATGTTTTGCTGCAAAATTACCTGTTAGTATAGCTATGGTATTATCATCAATCACAGCAACATTAATTGCTGGACACGGAATACCTGTAAGACACTTAGTGGAAGGAACTTTTGGTTATATAGATACCATTCTTGTAATAACAACAGCTATGATTTTTATGAAAGTGGTTCAGGAAATTGGAACATTAAATGCTTTAAGTGCGTCAATAATTCAAAAATTTCATAAAACACCTTGGCTTTTACTTATTCTTCTAATGTTTATCTCTATGTTTCCAGGTATGATAACAGGATCATCAACAGCATCTGTACTTACAGCAGGTAGTATAGTTGCTCCTATATTTATGCTTATTGGAATCCCTATGGTAGAAACTGCAACAATTATTTCTTTGGGAGCATTATGTGGTATGATAGCTCCTCCGGTAAATGTTCCGGCAATGATTATAGGTGGAGGAATAGATATGCCATATGTTGGTTTCACTATTCCATTACTAATTCTTACAATTCCGGTAGCTATATTCTCTGTTTTATATTTAGGATTAAAATATGTAAAACATATAGATTATGAGTCAATAAAAAAAGATATAGACTTCACAGCAATAGAACAATATGGAATGAAACTTTATATCCCAGTTATTTTAGCAATATTTTTAATGACTATGGATAAAGTAGCTCCAAATATATTCGGTCTTGGAATGCCTCTTATTTTTATAATAAGTGCTATCTCTGGTTTATTCTGTGGAAAAAAAATAAATATTATTAAAGTATCAAAAGAGGCTGTAAACCAAACTCTTCCAGTAATGGGAATACTTATGGGAGTAGGAATGTTTATACAAGTAATGACTCTTACAGGAGTGAGAGGATATATTGTTGTAAATAGTTTAAGTCTTCCATCATCATTGATCTATATAGCAATGGCAATAACTATTCCTTTATTTGGAGCAGTATCTTCATATGGAGCAGCATCTGTTCTTGGAGTTCCGTTCCTTATGGCGTTCTTATCACAAAACCAAATTATTACAGGATCAGCTATATCATTTATTGCTTCACTTGGAGATTTAATGCCTCCTACAGCTCTAGCAGGAATTTTTGCTGCTCAAGTTGTAGGAATGAAAGATTATACACCTGTATTGAAGAAAGCAATTGTACCATCAATAATGATTATAATAATTTCTATTGTTGTGATTATTTTCTCTAATCAATTAGGTTCAATCATATATTAAGTGAGGTGAAACAATATGATGATGTATATATATTTAGCATTGGTTTTATATGTTCTTATAATGGTAATTTTAAATTTATTAGAGGAAAAAGATTTAATGAAACAGGTAAATGCTGCCTTAGTAATTATTCCTCTTTTGTTAAGAATATTAAGAATTAAATAGGGAGGGAAAGAAATGAAAGGAAACAAAAAAACAGGAATAGCAATGATTTTTCTTTCTCTGGTTGTTGCATTTCTAGCAGGAAAAGAATTTTTAAAAATGAGAGAACCTGAGCCGATAGTAAAAGGTGAAGGCGTAACATCAATGATGAAATTAAGCGACTATCTTCCTTCATTAAAAGGAACAACAGGGGATAGTGATGTATATGTATTTCAAGGAAAAGAACCAGGAGGAAGTGTTCTTGTATTAGGAGGAACTCACGGAAATGAGCCTTCAGGACTTATGGCAGCTGTACTTTTAGTAGAAAATTTAAAAGTTGATAAAGGAACTGTATATGTTCTTCCAAGAACAAATGGAAGTGGATTTACTCATAATGATCCACAAGAAGGATCTCCACAAAGATTTACTATTAAAACTCCATTTGGAGAAAGATGGTTTAGATATGGTTCAAGAGCAACAAACCCTTTAGATCAATGGCCTGATCCAGATGTATATATTCATGCTGCATCAGGACAACAATTATCAGGAAACGAAACAAGAAATATTAACAGAGCATATCCAGGAAGACCAGATGGTACTTATACAGAAAAAATGGCATATGCCATCACAGAAATGATAAGACAGAATAATATTAACATGACAATCGACCTTCATGAAGCATCACCGGAATATCCGGTTATTAATGCAATAGTTTCTCATGAAAGAGCTATGCCGATTGCTTCGCAAGTTGTAATGAATTTAGAATTTGAAGATATAGCAATTGGGCTAGAACCTTCTCCAGTCTCTCTTAGAGGATTAACTCATAGAGAACTTGGAGATTATACAGATACTTATGCAGTATTAATGGAATCTGCCAATGCAGCTCAAGGAAGACTTAGAGGAAAAACAAATGAAGCATTAGTTCTTACAGGAAAAGATCCAAGATATGTTGAAGCTCAAAAACTAGGAAGACTATTTGTTCCTTATGATGAAAATGGACATCCATTAGAAGAAAGGGTAGGAAGACACTTGACAGGAATTGTTCAACTTGTTACAGTAATGGGAGAAAATGAACCTGAAAAAGAGATTGTAATAGAAGGAGTTCCTGCTTACTCAGAATTATTAGAGAATGGAATAGGAAATTATCTTAAAGAAGTAAAATAGTTAAATTTGAGGAGAAAAAAGTGATGAAAAAAGCTTTGTTCATACTTACATGTATATTTGTAAATTGTTATGCAGCAGAAAAAATATCCATGTCAGAAATTGATTATTATCTAACAGGAAATAACCCCCCTTTTGTTATGATAATAAGTGGAATACATGGTGACGAAATATCAGGAATAGAGATGACAAAAAAAATTATAGCTGAATCTAATATCAAAAAATTATCAAAAGATAGTTTTGTAATTATTCCTGAAGCAAATAAAGAAGCTGTAAAACATAATAACAGAACAGAATATTACATGGAAGATTTGAACAGAGCTTTTTATTATAAAAGAGATGAAAAAACTTTTAAAATAACAACAGAAATAATAGAAGTAATAAAAAAATATTCGCCAGTTATAATACTGGATTTACATGAGTCATATTATAATTATGACGAAAATAAAACCCCTGATTTTTATATTGGAAATACGATCATATTCCAAAATAAAACAACGAATAGATATCCTGAGCTCATTTTTGAAATAGTTGAAGAGGGATTTATTCCTCTGGAAGGAGCTCCAAAAGGAAGTTTAAATAAAGAGATTTCAGAAAGATTGAATATTCCTGTAATAACTATTGAAACTTCAAGAGAAGACAGTATGAAACAAAGAAAAGAAAAATATAAAAAAATATTAAATATCGTATTAAAATATTTTAAAATGGAGTAAAACTATGGAAAAAATAATAATTTTATTATGTTTCTTATGGATAGGATATCTTATTTATGAAAAAAGAAAAACTGAAAGCAGAAGAAAATCATTTAAATATGTGGTTCATGTCAATGGGATAAGAGGAAAATCAACAGTTTCAAGGCTTATTGATGCAGGAATAAGGGCAGGAGGTTATAAAGTATTTACTAAAACAACCGGCACTTCTCCAAGAACTATTTCTGTGTCAGGAGAAGAAAAAGAAATAAAAAGAAAAGGAAAAGCAAATATAAAAGAACAAATAAAAGCTATAAAATGGGCATACAATGATGGTGCTGAAGTTCTTGTGCTTGAATGTATGGCAGTAAAACCAGAGTATCAATACATTTGCGAAAATAAAATACTTCATTCAGATATAAGTGTAATTACAAACGTAAGAGAGGATCATCTTGATGAGATGGGAAAAACTTTAGATGATATAGCAGAATCATTATCAAATACAATTCCTTCAAATGGAGCATTTTTTACAAGCGATAAAAAATATTTTGATTTTTTTAAATCAAAAGCAACTGAAAAAAATTCAGAAGCTCATATAAATTTAAATGAAAAAAATGAATATTGGGAAATTGATTTTCCAAGTAATGTCGCTTTAGCATTAGAAATATGCAGATATATAGGAATTCCAGAAGAAAAAGCTTTAGAAGGAATGAAAAATTATAATAAAGATCCAGGTTGTTTAAAAACTTTAATGTATAAAAATAATAAGGAAAATTTTGTTTATTTTGTAAATGCTATGGCTGCTAATGACCCTAATTCTACTGAAATAATAATAGAAAGAATCTCCAAAAAAAATTATTGGAATAATAAAAGATATCTGCTGATAAATAATAGAGGAGATAGAGTCAGCAGATGGGAACAATATATAAAATTTGCAGCTAAAGTCCAAGATAAATTTGATAAGATAATAATTTCAGGGGAAAATAAAGAACTATTTAAGAAATATCTTCTTAAAGAAAATTTTTCTAAAGAGAAAATAGAAATATTACAAAGTGAAAAATATTTTGATAATATAAACGAAAAGATATTGATAATAGCAGTTGGAAATATTTGTGGACATGGAAAAAAACTTGTAGATTATTTGGAAGAAAAGGGGGAAAAAATAGATGGCTAATGAAATAATTATATTCGGTATTATATTGAGCATACTATTTTATGAAATAACAGAAATTTCTCCAGGTGGACTTATAGTTCCAGCGTACATAGCTTTTTATCTTGATAGTCCACAAAGGATTGCACTAACTATTGGAGCCAGTATTATAACTTATTTTATTGTTAAAATTATCGCTAATCATACCATAATATACGGGAGAAGAAAATTTGCTTTATGCATAATGATAAGTTTTTTAATAAGAGCTGTTTTAAAATATCTTAATATTTATATTATAAATGAATATGAAATATATATTCTTGGTGGAAACATTATTGGAATAATAATACCAGGAATAATGGCACAAGAAATGGGAAGACATGGTGTGATAAAAACACTTTCATCTCTTATGATTCTTGCAATAACAATTAAAGCATTTGTTGAAATCTTTTATAAAGCAGGAGGAATAATATTATGATATTTAAAAAACATGAAAAGAAAAATAATATGCTATTATTAATAATAACAGCTCTTCTGCTTATGTTTATACAATATGGATTAAAAAGTAAAGATGAAAAGATTAAAACAAAATATTACAAAGAAATGATAATTGCAGCTAAAAAAATGAAGATTTTTAGTGAAGAAATAAAGAAAGAAAAAATTAAAATAGGAATACAAATAGATAAATCTTTAGATATTAATGAAACAGGGCTTATTGGAGAAGAATGGAGTGGAATAACAACTACTTTAGGAAGTCTTGAAAGTAAAAGAACCAGTACAGACCCTGATTTTGCAGCTTTAATGGTAAAATTATTTAAAGAAAATAATTTAAAAAAAGGGGATAGTATTGCAGTCAATCTTTCAAGTTCCTTTCCCGCTTTAAATCTTGCTTTTCTTGCAGCAGCAGATACAATAGGTTTAAATGCTGTAATAGTTAATTCTGTAGGAGCTTCAACATATGGAGCTAACTTAGAAAATTTTACATATTTAGATATGGAGAATTTATTGTATTCTAAAGGATTATTAAAAAATAAAAGTATTGCTTATTCTTTAGGTGGAGAATATGACACAGGTAAAAATCTGGATGAAACAGCAGTAAAAAATATAAAAGAAAGAAATACAAAATATGGACTGCATTTTTTTTATAATGAAGATTTAAATGCAAATATAAATGAGAGATATGAATTTTATAAAAGTAAAGGAAATATAAAGGCTTTTATAAATATAGGAGGAAACCTTCTTTCTTTTGGTAATGCTAGCGATATAATCATTAATTCAAATGTATTATTAGAAGAAAATTTAAATATAAAAGATGGATTAATAGGAAAATTTTTAACAGAAAAAATTCCTGTATATCATTTTTTAAATCTGAAAGGTATAACAACTAATTTTGGAATGTTTTTTGATTCTTATCCAATGCATGAAATAGGAATTTCTTCTATTTATTTTGAAGAAAACTCAAATTTTTGGAATTATATGATAATTACAATTTTTTTAATCTTTATTTTTAAAATAATCTTTAATGAGAAAACTCTCTCTTTTAAATTTAGCAAAAAGAAATAACTCCAGAGTAAAAACTGGAGTTATTTTATTCTTATAACACAGATTTCTGAACGAGTCCCTACACGGATAGGAGGTCCCCATGTTCCATATCCTGAAGAAACAATAACATTTGTGTTTTCAAATTTTTTATATCCATAATCAAGAAGAAAAATTCTTTTTGTGAATAATTCTCCGGGAAATATCTGTCCCTTATGTGTATGTCCGGACACCTACAGAAATACATTGTTTTCTACCGCCTCCATTATTCTGTCAGGAGTATGTTCCATTAAAATAACAGGTTTTTCTTTCCCCTCTTCCAAAAAAGAACTTAATGGTGTTTTTGAAAAATTATCTCTTCCTGCAACATAAAACTTATTATCCACAAGAATTTTTTCATCTCTTACAACATTTATTCCCTTTTCTCTTAAAAGTTTTGTAATAGTTTCAGATTTTCTATCATAAATATCATGATTTCCAAGTACAGCAAAAATGCCGTATCTGCTTTTTATTTTCTGAAGATTATCAAACATATTTTTCTGAATAACAGGTTCTATGTGCATATCAACCACATCTCCTGCTATAAGCACTACATCAGGATTAAGAGCATTAACTTTTTCTGCCAGTTTTATTAAATCCTTGTTTCCATTTATATATCCCATATGAATATCTGAAATCAAAACAATATTTAACGAGGAAGAGAGATTATAGTTTTCTCTGCTTATTTCATACTCAGTTATAACTGTGTTGTGTTTAAAAAAAGTTCCTGCTAAAATAATAAAAATTACAGCAGCAAAACCTAAAGGATAAAGATTAAATTTTCCTTTTAGAAAAAGACTTATGAAAAATATAATTATATAAACCATTGCAGAATAAAGAATAAAACTCAGATAATAATATGCTGTGTATGACAAAATTCTGTTTATGTTATATGAAAGCTTTTCTGCAAAATATGACCCGCAGAACTGGTAAATGTAAAAAAGCAATGTTAAAAATATAAATCCAGCCAGAAAAACAGTTTTATATTCAGTTGGAACTATATATTTTATTGTCTGTTTTACAGTTATAATATTAAATAAAAAAGTAGTGATAAAAAACATCAGGAAAACATAAATCATTTTTAAACCTCATTTCGAAAAAATTTATTACACTACCAGAATAACATCTGGAGTGTACTCCAAGTCAAGAAAAATTTTTATTTATAACTTTGAGTTTAAATCATTTTTTTCCTTTTGATTATATTTTCTTTCATCTCTTCATAAGATGTATACTGCGCTTTACCACGCTGTTTAGAGTAATATAATGCCTCATCTGCACGAGACAGTGATTGTGTATAATCTTTATCTTCTTTATTAAACAGACTGCCTCCTATAGAAATAGAAAAAGGAACTTTTCTTCCATGCTTAACTATATCTAACTCATGAATGCAGCGAAGCATATTTCCAGCAAGTTCTTTATGCTTTGTGTTTTCAATATCATTAAACAGCAGCACAAATTCATCGCCACCCCAGCGGAAAATAAAATCTCTTTTTCTCATATTTTTCTGCAGAGTCTGAACAAGAATCTGTAAAATCTCATCTCCTGTTCCATGTCCAAAAGAATCATTGATATATTTATAGTTATCAATATCCAAAATCATTATAACAGGAGAAATATTATTTATTTTAAACTCTTCAAAATGTTCTTTGAAAATACGGTCTCCAGCTTTTCTTGAAAATGCTCCTGTTATTCCGTCCAGCTGAGTTTCTTTCTGTACATAAGATTCTGTGGAACTATGAAATCTTTTTTGGCTTTTATAAATTACAAAAAAGTCAATAAACAAAATAACTCCTACAACCAAAAGGCATAAAATAATCATCTGTACAAGAAGCTGTTTTGTAGCAGCGTTTATATTATTGCTGTATTCCATCATATCACCAAGAGGCTTTCCTGTGGCAACAATCCAGTTATATGGCTTATACAGTTTTGCATAGGACAATTTTTCTGTAATATAATTATTGGATTTATTTTTAAAATAATAAGAATGGGTAACTTCTCCATTTTTCTTGATACCCTCCAATTCTGAAAGATATGGAAGATTCCCTCCTATGTCCTGTATAGATGTGTTGAGATAACTGCCTTCTGTTTCAGTTATATTTGGGTGAATAACACGGATAGCATAATTATCACCGCCATTATAATTTAAAATTTCATTAACCCAGATATATTCATTTTCATTAAATTCAGAATTGTGAATTTCATTGTACACATATTTTTTTACAATTTTATCTAAATCAACAGCTGCAGCATATATATAAAGAGACAAATTTTCTGAAGTAAGTGCCGCCGAATAACGTGCTTTATCCAATAAATCCTGATTCCAGTTTATAAGCTCTTTTTTTATTCCGTTTTCATAAGAATATGCTTTTCCTGCTGCTGAATCACTCACTACTATTTTAACTGCATCACCAATTTCCAAATAACGTGAATGCCGTGAAAGTTCTCTGGCTTTTCTTTCTAATACTGCTGCTGTAGGAAATTCTGTATGTTCAGAATAGCTTCCAATCCATTTTTCAGCTTCTGTAAATATTGCTTTTCTTTTATAATCAATGCGGATAATCATATTATCAATTATTTCATGCATATATTCTTTATTTTCTTTTAAAACAATTTCATAAGCTCCTTCATTTTGCTTTGTATGAAGAATATTTACTACTCTGAGCCACAGCATGGAAATAAGCAGTGCCATTACTATCTGCAAAACAATTAATATAGAAACATATCTTTTAAATTGTGCTTTCAAATAATCCTCCTTTCTTTTATAAATATATTTTGATTTTTATTTGTATAACACTTTTAATTACTACACTTTTTATTATAACTTATGATTTTATTTTGTGCAATATAAATTAAAATTTATTTACTTATGTAATTATAAAAAATAAAAGAACCACCAGTAAAAAATTGTTAAAAAAGTCAATTTTTAATCTTTATTGTTAACTCAAATTTAATTTTTTTGAAAAAATTTAGAGAAAATTATGCCTATTTTCTTTAAAATTTATATAATTTTCTTTTTTTTTAAGATAATTTTTAAAAATTTCTGATTTTTTTATTTTATGTTTCTTTAATAACTTATGAAAAATATAGCAAATATTTTATTTAGGAAAACAGATAAAATGGTTAATTTTTATTCAAAATTAAGGTCATTTATTGTTATGTTAAGTTTGATTTAATTTTTATATTTATTTTTTTCGTAAAAAAAGGTATAATATCACTAATATGATTAGAAGTATATTTAGGGAGGTAAAATGTTAAACAATTCTGGTAACAAACAAATCATTATCCAAAGTTCTGTTGGTTCAGTTTTTGCTACTACTGCAGAGGAGGAACTAAGAAAAGCTATTCATGAAGGGCAGAACGCTGTAGCTATTTCAGGAAGAGTATGCAATCCCGGTGTATATGATATGCCTGAAAACGGAACTCTTGCTGATTTAATTGAATTAGCTGGTGGAATTGTAGGTAAGAAAAAATTTAAGGCAGCTCAGTTCGGGCTTCCATTTGGAGGATTCATAACAGAAGAAGCTCTTATGAAACCTTTAGATTTCGGATTATTTAACAAAAATACAAGCAGAAATATTATAATTCTTTCTGAGGAAGATTGTATAATCTCTTTCTCAAAATTCTATATTGAATTTTTATTAGGAAAAATGCAGCAGAGAGGATATCTTGAGTATTCAAGAGTTCAATATGAAATAGAAAGAACTTGGAGGGTTTTAGACAGAATCTCTAAAGGAAAAGCAAATATGAGAGATATTTTCCTTTTAAGACAACTTTGTTCAACTATAAAAGAAACTTTAAGACAACAACATAACCTTGTTTTAGAGGCAATAGACAGATTCTACCATGAATTTGAAGAGCATATTGAAGAAGGAAACTGTCCTGCAGGGCAATGTATTCAGCTTTTAAAATTCAAAATTACTGATAAATGTATCGGATGTACAGCTTGTGCAAGAGTTTGTCCTGTTCACTGTATTTCTGGAGAACTTAAAAAGAAACATAAAATCGACAACACAAAATGTACTCACTGTGGTCAATGTGTAATCGCTTGTCCTGTAAGTGCAATTTTTGAAGGAGATCATACAATTCAATTATTAAGACATATTGCAACTCCAAACAAAACTGTTGTAGCTCAAATAGCACCGGCAGTAAGAGTAGCAATCGGAGAGGCTTTCGGATTTGAAGCTGGAGAAAACGTTGAGAAAAAATTAGTTGCAGCACTAAAAATGATAGGTGTTGACTATGTATTTGATACAAGCTGGGCTGCTGACCTTACAGTAATGGAAGAGGCAACAGAGTTCCAATCAAGACTTGAAAGATTCTACAAAGGTGACGATACTGTAAAACTTCCAATCCTTACATCTTGTTGTCCTGCATGGATTAAATTCTTTGAACAAAACTATCCAGACATGCTTGATGTTCCATCATCTGTAAAATCTCCAATGGAAATATTCTCAACTGTTGCAAAAGATATCTGGGGAAAAAATCTTGGGCTTACAAGAGAACAGGTTTCAGTTGTTGCTATAATGCCATGTCTTGCTAAAAAATATGAGGCATCAAGACAAGAATTCTCAAGAGGAGATAACTATGACACAGACTTCGTTATCACTACAAGAGAATTAATCAAAATATTTAAAGAATCTAACATTGACTTAAAAAATCTTGATGGTGAAGAATTTGATAATCCATTAGGAGAATACTCTGGGGCAGGTATCATTTTCGGTAGAACAGGAGGAGTTATTGAGGCTGCTACAAGAACTACTGTTGAAATGATAACAGGTGAAAAACTTGATGATATCGAATTCCACGAGTTAAGAGGTTGGGAAGGATTCAGAAGTGCTGACCTTAAAATAGGACACCTTGAATTAAGAATAGGTATTGCTCACGGACTTGAAGAGGCAGGAAAAATGCTTGATAAGATCAGAGCAGGAGAAGAATTCTACCACGCTATTGAAATCATGGCATGTAAAGGTGGATGTATCGGTGGAGGAGGACAGCCTAAAGCTCTTAAGAAATTAGAAGTATTAAAGAAAAGAGCAGAGGGGCTTAACAACATTGATAAAGATTTACCAATCAGACGTTCTCATGAAAATCCATCAGTAAAAGCTATTTACGATAAATACCTTGATTATCCAATGAGCCGTAAAGCACACGAATTATTACATACAAAATATTTCCCTAAATTAAAATAATAATAAAAAATAGCGAGATTGTCCATCGCGCTTTTC